>JAZLCY010000098.1:0-4292 GCA_045614485.1 Eubacteriales bacterium
GGCGTGCCCCCCTTGTGTAAAGGGGGGTGTCAAAACCGCAGGTTTTGACGGGGGGATTGTTGGCATAGCGTGGTATGGCATAACACCACAATCCCTCCGACCTCGTCGGCTCCGCCTCCTCAGCCACCTCCCTTTACACAAGGGAGGCACCCCGTCTTCGACGGCTATTATAAACCTGCAACGTTATGTTTTCTTACTGTTGTGCCAAGATCTCTTTTGCCAGTTCCATATAGGCCTTGGCGCCCTTGCCGCCCTTATCGTAGTAGTTGATGGGACGGCCATAGCTGGGAGCCTCCGCCAAACGCACCGTTCTGGGGATGACGGTGGCGTACACTCGACGGGGGAAGAACTTTTTCACCTCCGCCACCACCTGCTGGGTCAGGTTGGTGCGTCCGTCGTACATGGTGAACAGCACCCCCTCCAGCTCCAGGGTGGGGTTGTACAGCCGCTTGACCTGACGCACGGTGGCGATGAGCTGGGACAAGCCCTCCAGCGCGTAGTATTCCGGCTGGGCGGGGATCAGGAAGGTGTCCGCCGCCACCAGAGCGTTGAGGGTCAGCAGACCCAGCGCAGGGGGACAATCGATGAGAATGTAATCGTACTGGCCGCGGCAGTTGGCCAGAGCTGCCTTCAGCCGCTTTTCGCGGTGAGGGACGTCCACCATCTCGATCTCCGCGCCGGCCAAGTCCAGACTGGAGGGAATCACCCACAGGTTGGCAAAGGCGGTGTTCAGCACCGCCGCGGTGCCGTCACACTCCCCCACCAGCAGGTGATAGGTGGATTTGCGCACCTGTCGCTTGTCGATACCCACGCCGCTGGTGGCGTTGCCCTGGGGATCGATGTCCACCAGCAGCACCTTCTTGCCCAGTTCGCCCAGCGCCGCGGCAATATTCACCGCCGAGGTGGTCTTTCCGACGCCACCCTTTTGGGTGACGACCGCCATAATTTTCGCCATAATCTCGCCTCGTTTCTATGAAAATCGGTGTTTTTGCCGCCCAAAACGGCAAAAAGCGTATTATTACCTATTATTAAGAGTATTTTATCACAGAACCAAGCCGGTGTAAATGGTTTTTGGCGGTAAAAACACACAAATGACGGGAATTTTAATGTTTCACGTGGAACACATTGACAAAAACACAAAAAATGAGTACACTATAACACGAACACGCCCTCTTAGTTAAATGGATATAACAGCCCCCTCCTAAGGGGCAGTTGTGAGTTCGATTCTCGCAGGGGGTGCCAGAAAAAAACACCTGAACATCGAGTTCAGGTGTTTTTTTACTTAAATCCAATAGTTTGATGCTGTTCTATACGTTTTACGGATCAAAACGGCAAATCATCAACCATTTCGAAGATGTCACCATCGCCCATTACGTCATCCTCATATTCCCCTGCGTCCTCTTCGGTGGGCAAAGAACAAAATACCATTTCACGTAGACGTTCGGGAACATCCATAGTGGGTATATCTCCGCAATAGCCAAAGGCATCGCGACCGATTTCCATTTCCACATCAGGAATCACAAGGGTTTCTAAGCTCCCACAAAATCGGAATGCATCTCCACCGATATAGGTAACCGTACGGGGAATCACTACCGATTTCAGGTTTTGGCAACAATTAAATGCAAAGCTGCCAATACGGACAAGCCCCTCCGAAAACACAACGCTCTCAAGGCCGGAACACGCATTGAATGCATAGTCGCCAATCTTTTTTACGCCTGCCGGTAGGGTGATCGATCTCAGCTGATTACAAGAGTTAAACGCACTGGCGCCGATGTATGCCAAACTGTCGGGTAAAGCAACCGTTTGCAGTTTACTATTGGAAAAGGCGTTTGCACAAATACCCACGGTTCCCTCTCGAATCGTTATCGCGCCCGAATCCGGAAGCACCGCCTCCGAAACGGGAGAAAACAGATCCTCTGAGTCGGTTCTTTCCAACTTTCTCCTGACCAAACCAAGCGCCCAGTTTCCAACGTAATACATGCCGTTTTCTTCCTCTACCACGTCGGGTACACACTCTCCCAAGCAATCAAAAAACACATCGCTTCCCATATCCGTCACACTTGTCGGTATGTTTATGTTCTTCAAATGCTTCAGTTTGGAGAACGCATAGCTTCCGATCTCCGTAATACATTCGGGTAAAGAGATCTCGGTGATATTCTCGCAGGCGCAAAATGCATGGTTTCCGATTTTGGTGACGCTGCCATCATTGGGAATCACACCGTTTTCCGAAATCGCAAACAACGTATCGGTTTTGGTTTCAATGATACAGTTGTCTTTTGAATGATACACGGGGTTTCCGGCCTCGACCTCCAGCTTTCTCAGCGACGTACATCCCTCGATAAAATCACTGTTTGAGCCCATCCCCCATATGGATCCAATATGCTTGACACTCTTCGGGATAACCAGTTCGGTCAGTGCCTTACATCCGGAAAAAGCACACACACCGATATTTGTCACAAAATCAGGGATTTTTATTTCTTTCAGGCTCTCGCAATTCATGAACATGCCCATCGAAATATCCGTCATCCACTCCGGTATTTCAAAGCGTTCCAGCGAGGAACAGTGTTCAAACAGCCCATCGCCATATCCATTAGGCAAGGATTTGGGAAGTTGAATGGTCCGTAAAGCGCTGCAACCCGAAAACGCGTATTGAGAGATGTCTGTTACGGTTTCGGGGACGACGAGGCTTTCCATCTTTTTGCAGTTTGAAAAAGCACGATCGTATATTCTTTCCACGCTGCCATCATCCGGAATCACACTATCGTTGCACGCCAAAAGAATGGCCTTGTTTTCTCGATCGATCAAACAATTATTTTCCGAACAATACGCCTCGCTACCATCCTCAACGGTCAGGCGCTCAAGATTACTGCAACCGTTAAACGCATACGTATCGATATCCGTTACCGATGCTGGGATATGTATTTCGATCAGCCCGGTACAATTACTGAAAGCGGCAAATTCGATTTTGTTGAGTGTGGAGTTGAGCGTCACCTTTTTCAGGCCGGTCGCATGGGAAAAAGCCCCGGTCCCAAGCCACGTGAGTGCTTCAGGCATAACCACCTCTTCCAAAGATTGGCAGAACGCAAAGCCGTCTCGCCCAATCGACGTGACCGTGTTCGGCAAGTGTATTTCTTGCAAACTCACACATTCACAAAACGCATCGTCATTTATTTGGGTAAGCCCTTCGGGAAGTCGGACGCTGACAAGATTTTTGCATCCTTTGAAGCAACCGTCGCCCATTGAGCTTACGCTATCCGGGATATACACGTCGGTAACGCCATGGCAATCACGAAACGCGTCGGATTCTATGCGCCGGATTCCGTTGGGAATGGTGACCATCGGACCGCCTACGCTTTCGTCATACCGGTACAAAGACGTCCCCTTTATCACAAAACCGTTTTCATTGGCAGACAGCGCAGAAACATCCTCGTTATCGACGCGATCCTTGGTCGGCAGGCTCTCCCACTGACTGTCCTCGCACCAGATCTGATCCTCAACGGATTTATACCATTCACGATGATTCTCGTATTCTTCATCCGTGATCTCAACCAGCTTATACCGTTTTATGGACTTGGTGTTGCGGTTTTCTATCGTAACGTACTTCTGATAGGGAGATTCCAGCTTTCCGGGACCGTACAGAACGTGAAGGGTGAAAACCTCATCGTCAATCTCCCAATGAAGCTGATCTGCGCTCCAAGATCGCAGTGTCTGCGGATAATACTCCTCACCTACCCTTTCGTAGGATATGTTAGGTGCGGAAGGGTCATCCACCTCTATACATAAGCATTCACCGCTGAACTTTGCCATTTCTTCGTCCTTGGCTACCCACTTACCTTGCAGCCGATATTCTGCGCCATAAAACGTGCTGGACATACGCTTTCTCCTTCCTCGGTTTTCTTTTCACCTTACGTCTTCGCTATAGTATGTATTTATTATACCCACCAAAAAATAAAAAGTCAAACAAAAGAGGAGTACGGCTGTCGTCGTACTCCTCTTTTGGGATTATGTGGAACATTTCTTCTTTCCGGTAGCCCAAACTGCACAATGGCATCGAACTATGGGAGAATGGAGCTATTTATTGCAAGTAGAAACTTATGAGAATGTCACTACGTGACATTCTCAAAGGGGTGCAACGAATTTAATAGTTTGTATCAACTAAAAGCACCCCCAATTCTCGTAAGGGCGCAACGTAAACTAGCGGTCAGTACGAAGTTCAAGCGCCCGGCACACAGCCCACATCGCCACACCGATGGTGAAAAATACGGCGCTTATCCAATGGAAGAGGGTGAAAA
>JAZLCY010000099.1:0-3570 GCA_045614485.1 Eubacteriales bacterium
GTCACCGTAAGAGAATTCTACCCGTATCCGTTTATCGCCCTCCTTGAAGCTGCCGTAGAAGCGATAGGGGCGAACAGCCATTTTGGGTCGCCCACCGTGCCAACGGATATTGTCTCCGATCAGCTCATCGTTCAAGTACACCCTTGCATCGCCACCAAGGCGCTCAAACTCAACGTATTCGTAACCATAGGCATCATGAACCGTAGCGATAAGAGTCTTCGTTTTATCCTTTCTCGAAAACGCGGTTTTTGTAACCAAGCGAAAATCGTCTTCAAAGAACGGCTGTGGCGGCTCCATTACAAGTTGTTCTCTGCGATCGGGCAATCGGTTCGCCACCTTTTGTGGGATTGAAACGGAAGTTCCGTCATCAGTGAAGCTGCAAATAAGCTTTGCGCTCTCCGCAAGAGGCTTTTGCTCGTAATCCATATTCGACGGGTCACCGTTCCCGACGCCGACGATGCTGCCGTTTTCCACGGTGATCGCTACCTCGTTCTCCTCCGTCGGGCAAAATACGCCGTTCGAATCGTAGGCGCTGATCTCATAGATTCCGATTTCCGTGCCGTCCTTGGCCTCAAGAACCGAAACGCACCGAAGCTCTGCTGTATCTCCCGACGTCACGAGTGAATCCCGAAGAATCATACCGCCTCGCATACCTGAAACGGAAAGTTCGCCCGGTTCAAAGGCCACGCAGAACAAAGGCACGTCAAAACGATCCACCTTTTTCGTTTCAAGCACCCTTCCGTTTAGAGAAAGAGTTATCCCCTCGCAGTTTGTGAAGACGGCTATCGTAACGGTTTCCCCCTCCTTGTGATTCCAGTGTGGTGCCAGCTTTAAAACGGGCTCGTCCGTCCACCATGCCTTGTAATAGTAAAACGGCGGCTTTTCCATTCCGCACAAATCGATCGTTCCGAAACTGGAGCTGCAATTTGCATATTGAAAGGGATTCGGCTCTCCGCGGTAATCAAAGCCCGTCCACATGAAACTGCCTGCAAAGTACTCCCTCTCTTCTACGTATTTTACCCAGCCCTTGGGCGTTGAGCCCCACGGCATTGTGACGTTACCCGTCGAATCCAAGCGTCCGCTTTCAAGATCGTTCACTGCGCCGCCTCGACTGAGCACGTAGCTGCTCTCCTCTGTCCCGATGATCGGCTGGTCAGGATGCTCACAATGGTAGACATCCAACCAGTCTCCTCTCTTGCCAATCCGAATATAATTGACGCCTCTTACCTCTGACGCGCCATTTATACCGACAAAGTCGGGGCCGTTGTTTGCCCCATAGGTAACGGGGCGGGTAGGGTCCAAGGTCTTTGCCACCCGGGTAACCTTTTCCATCAGACGGAGGCCCCATTCATTATCCTGAACCGCGTTCTCCTCGTTTCCGAGTGACCAGATAAAGACACTTGGGTGGTTACGGTCTCGTTCAATAAGCGCCGTCAACTGGCGGATGGCCTCGGGTGACGTGCCGAACGCACGCGTTTCATCCATCACCAGCATACCAAGCTCGTCACAAGCATCCAACAGAACAGGTGATGGAGCGTGGTGGGCGCAACGGTAGGCGTTCACACCCATTTCCTTCAAGCGCTTGATTTTATAATATTGAAGATTATCCGTCAAGGCAACGCCCACACCTCCGAAATCCTGGTGTACGCACGCGCCTCGCACCTTTTGAGGAATGCCGTTTAACAAAAATCCACGGTCGGGGTCGAAAGCCACCGTGCGAATGCCAAAGCGCACCGACGTTTGTTCAAGCCCTGCCTCAACCTCCAGCATATACAGATAAGGGTCTCCGATGCTCCACAGCCTGGGCGAATCCACCTTCATTTCGGTGGAGATCTTCTCCTCGCAAAAAGAATCAACGAACACGGTCTTCTCCGTGCGCGCGACCTCTACGCCCTCCGAATCCTTTATACGCCATACGACGTTTTGCTTTGCAGGCTCGGCAGAATCGTTAAATAGAATGGCGGAAATACCAACGTGACCGTCGATATCCGTTTTCACGACCGTCTTGTTGTATTGGAAATACATTGGCTCCCCAATCAACAGATTGACGTTTCGGTATATACCAGCACCCTCGTACCACCAGCCCTCCGCTTGCTCACTGTCCACCCGGACGGCAACGGAATTCTCAGCTCCGTACATCAGATGATCCGTAATCTCCATAGCAAAGCTCGTATATCCACTGGTATGGCGATCCAAGTATACACCGTTTACCCACACGATCGCATCACGGAAAACGCCCTCGAATTCAATAAATATGCGTTTTCCTTTCCATTCGGGTTTCGTCACGAATTGCTTGCGATACCATCCGATGGAATATACGGTATCCAGGTTGGAATGCCGTTCCGACATGAAGTGATGGTAAGACGTATTCGGATAGGCCCCGGCAAAGGTGTTGGCAAGCGGCGTTTTTTGCAGGGAAAGCGTCCAATCGTGGGGAAGCTCCACCGCCTGCCAATTACTGTAGTCATAAAAACGTGCCGCTGCGCCTGCCGCATCGCTGTACTTGTCAAACCCGAAGGTATTGAACGCATCCAAGGTATTTTCAAACGTAAAGAACCAATTCTGATTGAATCTGACTTTTTTCATAACCATTTCTCCTTCTGCTCACTATATCTAAATAGTAACATCCTTTCACGCACCTGTCAAGGGGCAAACACAGAAAAAGGGACTCCCTTCATCAGAACGGTGATTCCTTCCATATACAGAACAAGATGGTACGGAAAAACTGCACAATCATAGACCGATGTAAGCACCGTTTCCCTTATGGGTGCCTTATAACTCTTTTCCGCTGATTCAGCGCAGGTAACAACCCCATGGTTGGTATGACTGTTGCTGTTGCTATCGAAGAGGCAAGCAAGTAATTTGCAAAATAAGACTTTTGCCTGAAAATAAAAGCTCCCTAACGCAAGTTGGGGAGTTTTTTGTATATATTTTTAGACACATCATTTTGAAAAATACCCGATGATGTGTCTGATTTGTTTTAAGACCGATAACGGCGGAGCTTTAACAGTTGACTTTTTGTTGAAAATTATATATAATGTAGTTGGTTTTAGCTTTATCGCTTGAAATGCTGTATCGGGGAGAAAAAATGAACGTTTATAAGAAAAACCGCGCTTTGACTATATCTGTTTTAGTTCTTTACGTAATTATACTCTTGTGGATAACATTATTAAAATGCAATCAAAGGATTCCTATTTATGAGCTTAAAATATTCCTGGGGTCTATGACGGTTACAGAAAGATTTGTTTACGCCACCTCACACTTTACACTGAAGGACGGAACAATATCAGAGATGATACTCAACGTATTCATATTTATCCCCTTTGGTGTATTTATCCCCCTTTTGAAAGGAAGGACGGCGCCTATCTTCACTACGGCTATTGCTTTATTATCAACGCTTTTAATAGAGTGTTTACAATTGTTACTTTGCTTTGGATGGTTTACATATAGCGATCTGATATTAAACACCACCGGTGCTGTTTTGGGAATAATCATCTATTTTTATTTTGTAAAACGAATGAAAGAAGAACACATAAATACAACCTTAAAAATACTTAACGGATTTTGTGC
>JAZLCY010000100.1:0-15653 GCA_045614485.1 Eubacteriales bacterium
AATAACAAGATTCTCATATTCTGCAGGGTCACCGAGAGAATATATGCATGAAACACTTGAAACAACTATTACATCTCTTCTTTCAAAAAGTGCGGAGGTTGCAGAATGTCTCATTTTATCAATATCATCATTTATGGCAGAATCTTTTTCTATATACATATCCTTTCCCGGAATGTACGCTTCGGGCTGATAATAATCGTAGTAGGATACGAAATACTCAACGGCATTATCCGGAAAAAATGAGCGGAACTCGGTGCAAAGCTGTGCGGCAAGCGTTTTGTTATGTGCAAGCACAAGGGTTGGTCTATTGACGTTAGCAATGACGTTCGCCATAGTAAACGTTTTGCCCGATCCCGTAACTCCAAGCAAAGTTTGAGCGCGCTCGCCCGCAAGAATTCCTTCCGTAAGAGAGCGAATGGCTTGCGGCTGATCGCCTGTAGGCTTATATTCACTTTTCAGCTTAAAAACCTGCTGCTCCATTTTCTTCTCCCAAAAATTATCTTATATGTAGTTCTTCCTTATGCATTTTTTAACGAGTCTTTTTGTTTTCTTTATGCGCCAGGAAAGAGCTACCGCTATTTCCCCTGCATCCGTAGTTCCGAGTTCGGTAGCTTTCTTGATGATCTTATCCATATTAATACGCCTGAACATTGCTGAAAGAAAGAACGGAACCGTATATGCCGATATTGCAGACACCAAAATTGATACTCCGGTTGCGATCAACATCGGATCATACGTTAAAACATATGAAAACAAAATCGCAAGTGATGCACAGATCACACTGATAACAGCCGCCGTAATGCAAAGTACGGCTAAGATCAATATACCCTTTTTATTCTTGCCACCCATGATATATTAGTTATCCCAGTTTGTGTAAACTGCGTTAACGTCATCATCCTCATTGAACTTATCGAGCATCTTCTGCATATTCTCGATGTCCTCCTCAGACTCAAGCGTAACGTAGGTAGAGGGAACTTTAGCAAGGTCTGCGGTATCGATCTTGTAGCCCTGTGCAATAATAGCATCACGAACAGCATCAAGATCTGCAGGATCGGTGTAGATGGTATACTCGCCCTCATCACACTTGATATCCTCAGCACCGCACTCGAGCGCGTGCTCCATGATTACGTCCTCATCGATCTCCTCGTCCTCGTCAATGATAACGATCACGCCCTTCTCCTCAAAAAGATAACCAACGCAACCGTTCTGACCAAGGTTTCCGCCGTACTTACTGAACCATGCTCTCACATTACCTGCGGTTCTATTACGGTTATCAGTAGAGGTTTCTACTATAACAGCAACGCCCGAAGGACCGTAGCCCTCGTAGGAGATTTCCTCATAGTTTATATCGCTGTTGTCGGTAAACTTCTTGATCGTGCGCTGAATGTTATCGTTAGGTACGTTGTTCGCCTTTGCCTTTGCGATAAGATCGCGGAGCTTAGAATTGTTGTTGGGGTCGGGTCCGCCGGCCTTGATAGCTACAGCCATTTCCTTACCGATCTTGGTAAAGATCTTCGCCTTAGCGGCATCAGACTTCTCCTTCTTGTGCTTAATGTTGTTCCATTTTGAATGTCCTGACATATTTATTTACCTCATAAAATTATTATCATATTTTCTCGGGGCTTTCTATGCATATCAAGCGAAGAGACGTGCCCAAAACGGTGCGGGTTGCCATAGTAAGATTAAGACGGAGCGCCCTGATACCCTCATCCTCGCAGTTAGCGATCTTGCAATCGTGATAGAATCTGTTAAATGCCGCACAAAGATCAAGAATATATCTTGTAACGATGCTGGGCTCGTAATCGTCGGTAGCCGCCTTGACTTTTTCAGGAAATACCGAAAGGGTCTTTATAAGCTCGCTTTCAGCCTCAGTTGCGGCCTCGGCATTAGCATCGAAATATGTGTTAGCACCTGCCTTTTCAAGAATAGAGCAGGTTCTCGCGTACGTGTACTGCGCGTAAGGGCCGGTGTTACCGTCGAATGAAAGCGCATCTTCCATCATAAAGTTGATGTCTCTCATTCTGTTATTGGAGAGATAGTAAAATACTATTGCACCAACACCAACCTTCTCTGCGATCTTTCTGCACTCCTCTTCGTTCTTGTTCTTTTCCTTAGCAATGTCATAAACTCTGGAAATTGCTTCGGCGAAGAGGTCTTTAAGAAGAATAACGTTACCTGTTCTGGTAGCGAGCTTAGCGCCGTTGATGCTTACTGTACCGTAGGGTACGTGAACGAGCTTATCAAACCATTCATAGCCCATAAGCTCAACGACCTTGAACCACTGTGCAAAGTGGAGCGACTGAGCCGCACTTGTTACGTAAATAGCCTTGTCAAACTTATACTCCCCCTGTCTATACACCGCAGCGGCAATATCACGGGTGGGGTAAAGGGTTGTACCGTCACGCTTAAGGATAAGGCAAACGGGCATATTCCACTTATCAAGGTTAACGATAGAAGCACCGTCATCTATTTCAAGAAGTCCCATATTACGAAGCTTCTCTACCTGCGCGGGCATCTTATCGGTGTAGAAGGACTCACCCTTGTAGCTATCGAAGGTTATTCCAAGCTGCTTATAGGTCTTTTCATACTCCTCAAGGCTGACAGCAACAAACCAGCGCCAGAGCGCGAGGTTTTCCTCATCACCGTGCTCAAGCTTTGCAAACTCAGCGCGGGACATATCGCCAAGATCAGAGTGCTTAGCCTTTGCAGCCTCTTCCTGAGCAAGCCCCTCAACACTCTTCTCTTCCTCTGCCTTGATCTCGTTATTTATTCTTACGTAGAGGGCAACAAGCTCATCAACTCCGCCCTTTTCGATCTTTTCCCTATCGCCCCAAAGCTTGTAGGCAACTATAAGCTTACCGAACTGTGTTCCCCAGTCTCCAAGGTAGTTGATACCAACGCACTTGTATCCGTTGAACTCGTGCAAAAGCTTAAGCGAATGTCCGATAACGGTTGTGCCAAGGTGTCCGATATGGAAGGGCTTGGCAACGTTGGGAGATGAGTAGTCAAGAACTACGGTCTTTCCCTCGCCCTCGTTTGATGCGCCGTATTCAGCGCCGCTCTTCTTTATCTCGAAAATAACCCTGTTATAGAAAGAGTTCACGTCTATGCGAAGGTTAAGATAACCTCCCGCAGTTTCAACCGCAGAAAGCTCATCACACTTAACCTCGGCAGAAAGGGTATTTGCGATCTCCATCGGAGAACGGCGAAGCGCTCTCGAAAGCTTAAAGCAAGGAAGCGCAAGGTCGCCCATCTTTTTATCCGGGGGATACTCAAGCATTGCATATATCTCGCCGCAGGAAAGCAAACCTTCTCCGAATTTTGAATTTATGGCATTAAAAATTGCCTCTGAAACCTTTTTCTTTAATGAAATCATATATATCTCCTCAAAGTGAATTCATCATCTTCACGTAATTTATTTTGTTGTTTTCGGGGCGAGGTACGAGCTTGCAGGGTACGAACGCACCGCCCGAAAGAGTATAGGCGATCGCCGCCTCGGCACCGGACAGGATGTAAAACTCGTTCTCATCCTCAAACACCTTGATCTCGGGCACACTCTCGCCTGCCTCCATAAGAGCCGAGTATTCCTCGATGAGCTCGGAATCAGCCTCATCATCAGGATACATAAGCCTTGTGGGGCATATATAAGCCTCTTTAAGCTCTTTATCAGATTTCCATGCCTCGAATGAGTCAAGGATCCTCTTTGCAACCTCGTCGGGTGTTGCGTCAGTTGTATCGACCACCAAAGAGTAGTTTGTGAGGTCCTTGATATCGACACCGTACTGAGTCATATATCTCTTTCTCTCACTGTTTCTTCTTGCCTTGGTATCCGCAACAGTTTGCTCAAGGGTGGCAGAATGCTCTCCTTGCCTGTTTGCATACATTATTCTCATTGCACTGACCTCGGCATCGGTGGAAAGATACACCTTAAACGTTCCCTTGGTGAAATGCCATGCCATACGGGAATCGATAACCAGGGACTTGTCCACATCTGCAAGAGCCTTCAATCCGTCGTCGATCTCAATATCGATCTCGGGATGCGTTTCCATATACACGTTAAGCTCAACAACCGTCATACCTCGCTTTGCCGCGATAGAACGGACGATCGCACCGGTAGAATAGTACTCTGCGCCCAGCTCTCTTATTAATATTTCGGACACTGTGCTTTTACCGCTTCCAAGATCTCCCGCAAGAGAAATTTTTTCGTTCATACAGCATAACCTCCAAAAGTTTTACGTGCGCTTACGTGCACATATGCATACAAATACATAATATTATATATCTTTTGCGCATAGTCTGTCAAGGCTTTTAAAATATTTTGCCGTTTTGACCATTAGATATGGAAGAAAATGAGCTTTTTTGTTTTTTTTGAATAAAGCACACCGTCAAAGACAAAATAATGATATAAACTCAAGGAAAGGAAATACAAATGGAAAAGAAAATCAAGTTTACGGACAACCCGAACTTTACAAAGATAGTTTACGGCGTTGTTATCGCCTCGCTATGCATTGCCGCAATCGTGATTGGAATAATTGCCGCTAAAAACAACGCTGATGATCTCCCTGCTGACTCACCCATAGTTGATAGCGGAGAGGACGACCAGACTTCGCAGACACCAAACACACCCGAATCCCCAGACAAAGAGGAGGAAGAAGCACCCAAGGTTGAAGAACCTAAGAAGTTTCTCTCCCCTGTCAGCGGAAAGGTAGTGAGATCACACGATCTTACCACACCTGTTTACTCGACTACCCTCGAAGAGTGGCGAGTACACACCGGAATAGATATCTCGGTGGATGAAAACGCGCCGGTTTTTGCAGTGGCAGACGGAAAGATCAGCAAGATCTACTCCGATGCACTTCTTGGCAACACAGTGGAAATCACTCACGCAAACGGAATTACAACCGTTTACTCCAACCTTGATACAAGCCTTGAATCGTCAATCAAAGTTGGAGCAAGCATAACACGTGGGCAGAAGATCGGCACTGTTGGCGACACGTCCTTATCCGAAATGGCCGAAGAGGCACACCTGCACTTTGAAATCATGGAAAACGGAAAACAGTGCAATCCCCTTGATTTTATATCCGACGAGGCTAAGAAGGCATCGCTTGGTATTACAATCGCCTGAGTAGTCCTGCGCGCTCCGACAGCTCAACGAGCCTGCCGGAGCGCTTTATTAACGTTGCAGTGGTTAAAACCGTTAAAAACAGCAACAGAACGTCTGTTACCCGAACTGCAAGCACATCGCTTACAACAGATCCGAGAACAACCGACACCAAATACAGTGCTGCAAAAACTATGACTCCCTTGCCGAACACGTATTTTACAGAGAGTGCACCGTAGTAAAACCAACATATGACCGTTGCATAGGCAAAAACGAATATACATATTGACAAAACGATATCAGCACCGCGAAATGCACTTCCAAGCGATGCCATAATGAGTTCAACACCCGACGAATAAAGGGATAGATCACCAATGCTGACAAGGATAGCCAATGCAGTTGCCGGACAAAATATCACAGTGTCAACAACGACCTCCCCCATTCCGAGAATACCGACACCCGTTGCAGATGAGATACGGTTGGTGCCGTGCGCAAGAGTTGAAGTGCCTGCACCGGCCTCGTTTGATAAAAGTCCCCTCGAAAATCCCTCTTTCAAACCCGAGGAAACTATAAATCCGATAATGCCGCCGCTAAAAGAAGGAATGCAGAATGCACAACGGATGGTATCGGAGATCACACGGGGTAAATGGGGTAACCGTTTTAAAATACATATGGCGCAAAGAAGAAGATAAAGCACAGAAGCTATTGGCAAAAGCCATGATACAATGCGCATAATTCCACTTGTTTTAAACACGACCGCTATAAGAACGAAGAAAGAAAGCAACACGCCGATAAATATGGCTGACATACCCGTGATACTGAACAGCGACGTGCAAACACTTGATGACTGAAGCATAGCTCCCATAAAGAAAGACAGTAAGATACACAAAAAAGCATACAGCTTTGACAAAACTGCCCCTAAATGCAAATAAGAAGATTTTATCAGCGAAATAATTCCTTGATCCGAGCCGATGATCTGCGAAGAAAGAGAAGCTTCAGAATACTTTAAAACCATAGAAAAAAGAGAGGATACAACGAGCCAAAAGACTGCACCGGCGCCGCCTGCCAAAATACCGACTGCCACCCCTACTATATTGCCGACACCCAACGTTCCGGATAAAGCAAGAAAAAAAGAGCGGCGAGCTTGCCTGCTTTTCAATTCCGAAACAAATCGAGAGATCAGTTTAGCAAAAGATGAGAATACAAAGAAGCGCAATCTTATAAACAAAATAATTGCAGATAACAAAACAATAAATGAAATCAATATACCAACCATATAAAAAAGCCTCCGCATACCCTTTATGCAGAGGCTTTGATATTTATTACATTTAAGAATCAAGAAACAAACAAAATGTATACTATTGTTTGCACTTTTGATGAAATATTTTGATTTAATCCACACGGGGTGGCATTTAAATTATTTTCCGGCTCTAAGCTGACTTCGAACGTAGGCAAGATATTCTTCCCTAAGCGCCTTCTGTTCAGCCTTTTCCTCATCGGTAAGCTCGCGCTGTTTTGCAAGCCTGCCAAGTTCATTTATTCTATCGATCTTTATCTTATCCATTTATCTTTCCTCCATAATGCTTTGCAAGTCCTCCTGCGGCTGTTTCACGGTAGAGGTGAGAAAGGTCCTTGCCTGTTTCATACATAGTTTTAATAACCATATCAAGCGAGATCTTCCTTGAACCGGAGAGGAAGTTTGCAAGGCTCATTGCATTAATAGCACGCATAGCGGCAACGGCATTTCTCTCGATACAGGGAATCTGTACAAGGCCGCATATGGGGTCGCAAGTAAGACCGAGATGATGCTCAAATGCAATCTCTGCCGCATACTCTATCTGATCAATTCCCATCTCAAAAAGCTCACCAAGAGCGGCAGAAGCCATTGAGCAAGCAGTTCCTATCTCTGCCTGACAACCACACTCAGCACCGCTTATTGAAGCATTTGTTTTAACAAGAGTACCTATAAGTCCGGCAACGGCAAGGGCCTTCAGTATCTGCTTATCTGAAAATCCGTGTTTTTCCTGCATATATTTAAGGACTGAAGGGAGCACTGCACACGCACCGCAGGTGGGAGCGGTAACTATTATTCCGTTATCCGCGTTTTCTTCGCTTACCGCATAAGCATATGCGCACACTATTCTGTTCTCTCTCGTAACAGGACTTTCATCTATATGGCGCTGATTATAGAGGTGCTGAGCCTTGCGCTCAACCTCAAGGCCGCCGGGGAGGATTCCCCTGGTGGTCAAACCTCTATGTATAGCGCTCTTCATTGTTTCCCACACGTCAAGAAGAAAATTATATATCCCCTCGCCTTCCTTGAGTACAACAAAATCAGAAAGTCTTATTCCGCGAGTCATACAATATTCCGCGATTTGTGCAAAAGAACGCTCGGAATATATGTTTGACTCAGCAGGCTCTTCCCTGCCCTCGATACGTATATCGCCGCCGCCAATACTGAAAACACGCATAAGATCTGATTCTTTACCGCCCGAAACAGAGTATATCTCCATCGTGTTCTCATGGGGAAGATCCTGCTTTTCAAAATCGAGTACTATCTCTACCTTTTTACCGTTTGAAGCACCCTCAATAGCAACGTCTGTACCGTGGCCCTTGCCTGTTTTTGCAAGAGAACCGTAAAGTATAACTTTATAAGACTCAGCCTCCGGATGCTCACAAACGTATATCTGCATAGCCTTTGCAGGGCCCATAGTATGAGAGCTTGACGGACCTGTTCCTATTTTATAAATGTCTCTTATCGATTTCATAGTAACATCCTTTAAGAATTCATATATGGTTATTTTATCACATTAAATCAAAATATTCAATCCTATTTTTACATTTATTAAAAAAGCTCTCCGCATCGAGCGGAGAGCTTTTGAGGTTATTCAAGCGGTTCATCATCTCGGCGAAGGAAGGTAAGTCCGTAGCCGATAAACCACGGGCCGTTATGCGATCCGCTCGAGGGGGACATCATAACAGGATGGTGGTTCGTTTCAATACCGTACTTTTTCTCTATTTCCTCTATCATAGGAACGTATTTGGGGCCGGTGTAGCAATGCCAAAGCACGTAATCCTCAGGCTTTCTATCGCCGATCTTTTCTTTGAGTATCTCACAGCAGCGGTTGATAGCCTTTTTGGCAGTCCTTACGTTTTCCCACGGTGTAAGATATCCGTCCTTACCAAAGCCAAGAACAGGACAGATGCTGAGCATCTTTGCAATAAGCGCTTTGCCGCCCTTAAGTCTTCCGTTATAGATAAGGTAATCAAGCTGACCGTCAATTCCGAAGAATTCCTGGTGAGCCTTTATCCACTCAACCTCTTTAAGAATGGTTTCGCTTTCCATTCCCTCACCGATCCATTTAGCAATCTTAATTGCCATAAGTCCTTCGTTGAAGGAATTGGTTCTCGAATCGATTACATGGATCTTTATCCTGCCCTCATATTCCTCAGCAACTTTGGAGATAACACCAAAGGTTCCGCTAAGGCCGGAGCTGATAACTACGACAAAAACCTCATCATATCCGTTTGCAATAGCATTATCAAACTTTGCCTGAAGCTCACCGATACTGGGCAAGCTTGTTCTGGGAAGATTGTCTCTGGGATTTTCAAGGGTTTCAAGCTCGGCATAGTACTTTGCGGGATCAAGATCATATCCCTCAAGGTATTCCTTGCCCTTGAACGTGATGTGAACCCTTATTATATCCACACCGTATTTCTGATACTCGTCTCCGGCGATATCAATACAGCCGTCCGACGTGCACATTACAAGTCTTTTGTTTTCCATATCTAAACCTTATTATTCAATAGCAACGAGGTAGCTGTATATTTCCTGGCCGCCCTCGTATACAATTATTTCGTGATCGGGATACTTATCCTCAAGTGTTTCGGTTATCTCAGCTCTGACATTCTCGGATACGTCTATACCAACGAATACGGTGATCACTGCGTAATCATCAATATCCTCAACACTCTCAAGCATCTTGAGAAGAGCATCCTCAGCAGTCTTGGCAGTTGCCTTGATCTCGTGGGAGCTGATAGCCATGTAATCGTCCTTCTTAACCTCAACACCGCCAACAACCGCATCGCGAACTGCGTAGGTGATCTCAGCATCAATAACGTTTTTAGCAGCTTCATTTGCGCTCTGGATCATGGTATTAATATCATCAAGCTCAGGCGTGATAACCGAAAGTGCCGCAAATCCCTGCATAAGAGATGCAGTGGGAATTATATGGATCCTTGACTTATCATAAAGCTCAGCTGACTGCTTTGCAGTAAGGAAAATGTTCTTGTTATTGGGAAGAACGAGAATATCGTCTGCATTAACTTCATCAAACGCCTTTAGGAACTCATCAGCCGAAGGGTTATTTGTCTGACCGCCGGAGATAATACCGTTTGCACCCATAGACTTGAAGAGCTCACACATTCCCTCGCCTGTTGCTACGGTAAGAACGGCAACCGCTGTGCGCTCCTTTTTAGGAGCAACCTCAGCCATCTCGCCCTCGTTGTGCTGAAGGGACATATTCTCTATCTTGACAGTAAGGAACTCACCGTACTCACGCATCTTGGTAAGCACAAGGCCGGGATCGTTGGTGTGAACGTGAACCTTTACAATATCGTCGGTTTTGTAGGATACGATACTGTTGCCGCCAACGGATTCAAGATAATCGGTGATAAGCTTGATATCAAACTTTTCAGGATCTGTCTTTGCAGTCTGAAGTCTTAAGAAAAACTCTGTGCAATAACCAAACTCAAGTACAGAATCCCTTGTAAATGCATCGAAGTTTACCGGTTCCTGACGTGCAGCACCGTTCTCGAACTCATACGCAAGGAACTCCTCCTCACCCGTCAATGCGGCATACATACCGGAAGCAATGCAAAGATAGCCTGCTCCGCCGCTGTCAACAACGTCGGCTTCCTTGAGAACAGGAAGGATCTCCTTTGTTCTGGCAAGAGATCTCTTAGCCTCCTCAATATGTAAAGAAAGGAACTCCTCAATAGTAGACTCTGCGCTAACCTTTGCGCAAGCGAACTCGGTAGCCTCTCTGAAAACGGTAAGAATAGTTCCCTCGGTGGGATTCATAACCGAACCGTAGGACTTCTTAACACCGCTTTTGTATGCATTAACAAAATCAAGCACTGTAGCGCAATCGCACTTACTAAGGCCTTCTTCAATTCCTGCAAAAATCTGCGAGAGAATAACACCTGAGTTACCACGGGCACCGAGAAGAGAGCCGCGAGCGAACTTGTGTGCTACTTCTGCAACGTTTGCATCATCGGTGAGGTTAATAACATCGGAAACGCCGCCCTCGATGGTGCGCATCATATTAGTTCCCGTATCTCCGTCAGGCACGGGGAAAACGTTAAGCTCGTTTATATAATCACAATTCGAACGGATGGTTTCAGCCGCGCCGATATACATTCTGCGAAGCGTTTTTCCGTCTAAAAGCATTGTACTCATAAATCAGTTCCTTACTTAGTTGTTATTACATCCTTTCTATTATACCACAAATATAGAAAGTGTCAACATTTTTCCTTATATGATGATAGAACATAACACCGCCGGTCTGTATTTATTAGGGTTTGACGGTTGTAAAAAACGAATTTTCTTGACTTTTTTCAGTCGTTTTGCTATAATAATATATATTATATTTATAAACTGAAAATAAACTTAAAACAAACTGTTACAGGAGCTAATGATGAAGATAATTATCGTTGGTTGCTCCCGAGTTGGAGAAACGCTTGCAGAACAGCTTAGCCGTGAAAAAAACGACATAACGGTTATAGACCTTTCGAGCGATAAAATTGAATCAATTACTGCAAAATATGACGTTATGGGCATCGTTGGAAACGGCGCTACCTACACCACGCTTGTTGAGGCAGGCGTAAATTCTGCAGATCTGCTTATTGCCGTTACCGATTCGGACGAGCTTAACCTTCTTTGCTGCCTTATTGCAAAGAAGAACGGAAAATGCCGAGTAATTGCAAGAGTTACAAGCCCTGAATATAATAACGACATCCCATACCTCAAGGACGAGCTTGGACTTGAGATGATAATTAACCCCGATGCCGCAATAGCCGAGGAAATCGCAAGAGTACTCAGGTTCCCCTCTGCGATGAAGATAGAAACGTTTGCAAAGGGTCGAGTTGAGCTTTTAACCTTCAAGCTCCCTGAGGACAGCCTTCTTGTTAAGATGAAGGTAAGAGATCTTGTTACAAAGCTCAGAACCGATATACTCGTTTGCGCAGTTGAAAGAGACGGTGTGTCCCATATCCCCAACGGCGATTTTACATTTGAGGCGCGCGATATAGTTTCTATCGTATCCTCACCGAGAAAGGCATACAACTTCTTCAAGAAGATCAACTATGCAACACACGAGGTTAAGAACGTTATTATAGCGGGTATTACAAAGGTTACGCACTATCTTTGCGATGCACTTCGCAACTCCGGAATATCTATCAAGGTTATAGACAAGGATTTTGATGCTTGCGACGACCTTTGCAGCAAATTCCCCGACGTTACCGTTATAAACGGCGACGAGGCAGATCAGAAGCTGCTTAAGGAAGAAGGAATCGACACCTGCGGTGCATTTGTTGCACTTACCGACCAGGACGAGAAGAACATCCTCCTTTCCCTGTTTGCAAAGTCGTTTGACCTTGACAAGATCGTTAACAAGATCAACCGTTCCGAATACGAGGCGATCGTAAAGCACCTTGATCTTGATACCACGTTCTATCCCAAGTATATCACAGCAGATATAATCGTCAGATACGTTCGAGCTATGAAGAACGTGCTTGGAAGCAACGTGGAAACAATGTATAGCATCACCCCGGATCAGATCGAGGCTTGCGAGTTCACCATCGGAGAAAAATCTCCCGTGGTGGAAACACCTATTTCTCAGCTTAAATTCAAATCAGATATTTTGATTGCGGCAATTCTCAGAAAAAGAACGGTTATGATCCCTCGCGGATACGACGTTATAAGAGAGGGCGACTCTGTGGTGGTTGTTTCAAGACATAAGGCACTCAGGGATATTGCCGATATAATTGAGTCTAAATCAAAATAAACAAGGTTTAAAATTATGAATTTTAAAATGATAAGATATACGCTCGGATGGCTTATGATATTCGAGGCCGGATTTCTTACCGTGCCCCTTATCACATCCCTTTGCTATATCTTCACACAACCTCTTGAGTGGTGGGCAATGATCTCCATCCTTATAGGCATGATCATTTGTGCAGGTCTTGGTACGCTTTGCGTGCTTAAGAAACCGAAAAACACAACTCTTTATGCCAAGGACGGTCTTGTTGTTGTTGCTATGTCCTGGATAGTGCTTAGTTTGCTTGGCGCTATTCCCCTGTTTCTGAACGGACTTAAGTATGACAACGCGGCAAGACTCAACTTTATTGACTGCTTCTTCGAGATCTCGTCCGGCTTTACAACGACCGGTTCGAGCGTTATTACAGCTGTTGAGGATCTTCCCAACAGTATGCTTATGTGGCGAAGCTTTACCCACTGGGTAGGCGGCATGGGTGTGCTTGTTTTCATTATGGCATTTCTGCCTCTCGGAGGAGCGCAGAACCTGCACATTATGAGAGCAGAGTCCCCCGGCCCTACAGTTTCAAAGCTTGTACCTAAGATGAAGAAGACCGCATTTATTCTTTATCTCATATACTTTATACTGACCGTGATCATGTTTATCACCCTTTTATTTGATAAAGGCAACGGTGCAAGCCGCGGCAAGATGAGTGTTTTTGAAGCACTCAACACCGCCTTTGCAACCGCAGGAACGGGCGGATTCGGATTTAAGAATGATAGCTTTGCCGGATTTTCCGACTATGCACAGATCGTGGTTACAGTATTCATGTTCATCTTCTCGATCAACTTCAGCTCTTATTACCTCGTATTTAAGAGAAGATTCAAGGATGCGCTTAACCTTGAGGTCAAGATATTCCTCCTTATAGTTATTGTAGCGATCCTTATAATCACTCTGAGCCTTTGCTTTACGTCATTTACAGGCGAAAAGCTTGAACAGATCCTTGAGGTTGATGCATCCGATATAAACGTTGAAATCAACGACAAAGGAGAAGCAGAAGGAACGTATAAGTTCCCTGTTGCTTTGAAGCACGCGGCTTTCAACGTCGGAACACTGATCTCAACGAGTGGATTCGGTACTGAGAACTTTGTTGCGTGGCCCGAATTGACGCAGATCGTTATAGTACTTCTTATGTTCGTAGGTGCTTGCGCAGGCAGTACCGGCGGTGGTATCAAGGTTTCAAGAATCCTGATACTTTTCAAGGGTGTCGGACGCGAGCTTAAAGGCGCTATACATCCAAGACAGGTTAATAAGATCACCATTGACAAGCGCCCTGTTCCTGACGAAACGGTCAGAAGCGTTAACTCATATATAGCCTGCTATATAATCGTTTTTGTTGTGGCGCTTCTTCTGATCTCGCTTGACCCCTACGTTACCGATCTTACGACCGGATTTACATCTATTGCGGCAACAATAAACAATATCGGTCCCGGTCTTGGTACTATTGGACCTACAAGTAACTTCTCCGGCTTCTCCTGGTTCTCCAAGATAGTTCTTTCATTTACGATGATCGCCGGCAGACTTGAGCTTATACCGATATTGATCCTCTTCTCCCCCAGAACCTGGAAGAAAAACTGACCAATGCAGCCTGTGGCAATCCGCAGGCTGCTAATTTAAGGCTAAAATGAAAAAAATACTCTCTTTTTCAAAGAAAAATGCCGTTGTGCTTATAGCGGCGCTTTGTGCTTTAATTACATCATTTATTATTCCGCCGGACAAAGAATACGTAGGCTACTTTGACTTTAAGACCCTGACCTGCTTATTCTGTGTTCTTGCGGTGGTTTGCGCCCTGAGAAACATTCGATTCTTTTATACAATCGCAAAAGGCATAGTAAGGCTTTTCAAAAATACAAGGCTTGCCATTCTTGCTCTTGTTTACATAACCTTTATAGGATCGATGCTTATCGCGAATGACATGGCGCTGCTGACGTTTTTACCGCTTGGATATTTCGTTCTGCATACCGTAAAGAAGGAGAAATACCTTGCATTTACGTTTATAATACAGAATATCGCAGCAAATCTTGGCGGTATGCTTACACCGTTTGGAAATCCGCAAAACCTTTATATATACTCGGAATTCGGCATTGACAACCTTGAGTTTATGTCAATCATGGCTCCGCCGTTTTTGGTGGCAGTAACACTTATTACCCTTTGCTGTATTATCTTTGTAAAGAAAGAACCGATAGATATCCAGGAAAAAGCGGCATCATTGCCTGTCGGAAGAACAATAATATATCTTTTGCTCTTTGCGTTCTCGATAATAATAGTTTTCGAGATCATCCCCTTTGTTATCGGCCTTATCATTATACCGATCGCTATTCTGATACTCGACCGCAAGGCACTGCTTTCGGTTGACTACGGACTGCTTCTTACGTTTGCATTCTTCTTCGTTTTCTCCGGAAATATGTCAAGAATGGACGTTGTACGCGACTTTTTCTCGGCACTGCTTGATAAGAACACACTTGTTGTGAGCGCGCTCTCCTGCCAATTCATAAGCAACGTTCCCAGCGCGGTGCTTCTTTCGAAATTTACCGATAATTACAGAGATCTTTTGCTCGGCGTTAATATCGGCGGCGTTGGAACACTTATCGCCTCCCTTGCCAGCCTTATTACGTTTAAACAGTATTCGGCTCAGCAACCGGGACACACTCTAAGATACATACTTAAATTTTCTGCATTCAATTTTGCATTTCTTGCAATTTTACTGGCATTTTGCCTTATTTTCAACATATAAAAAAGCTATGCATCCGCGCGATGCATAGCTTTTTTTGTTATTTTGTTTTTTTCAGTGCTTTAGATTGATTACGCACAATGTTTTCAGGCCAAAGTGTCAATATATTTGAATTCAGTTTTTGCATTTTCTTTATTTCCCTTGAAGCTGAATATATATCTGTATTCATATATAACTTTGGGGCTTTCAACAAATCTGTGTTGGTTTTCAATACTATGTCGCCACCACCTGATTTTAAATGTGCTTCATACTTTTGATAGCATTCAGGGCAATGAGACATAAGCAACATTCTCAAGTCTGGATATATTCTCTTGTAAATTATATCTGTTGCAAAATATGGGGTTGCGGTAAAATCAAATGGATTCAAGTAAATATGATTAAACAAGTCAATATCAATGATTGCACCGTGTATTATTCCTGTACCACCAATTTTCTTTATCATAGCAGATATTTGTCTTTGTGCTTTTGAATATATATCAAAGGGGTTTCTCAATGATGAAATGACTATATCCATATTTTCGTAATAGTAATTAACATCCTTATTTTTTAATGTTCTCTTGCTACCGCCATTCATTATTGATAAATCTCCCGATTTGTTTTGATGAATGAAACAATAGTACCCATTTTTCTTTAACATATAAATCTTATTAGCACAATTACAGTTGCAACCTATTTTTTTGCCTCTATGAAAATCACAATATTCTTCTTTTGTTATCTCATATGT
>JAZLCY010000101.1:0-19753 GCA_045614485.1 Eubacteriales bacterium
ATAAAATAAAACTTGGACACATCTTTTGGGAGTTATCCTCTGTGATGTGTCCGATTTTTCATAAAATATTGCAATTTTAAATACGCAGTGATATAATTTTCTTAGATACGGATTTTTTAAAATAGGAGTAACAGATGGAAAATACAGGGCATACTCTTGGAAATGTCGACCTTGACTACCGCAAGAATCGGCGGGATTTTCTTATCGAAAGACCGGGTGATCTCAGATCGCTTGACTACTGGTTTTATGAGGAAGATGGAGTTTATCACGCATTTTTCCTTGAGGATCACAAAGAATTTGAGGACAGGGCAAACGATCTTCGTATCGGTCATTCGGTATCTACGGATTTCTTGAATTGGGAATACAAGGGAACAGTTCTTGAAGGATATACCGACGGTTGGGATGACCTTCATCTTGCCACCGGAAGTGTTGCAAAGCTTGGCGATACTTACTATATGATGTACACCGGTCATTCCACCGCTCGTCCCGGTTTGGGACTTGCAAAGAGCAAGAATTTATATACTTGGGAGCGCGTCGGTGATTCTCCTGTAATATTTGAATTCGGGCGTTATTATAAGGCGGAGTATAAGAGCAAGGAATATAATGTCAGAATACTTGCCGATCCATATATTTATCCTGAGAAAATTGACGGTTACTTTTATGCCTATGTAAATTCTTGGGCAGTCGATATGCCTGTCAATAACCGAGGCTGTCAAATGATGTTCAGATCTAAAAATATGATCGATTGGGAGCCTTACAAGATAGCAATCATAACCGATGACCTTGACCGTCTTGAAACTGCGCAGGTTTGGGAGCATAACGGAAAATGGTATATGTCCTTCGGCGGCTGCTACGTCGATCCCAAAAAGGGCGGATTTGCAAACCTTTGGAACGATAACTTCGTTTATATGGCAGACAGCTTTGACGGCCCTTACGAAAAGCAGAGTTGGTCGAGACTTGCATATAAGGATGCTTCACACAGACCGTATACACAGAAGCAGATCAAGGATCCCTTTGGTGATGACGTAATGCTTGCCTCTGCTCCGTATGAGGGCGTTCTTTGGCCTTATAAAATAGTTTACGCAGAGGACGGCAGTATTTCATTGGAGCCATTGGTTTGACGGGCTTATACTTCCAACGAGCGACGCCTCTTCGCTACGCTTGATGCTGTGTGCTACGCACCTTGTTGTGTTATACACAACGCTCGTGGAGCAATCTTCCTCGGTTTGCTTGCAAGCTTGCAGACTCGCTCTCGGTCGATTATCCGGCGCAGGTAACAACCCGCAGGTTAAAATGACTGTTGCTGTTGCGGTTGCAATCGAAGAAGCAAGCAAGTAATTCTTGATATATAAGGCTTTTTGAGATTTGCAGGGCTTAATTGAGTCTTTGTAAAAATCAAATTGCTGAATATTGAACGATAAAAAGTTGGACACATCATTTTGGAGAAATCCTCTGTGATGTGTCCAACTTTTTTGAGGTGAAAAATAAACTAAAAGTTTTTTTATTTTTAGTTTTCCTCATAATGTATTATTTTAGGTTGCTGGTGCAAATTCGTCTAACGATGGCATCTCGATTGTCTTGTCGTAAGCGAAAGTTGACATTGTGTAGTCTTCATGATCATAAACAGTAATCAATCCATCCACAACGGTTATTGTAATATTTTCCGAGCTTCCATCAACGAGCAGTTTCAAAATGTACTTTGTACCACTCTCATCGGTTACCTTTTGACAATTCACGGTGTCAGCTTCTTCAACAAGAGAAATTGCATATTCGAGGTACTGGAAAATGTACTCATACATGCCCTCAAGAGAAAGATCATATTCAAGAGCGCTAATTGTTTTATATTCTTTTACAGTTTCGTCAGCTGTTGTTGTTTGCATAAGAATATAATATGTGCCATTAATAACACCGCCCCACCCATGCCAAGACTCGTAATCTTTTTCTCCTTGCTCATAGATATAGATTTCATTTCCGTCAAAGTAAGTGGCGTTAACCCATCCATTCTCTTCGAACCAAACTGTTTTTTGAGATAAAGAATTAAGATACACAAGATTCAATTCGTTTAGGCATTCTGAAGCGCTCAATTTTTTGGTTTCGGGTTGTTTCTTGGGGATATCTCTGGTTTCGGTTTTTCCGCAAGCGCACTGACGAGATTCAGAACCATTTTCTGTAAAGGTTGCTTCTTTGGTTGTTTCCCAATTGCCATAGGAATGCTCTGCAATAGAAATAGATGCCGATTGTTTCTCTCCACAGGAGCAATATCTTTCTTTGCTTCCTTCTGCGGTACAAGTTGCTGATTTGGTTATTTCCCATTCGCCGAAATTGTGAGTGTGCGAGGGCGTTTCGTCTTTATCACCACTACACGATGCAAGTGTGCATACAAGCGTAAGCATAAATACGATAACGCATAAAATCTTCTTTGCCATTTTCTTTTCTCCATTTTGCTTGTTAAATTTTCTTTGGTGTAAGATCAAAAAGTGCGGCAACCGGAGTTACCGCACCGAAAAACGCCAACTCCAATTGTCGCCAAACAAATTCTATGCTACATTACAAGGAATGCAGAAAGGGAGGATGCGTTTTTACCGAAAAATAAAAACACATTCTCTTGCAAAATGTAGCATATTAAAATTTGTTTGGCAACCATATTATACCACTATTTTAACAAATTGTAAATAGAATTACCGAAAAAAACTTGTTTTTTTGCAAAGTGAAGATGGTCTTATACTCCTTACTCGCAACGCCTCTTCGCTACGCTTGATGCTGTGTGCTACGCACGTTGTTGTGTTATACACAACGCTCGTGGAGCAATCTTCACAGGCTTGCTTGCAAGCAAGCTTGCAGACTCGCTCTCGGTCGATTATCTGGCGCAGGTAACAACCGCAGGTTAAAATGACTGTTGCAGTTGCTATCGAAGAAGCAAGTAATCCTTGATTTATAAGGCTTTTTGCTAAAAATTTAGAACCCCCGAACTTCGGTTAAGGGGTTCTCTTTTTTATGCGTGACTAAAAAGCAGGACACATCATTTTCGCGATTTGCATAATGATGTGTCTGATTTTTTCAGAAGATTTGCATCCATATTCCAGATCAATGGGTTGACAAGCGACGAAAAAACATGTACAATAAAATTGTCTTCAAAATTTATTCATTTTAAGGAGGAATTATGAAATACTGTTCCAAATGCGGCCTTGAGCACGATGATGCGGTTGCCGTATGCACAAACTGTGGATTTTCTTTGCAAGATCCTGACAAGAAAGAAAAGAAAGGCCCAAAGCTCAAAACTTCTTGTCTTCCCTTAAATCTCGTTAATTTCCTTTATTCAATCACGCAAATTACTGCTGTGCTTTTTATTATCCTTGCGTTGGCTTTTCCTTATATTAGGACGGTAGTCATCTTTGGAAACTACTTTGCATACTATAATCCGAATTTTGCATTTTCGCTTGTTTCACTTATCCTTAACAGTGTTGCTTTTCTTATCTCCCTTATGTGCTTTTTGGCGACTGCGGTGTTCGTTATCATCAAAAAAGCAGGAAATGATTATGTATTTACTGCATTGACTCAGGGGGCTTTGAGCTTTACACTTTTGGGTGCAGCTATCTCTATGTTTGTTGTTAGTTGCGGCTGATAAAAAGTCTTGAAAAACAGGTGATACCCTTTTCGGGTAAAACAATATACTAAAATAAAGTGGACACATCGTTTGTGCGTATTTGCACAGTGGTGTGTCCATCTGTTTTATAAAAATTCATGTCACAGTATTTTCATATGCCGCCGTAATATTTTTTGCAGTGCTATTTCACCGACGATCAAGCCGATTTCAACACAGCGGAGACTTCAGCCGACTTCGTTGGGAATAAATTGAATCATTTCGGTGCAAGAGATAATCTTCTACCGCTTGACATTCCTTTTGCCTTATAATATAATCAAATTAAATAAGAAGCTGTTTCGGATTGAAAAGGTAGCGGATAAGGGGATAACCTATTTTCCACAGGTAACGGTTGGCTGGGATAACAACCCGAGATTCAAGAAGTATCACAGCGATATTATATATAACAACACTCCGGCAAACTTTGAAAAAGCTTTGCGTATGGCGAAACAGTTCGTTGATTCTCATAACCTGCCGGCAAATCTCATTACGGTAAATAGCTGGAACGAGTGGACGGAAACAAGCTATCTTGAACCCGATGAGCTTTACGGATACGGTTATCTTGAGGCTGTGAAGAAGGTTTTTGTTGACGAATAAGTGCTCGTCTAAAGCTCGAGCGATATTTTTGTAAGTCAGATCAAAGGAGAATTCATAATGTCATTTCAGATGTCAAGCTCACAAAGACTGTGTGCAACGTGTGTTTATTGGATAGGGCAAAGAGAGCCCAACTTCTACGGAAGCGCCGTAATAATAGAAAACCAGAGTGTAAAGGGCAAGTGCTGGTGCTTGAACGCACCCTTCGCAAGAGCGGAAAGATATAGCAATACCTGCGCCTGCACTCAATATACAAAGTGGCCCGTGCTACGATAACTGTCGGAAAAATTTGAGAAAAGGAGCATTGCATGAGTTCGATCGGGTTCAGCTATTATTTGGGATGCAGAGAAAGAATACTGAAAAGGGAATACGGTGAGCTGATAAGATTTTTAAAGAGCGCGGAATATAGCGCTATCGAGCCACTTGAGTTCTTTGGCGGCGAGCAAATGTTTGATAGCATAGCTGAGGCGGAGGATCTTGCATCAATGCTCCGAAGCGAAAATATAGCCGTTAGCTGCTACTCGGTGTATATTGACGTGTATGAGGATATCCCCGCCGCAGAGCAATATCTGAAAAAACAGATAGATATTGCCCATGCTCTTGGGTGTCCGTATTTTCACCATACATTAAGGACGCCGCTTGAAGCAACGCCGTCAGGCGTAGATATTAACGTTATTATGCCGGCATTACTGCCCACCTTGAAGAAGCTTGCCGATTATGCGGCATTCAAAGGTATAACGTTGCTTTATGAGCCGCAGGGACTCTGCTTTAACGGTGCTAATCTGTCTAAGCTTGTAAGCACACTGAGGGGTAGCGGAGTAGAAAACGTCGGTGTTTGCCTTGATTTTGGCAATCCCACGTTTGTAGACTGTAACGCATTCGAGCTGATTGGCGAGCTTTTACCGCTTATCCGTAACGTTCATATTAAGGATTATAAGTTTGGTGATATCAATGCACCAAACTATATATCGGTCGGTGGCAGGCACTTTTACGAGGTCGGATTCGGTCAGGGCGATATGAAGTGTGTTGAGTGCGTAGAAAAGCTTGTTGAGAGTGGATATAACGGATATTTTGCAACGGAGCTTATGCCCAACGGTACAAGCCCCGACAGTGCAGGCATATCTGCGATAAAGATCATCAAGGATTATATGAAATAAAAAAGAAAAAAGGACACATCATTTTCGCGATTTGCATAATGATGTGTCCGATTTTTATTCCTGAATTCCGTAGATCGAAGGGATGATTCCGTCATCAAGCAGAAGGAGAGGGAAGAATCCCATCACCCAACCGCCCATAATGCAGTAGGGCCCCCAGCCGAGATCTTTATTAACACCGTAATATTCGCCCGTTTCCATATCGTAAGCTCGCATCCAGCCACCAAGTAGGCGCTTGTCGTCCTCTGTGATCTGGGTAGAAAGAAGGAAGCTTATAAGGCCCTTTCTCATTTTTTCGGCTATATCTTTCTTGATCGAGCAGGGGTTTTTCATTCCTGCTATCAGGGTAAAGCAGCCAAGAAGATTGTTTGTGCAATAAAGCATATCCACGATTCTGTCATTCTCTTTGCCCATGCTAACGGCAAATTCTGCGTGGGAGTAGGTGTTCTCTGCGATAACGAGGCCTACGTCCTGAATACCGCCTGAGCAGTCCTGCAGATCGCGGAAGGTCAGAATAAGCTCGTTTATAATTTCACTGTAATCGCCGCATCCGATCTCCTGCGCCGCCGCAAGCGCTATCATAAGCCTTGAGTAAACAAAGCTCTTCGTTAAGGGGGTGTAGTTCGTCGCGTAGCCGCCCGGATAATCATTTGCAAGGGCATCTGCCGTGCGCTTAAGCTGGTCGCGGTAGCGCTCGTCCTTGGTAATGCGGTAAAGGTTTGCAAAGAGAATTGCCATTCCGTCGTAAAACACAGGCGCGTTGCAGGGCTTTTGTGAGCGCTTCATTGTGGCAAGATCGCATTCGTTTGGCGAGAACGAGGTCTGCTTTAAGTACGGCTCGCCGTCTGCCCAGCGAAGATATGCATCTGCGAGAAGGCGTGCAGAATCAAGATAGCGCACTTCTCCTGTCGTGCGGTACAATTGCATCAGTGCCATTCCGCAACGGCCGTTATCGGAGGCAAAAACAAGCTCTCGCGTGCCGCTCGCACCAAGCGAGTCAAACCAGCGCATAGCTCCCGTGCTTCCTCCCTCGGTAATTTGAAGGCCAACGTCAAGGCAGTGATTTGCAAGGTTCTTTCCCGTTATTTCCCAATCAGGCTCGCTAAGGGCAGTGCCTGCCGTTGTTAAAAGTGCGGACGTAATGAGCATAACGTCTGTTCGCTGATTGTATTTAACGTTAAAATCAGAAGAACGGATCATTTCAAAGCATCCGTCGTTTCCGCTCGTATCAGGCAAAACACCCGAGTTGTAGTGCCACTCCACAGCGCGTTTTACAGCATCCTTAATACTGTTTGTGTCCTTCGCCAACTGCAACGGCGGGAACACCTTGTTAAAGGCGGATTCAACCCGTTCATAGCTAACGTCAAGTGTGGGAGCAAATATAGTTGCAAAAAGCTTGCGCCAGCGCGCGTTGGGAAGTGAAGTCAGTCTGTTAAGGGAAGAGAGGCGCGTTGCTGAATATGTAAATCCTCTGTTGGATATAAGTACAGGATAGCGCTCGCTACCGGGAATTGTCGGTGCATGGCTTCCGATACAGCGTTCAACACGCATTATCTCAACACCGCCTGCAACGGTCGTAGGTTGGAAGGTAGCATTCGGTGATTGGAGCAGGGAATCGCCAAACACAAAATTCTCGTTGAATATGGCCCTTTCAGTTCCGTAAACTCGAGCGCCAAAGAGCGAGGCAAGGTGGCTGTCCTGCAGGTCGCAGAGCTCCAAGTAAACCTTTTGTCCCGCGTTCCACAGTTTGGTGTATGTCCTAAGTCCGTCAAGAGAGGGCATAGGTATAAGCTTACCGGGCGCAGCAATGATTATTATTGCCTCGTACTTATCCGAGAGTGCCGCGCGGCCCGCACTTTCCATATCATTGAATTTAACGATCTCGCCGTCAAACGCGAGAGAAAGAAATTCGAAAAACGCATCCGAACCGCCAACAAGCGCAATTTTTTTCATAAAAGCCCCCTTGATTTCTTTTTCTGATACCCAATTGGTACAGAAATCGATATATCTGTTTAAAAACATTATACTACACTGAGTGAAAATGTCAATACAGTGGGTGGAATTAAAAGCGAAAAACAGAAAAAGTGGTTGTTTCTATATAAAAAAGTACCGTGCTAGTGCGGTGCTTGACTTTTGATGTCGTTTCGTATATAATACGTACAGGCATACATTAGAACGATGCCTTTTCTAGAATTCGTCCAACATTCTGTTTATAAAGTTAGTTGCTATCAATGGGTTAAAATAATTTCATTTTTTGTTCTGTTAGAGTTTTGTTTTTTCAATGGAAGCAATACGTTAAGCAACTGTATACAAATCTGTTTGAATGAGAGGTAATGAAGTGCATCCGCTAATAAGTGTAATTATTCCAGTGTATAATGTCGAAAAATATTTAGCACGTTGTTTGGATTCTATAATATATCAAGCATATTCTAATCTTGAAATAATTTTAGTTGACGACGGTAGTCCTGATAATTCAGGAAAAATTTGTGATGATTACGCAGAAAAGGATAATAGAGTCAGAGTAATACATAAAGAAAATGGCGGTGTTTCATCTGCAAGAAACATAGGTATAGAAGTTGCTAAAGGTGATTATATAACCTTTGTGGATAGCGATGATTATATTCTTGATAATCATTTTTTGCAATTTGTGAAAAGCGAGAAAAATTCAAATGATATGGTAATCTCGTCTTTTATTGTAAAAAGAGGAGATGTTATCCATAGGATTAATTATGATTACAGGGATTTAGTTTTGTCTAAATGTACGAATGACGAAGAAATTATTTTGTTTGATCCTTCGATGTGTTATGTTTGGAATAAGTTTTACAAAAAGAATATCATAGATGCTCAACACATAAGGTTTGATGAAGGTGTTGGTTTTGGCGAAGATACTATCTTCATATATACATACTTAAAGCATTGTAAACAGGTTAGATACATAGAGGGTGCAACTTATTGCTACGAAGATAAGGAATCAACTGCAACTAAGAGGTATTGGGAGGATTTGCTTATATATCTAAAAAAGGAAATTCTTGTATATAATGAATTTTTAAGCGTATTGGATGCAACAGAGGTAGTAAAGAAGGAAGTATTGGGCTTTTATTCAACGCGCTTTTTTAGGTTGTGGGTTAACAGACACATTACAAAAAAATCGTTTTTTAGATTTGTCAAAGAGTATTCCGTGGCATACAAGTACTTTTCGCCGTATTTTTCAAAGTCAACAAAGATTAAGGGTGAAAATATCGATGCAGATGAACGCGTTATGTTGAAAAGAGGAAAATGGAGATATTTGTTTTTCGTTGCTGGAAGGATTTTAAAACAACACTTCAGAAACCGAAAAACGAAGGTATAGGCAAGCATTCAGAAAAAAGACGAGCGATGGACAAAATCCATCGCTCGTCTTTTTTCTTAAAGTATGTTGCAGTGCATTGATATAATTATTTCTTTTTAAGGAGGCTGATAAATTCCGCCCAGGTTTTCTTTCTGACAACAAACCAAACGAGAGCGAATATACCAAATCCTATAGCTATTACAGCCGTGCTAAATGCAACAAAGCCGCCTGCAACTGCGCCGAGCTTGCTCATGAATTCAGCAAAAGTGCCTTTTTCTGATTCTCGGATATCATTGAGTTCGGGTGCTTCGGTGCCGGGTTCATCAGTGCCGGGTTCAGTGGGCATATCAGATCCGCAAGCATCACACTTGCCGTTTAGATCCCCGTCGTTGTGTTCGGATTGTGCGGTGGTCGTTTCAGCTCCACAAACAGAGCAGGTGATAGCAGTTGCGCAGTCGCCGTCATCCCCATTTGGTGTGTGTGAAGCAAGCTCGCCGTAGGTTGAACATATCGCTTTTGCCTCGCCGCTGCTTGTATCCGTGCTGAGGCTTCGGTTTATCATATATCCCCCGTTAAGCTCAATAAGAGCCATAGGGTCGTTACACTTGTCTGACTGTAGTATAGCATATTATTAAAATACTTTTCAATATTTAAATAGATAAGATTACAAGCTTGGTCGTAAAAGAACACAGGAGGTTGACAACCGCAGGAAAAAGTGATATTATGGGTGCGGAATAATGTGTTTTGAGGTGAAAGATATGACCTTTACCAAAGAAAAATTTGATATAGTGATCCAAGCAGGACAGTCTAATGCCGAGGGGTGCGGTATAGGGCCTTTGGACGAGCCCGTTTACTCTGCAGACGGTGATATAATGCATCTGACTCCCGATTTCACAGCAACCGTCGCAACTGTTGACGGGCTTGAAAATCTTTTTGTAACCTATTTGGACAAGCCGTTCGATATATCTTATGCAAACGAGCACGAGAAAGACGGCGGGACCGCTGCAGACTATTCTCTTACGTTTGCCAAAGAATACAAGAAGGCAGGGTACCTTAAAAGTGGCAGAAAGCTTCTTGTTATCAGGGCGGGAGTAGGCGGCACGGGCTTTATGAAAAAGCACTGGGGCATGCAGGATAAGGTTTATCTTAAAATGATAGAGATGATAGACTATGCACTTTCTCTCAATCCCGAAAACAAGCTCGTTGCATTTCTTTGGCATCAGGGAGAGCACGATGCATTTGAGAAAAATCCCCCCGATACCTATGAAAAGCAGCTCGAGGCTATGCTGAACTCTGTGAGAAACCGCTACTCCGTGCCCACACTTCCGTTTGTTTGCGCCGACTTTGTTAATGAGTGGAAAAGCAAGAATATCGATATTTGCGCGCCTATCATAGAGAAGATCAAGGCCGTAACTAAGAGAGCCGGCGGTGAGTTTATTGAAACCTCTGATCTGCCGTCAAACAACCAGAAAATTGCTAACGGCGACGATATACATTTCTGCCGCCAGTCAATATACGAGCTCGGTAGAAGATACTTTGCCGCGTTTGATAAAATAATGAGAAGATAAAAGAAAAGTGCCGGGGCATGCCCGGCACTTTTTGGTTTGGTTTTTATTAATCTTCAAAGGTGAGGGAGGGGCGCAGAATTGCAAATTCCTGCCAGCCTATCGTTTCTTCAAGGCGCTCGAAGGCATCTCTGACCTTAAAGGTCTCCATGTCCATAAACTTTCCGTCACCAATGTACATATAGAAGCGTGAGCTCGTGCTGAAAAACAGTACGTCGCCTATGATGAGATTTCTCTCCCAGGGCATTCTTGTTCTTTCACCAAGGAACCTTGTGCTGTCGGCTACGGTCTTTCCGCCGTAGAGTGTGGGTGCAACCATCTCGGCAAACTTGCCTTCATCTGCAAGTGTTTTTGGGCTGTCGCCGAGGAAGAGGGCGGAGCGGACTTCGGCTATGCTTGCTCCAAATACGTCTTCGATGCCAAATGCAGTCTCGTAGATCTTGTCTACAAGGTCTGAGCCCTTTAAGTCTTTGTTAATGCAGGCATAAACCGCTTCAACAAGCGCCTTCTGTTCGTCTACGGTAAGAGTTCTTCCAACGAATACGTTGGTCGATCTTACGGGAACACCGCCAACCGAGCTTTCCGCTGAGCATTTTATTACGAATCCGTCAGAGGCATCTTCCGCAACCTGAACGGTATAGCTAATAATCTTTTCCTCGCCGGGATTAAGCTCAACGTTCCATGAAAGCGAGGTCTCTGCGGACGGATTTCCGTCAACCACGAGGCTTGTTCCCTCGGGAATAACGTCTTTAACGTTAAGCGTTACGGGATAATTGTTTGAATTGAAGATTTTGAAGGTATAAGTGATAAGTTCACCGGGATTTACCGTCTGTCCAAGAGTGCGAGAGGAAAGCTTCTCGGCTATTATACCCTGCATATTCTGCATTCTTGAAACGGTTTCTTCGGGAATCTGACCAGTCCACGTGTTTGTGGGGCGAAGAATGAAAAATCTGCTTCTTGGCTTATCATCCTGGAACAGATATCTTGATCCGCCGGGTGTGAAAAGGGTCTTAACGTTCTGATAGCGGACCGCCGCTTCCTGTACCTCATTCGGGCCGGAGTAGTTATAAACGCTGCCCGTGCAATGCACAAGGGTGCCATTGCCTATATAAAGCATTCCGTGGTTGTTGGTTGAATATCTGTAATATACTATATCGCCGGGCAGAAGCGCTGCCATAAATTCTTCCTCTATGGCCGCTATTTCTGCCTCTGTTTCGGTGCCTGTCAAATAGTAATCGTATACAAACCATGACTTGTTTGAATTATAAAGTGCATGGTTACCGTAATCCCAACCAAGTGCGGTATAATAAACGTCGTGGATAAAGCTTGTGCAGTCGGAGTATCCGATCTCGTCGATCGTGTAATCCTCGGGGGTCTTGTTGCGTTCATAACGGGGAACGCTGGTAGCCATATACTTATCGTCGTACTGCATACGGTCGCCACGAAGCACAAAGGCGCAAGCGGCGGAGATAATTGCCTTTTCTATGTCGGTATTTCCCTCATAGAGCGGCTGGGTACGGAAGTAGCTCACGCTCCTTGAAGCGGAAATGGGACGAAGAACTGCGAAATAATCACAAACGGCGATACTGTCAAGTATGTAATCTGCAACGGTTTCGGCCGTCTTTCCGGTAACGTCGTAAAACTTAGTTCCGTCCGTCACGTACATTTTTGCGCCGGCAAGGTCACTCTCGGATTGAAGAACGAGGATTACGTCACCGGGGAAAACGTCCTCTATGGGGAGCTCATCGACTGCCTCGCCCTTGAAGCGCTCACTGTGTGCGAGTGAGATCTTGTTGCCGCCGTAGAGTCCGGGAATTACGATGCCGGCATATTTTGCAGAGTTTTCAAGAGCTGAGTCAATAAAGAGAGCGTTTGCTACCGCATCGGCATCCTCGGCGATGGCATGGGAAAGACCAAAGGCTATATAAAAATAGTATTTGAGAAGATCCTTGCCCTTGAATTCGGAATTGCGAAGCGCAGCAGTTGCTAAAGATACCTTTTCCATATCGTTCTCGTTAAAGGTGGAAGCGATATAGATGTCTTCGCAGGGAATACTGTTGCCGAGATATTTTGCGGAGTTTGAGTCGATCTTTTCACCGCATTTTTCAAGGTCGTTAACTACCTGGACGGTATATGAAAGTGTTTTGCTTTCGCCTGCGGGAACGCTTACCCTCATAGTGAGCGCGCTTCCGCTTACGGTTGCATCACCTGTTTTGTAGGTTGTATTTTCGGGAACGGTATCCGTGATATCAAATACCTTTGCTTCACCTGTCGTGTTTGTAACGGTGAAGGTATAAACGATCTCGTCACCGGGGTGCGCGGTCCTTAGGTGCTTGTAAGATGAGGTTTTATGAACGATAAGCTCTCCTTCCTCATCATCGGGATCTTCGCTCGGATCATCACCCGGCTCGGTTGCGCCGCCGTTACCTGTTGCAGGAACACCAAGGTCGGTGTCGCCGATCCACCAGTTGCCATTTTCGCCGATAGTAGGAGTAAGTCCGTCCTGACCGGGCTTGCCGTCCTGGCCCTCAGCCTTAACACCCGTGTCAGTGTTGCCGATCCACCAGTTTCCGTTTTCACCAATGCAGGGGGTCTTTCCGTCAACACCGCTTTCGCCGTTTTCACCGGGCTCACCGTCCTCACCCTTTGGGCCGGTTGCGGGTATGCCTGTGTCGGTATCACCTATCCACCAGTTGCCGTTTTCACCAATGTAGGGAGTCTTTCCGTCAACACCGTTGGTACCGTTCTCTCCGTCCTCGCCCTTTGGGCCGGTTGCAGGTACGCCAAGGTCGGTATCACCTATCCACCAGTTGCCGTTCTCGCCGATATATGGTGTCTGTCCGTCCTGGCCGCAGGATGCAAGGCCCACGCAAAGCGGAAGCATAAGCGCCAGGGATAGTATAAGTGCTATTATTTTTTTCATCAGTAGTATCTCCTTTCATATAGGGGTTACAGCCTTAATGATCGTAAAACGTTACGCGCTTTAGTTACAGTTTAATTATATATTTTTTATACTCCTTAGTCAATTGATGGCAGAAGAGAAAAGATAGCATAGGTTTTGTGCAAAAGTGATAGGCGATTGTCTTGAGGCATGGGAAAATTGTGTATTTATTTAAAAAGCAAGGGCTTGATTCTTAAAAAAGTGCCGTTCTATTGACTTTTGCGCTTGCACAACTTATAATAAAGGCACAAAGATTATCAGGAGATAATATATGCTTAACTACTCTGTGCTCAAAGATAAAATACTTGGATGCTTCAACGGCAAGAATGCAGGCGGAGTGCTTGGCGCACCGTTTGAGCAACTTTCCCGCCGTACTAACGATGTTAGCTTTTACGTTCAGGAGAATATAAACGGAAATCCGCCCCCAAATGACGACCTTGACCTTCAGCTCGTGTGGCTATATGCCGCTGAAAAGTACGGTGCAAGGGTAAACTCGCATCACTTGGCTGAATGCTGGTCCTCGTTTATAACTCCCGATTGGGCAGAGTATGGCGCCGCTAAGAGAAATCTTGCAGCCGGAATGCTTCCACCTCTTTCCGGCAGTGTCGGAAATATATATAGGGATTCCAACGGTGCTTGGATACGCACTGAGATATGGGCCTGCCTTGCTCCTGCACATCCTGACGTAGCTGTGCGCTACGCTATCGAGGATGCTATTGTTGATCATGCAGAGGAGGGGGTTTATGCAACGGCTTTCTGTGCCGCGCTTGAGAGTGCCGCATTTGTTCAGGCAGATGTTGTAGATCTTCTTGATATTGCAACAACCTATTTGCCCGAGGGATCAAGATGTCTTGATGCGGTTAATATTGCAAAAGCGGCATATAAAGAGGGTGTGGATTGGCAAACCTGCCGCAAGCGTATTTTGGCAAAGCACACCGCAAGCTTTGGTGTTGGACACACAAAGCTTGGTGTTATCAAGGACGAGTTCGTCGGTCTTGAGCGCCCCGGAAATGATGCGCCTGCGCACGTTGGCTTTGTAGCTCTTTCGCTTCTTTACGGAGAAGGGGATTTTGAGAAAACCGTTTGCATTGCCACCAACTGCGGTGAGGATACAGACTGCACTGCCGGAACTGTTGGTGCGGTGTTCGGCATTATCCACGGTGATAAGGCGATGCCTGAAAAGTGGATGCAGCCCCTCGGCGGCGTTATCAACACCTGTTGTATTGAGCTTAACGGCGGCCTTGTAGTTCCCAAAACCACGGAAGAATTCACTGATAGAATACTTCGCCTTATTCCCACGTTCCTTTCTCACAAGGTTCTTGATACAAGCGAAGGGGATTATAAGCTCACGCCTGCCCAAAGGCTGACGTGTGCTCCCGAGTGCGAGTACGTGCCCGAGGTTCTCGGTCATAACAAAGACTGCCGCCTTACAGTTAAGGAGATCCTTGCTCTTTCACCCTATGCAGTAAAGCATGAGTTCTTCAATATGGGCGCAATTCTTGATTACGGAAAAGAGCCATTTGTAAAGCAGGGAGATGAGATAACGCTGACCCTCTATCTTTACGACGTTATGGACGGCAGTGTGCGCGGTCACTTTGCTAATATCAGAATATATACCGATGACGGAATAGAGCTTCCTCTCGGTAATTATATCAGCGCGCCCCTTTTCACCACCTACACCACCAAAACCAAGCTTGAAATTCCTGTAAGGGTAGAGAAGATAACATCACCCAAAATGAACGTTATCTTCGATATTTCCTTCGAGGGCAGACCCACGTCCGCTATCGTAAAGGCAACTCTCTATGCCGGCACTCATACCACGGTCTGCGCCAAGCGCCCCATAGTTTGATCAAAGCTCAAATAAAAAAGACGGATTTCGTGTGAAATCCGTCTTTTTTGCTTGCTTTTTTGCATCTTTTGAATAAATAACGTAAATTCCCGTCAAATAAGGGATTTTTGATTGACAAAGCTTTAAAATATGATAATATATTTATATAATGATCTTTCGTAATACTGTGATTTATCACCATGGAGGAAGTATGGACTTTTTTGGAAGCATTGCAGCCAAGGGAATTGGCGGCAGACACGAGCTTTTGTCTAAGAACGAGCCGATAAAGTTGAATAAAAGGGAAACCCCGCTTAATGCAGCGTGCACACCTATCGCAACGGAGAAGAAAATATCCACCAAAGAGGAGCTTTATGCGCTTCTTAGCCAGATGAGGCAGTATTACGCGCCCTTTATGGAAAATCGCGCTCCCGCCTTCGAAAAGATCGGTGAGAGCATTAAGCTCACGTCCTTTACTCTTGACGGTGAAAAGATCACCCTTCCGCATTACGGTGGCCCTGCAGGATATTCAAAGCAGGTTTATGAAACCGAGTTTGAACTTGGCGAGATCAGGTGCGATAAGGCATATTACGTAAGCTTTGGCGGCGCAGATTACCGTGCGGTTGTTTATCTTAACGATGTGTGCGTGGGCATTCACGAGGGCTTTTTTGCACCGTTTTCATTCAACGTAGACCGTGAGGTCAAGTGCGGAATCAACCGCCTTAAAATAGAGCTTTATAACGACTATATCTATATGGGTAACACCACTCCCGGCGGCAAGAAGCTGGAGGGAGATAAGCTCTATGCGGCAACAGGTCTTGGTTGGGATGATCCTCTGTTCGGATGGCATCACTGTCCGCCCGGTATGGGTATCTCAGGCGAGGTAAGGATCGAGATCAAAAACAGGCTTTCTGTGTCTGATGTATTCGTTCGCGGGGGCGAGATAACCGTTGAGGTCGATAACGAGGACTACGAAGAAAAAAACATAGAGCTGCGCTATTCAATTTACGGTAGGAATTTTGAAGAAACCGTATGTGAAAACGTGGAATTTACCCCTTACACCAACCGCACTGTCGGAATGGGAGACACTCTTACTCAGTCAAAGGTTGCAGACAGTCTTAATAAGGGGATTCCTATGCCTGCTAAAAAGGGCGCGAACGAGTACAGGATTCCGTACAACCTTGATGGATTAAGGCTTTGGACTCCCAATGAGCCTTATCTTTACGAGATCGTAGTGGAGCTTTATTCGGGCGGTGCGATATGCGACCGATTCTCAACCCATTTCGGTAACAGAAGCTTTACCCAGGATACCGAGTCAACTCCGAAGGGCGCCTTCTACCTTAACGGCAAGAAGATAAAGCTCAGGGGCGCAAATACTATGGGCTTTGAGCAGCAGGACGTTCTTCGTGGCGATATTGACCAGCTTGTTGACGATATACTCCTTGCAAAGCTTTGCAATATGAATTTCCTCCGCTTTACTCAAAGGCCGGTTGAAAAGGAGGTTTATGACTGTTGCGATATGCTTGGTATGATGGCGCAAACAGATCTTCCTCTTTTCGGATGTATGCGCAGAACAAGATTTGCAGAGGGGGTAAGACAGGCTGAGGAGATGGAAAGGCATATCAGAAATCATCCGTCTGCTATCCTCGTTTCATACATAAACGAGCCCTTTCCTAACGCAAATAACGAGCCCCACCGCCACCTTAAGAGAAATGAACTTGAGGACTTTTTCAAAGCCTGCGACCTTGCTATAAAAATAATCAATCCGGATAGAGTTATCAAGCACGTGGACGGAGATTATGATCCGCCCACAGAGAGTATGCCCGATAACCACTGCTATCCTATGTGGTACAACGGCCACGGAATAGATATAGGCCTGCTTAATAAGGGATATTGGCTTCCAACGTTGCCCGGCTGGTATTACGGCTGCGGTGAGTTCGGCGCTGAGGGCCTTGATTTTGCCGACCTTATGCAAAGAAGATACCCGAAGGAGTGGCTCAAAGAACCCTTCAACCCCGGCAATATCGTCAGGGCGCAAACCGAGAGCTTCCATCATTTCTTCTTTGACAGCGGAGAGAGCATCAAGGATTGGGTAGAGAAGAGCCAGAAACATCAGGCTTTCGCAACAAGGTTTATGACCGAAGCCTTCAGGCGCGACAGCAGAATGATAAGCTTCGCAATCCATCTTTTCATTGATGCCTGGCCTTCGGGCTGGATGAAAACTATTATGGACTGTGAGAGAAATCCCAAGCCTGCTTATTTTGCATACAGAGATGCGCTTGAGCCTATCCTTGTTTCATTAAGAACGGATAGATTTGCATACTTTAGTGGAGAAAAGCTATCAGTTGAGGCATTTGTTGCAAATGATACTGATGCTGAGGGGGAGTACACCATGGTTTATGAGTGCGAAGGTAAGCGAGCAGAGCAGAAGTTCGTTCTCGCACCCGGTGAGGTAACCTACGTTTCAAATCCTACACTCACGCTTACCACAGACAAGAGAAGATCGGTAACCCTTAAGGCTATTCTTCTTGATAAGGGCGGAAAAGTTGTAACTTACAATTCTGTAAGCTTTGACGTCTTTTCCGATACCTGCGTAAAAAGAGAAAATCCTCCGAAGATCGTCTATCTGAGCGAGCCCGGAGAATATGAGATCGGCGGCAAAAAAGTTACAGTAAAGCGCTCTGCAATGCTCCCGATGCACTTCGTCAGCAGGAAAACAGGGCATCCGGCGGTTATTGGATTTGAACCCCACGATTTCTCGTACTGGTACGATAAGAGCGCCGATATGATAACCCCGCTTTGTGAAAACACCTTTACAATGGACGGCGCTATCCCGATTCTCACAAGTGCCAATACCGACGGGCTCGGTCAGTGGCATAAAGAGCTTGTCTGCGCTGAGCTTGTGTCAGGCGGTGAGCGCTACGTAATAACAACTGTGGATCTTAGAGAAGAAAACCCTGTAGCAAAGATCTTTCTTGACAATCTTTCAAAGTAATAACACCCATCTTGCAAAAGGAGAAGATAATGGAGTTTAAAATAAAAAGCTCAGCGGAGCTTTTTGATGCTCTTGGCATTCCCGGTAAAAAGCGGATTTTCGTGAAAAAGGGAAGTTATGAGATAGATAAAACGATATATCTTGAGAGCGATACCGAAATAATAGCGGAAAACGGAGCATTGTTTTCGGGCGCACGCACCATAAATCTATCCGAAACAGAGATTTGCGGTGGAATACATAAAATCAGGCTCTTGGACTACGGTATCGCCGATTATGGCGAATTCGGTCTTGGCCCGTACCGTGATTTTTGGAAAGAGCACGATATTCCGAAGCCCAATATGGAGGATTTTGGCCCATCCCTTGAGCTTTATCACGGCAAGAAAAAGATGAACATTGCCAGGTATCCGAGAAGGGGATTCTCGTATATCAAAAGTGTTGTTGGTGAAACGGTAAAGAACGATCCGCACGGCAAACCGAGATCGAGGGAAGAGGGGCTTTTTATCCCTGCCGATCCTAAGCCGTTTCTTGAAAATAACGTAAGCGAGCTTTTGCTTGTGGGTTATTGGAACTGGGACTGGGCAACTCAGCGCCACCTCGTTGATTCCTATGATAAAGAAACCGGTGTGGTTAAGGTCAACGAGCCCTATCACGTTTTCGGATATGCAGGCGCCAAGATCGGTCATTACTACGTTCTCAATGCAAAAAGCGAGCTTAAACGTCCCGGTGATTGGTATATCGACCGCAAGGCAGGAATCGTATATCTGATTCCGTACAAGAATCAAAAAACTGTTTCGATCACAGTCGTGGAGAATATGTTCGAGGCGCGTGGCAAACGTAATATCAGAATCTCGGGCATATCTGTTATGGGGTGCAGGAAGAGTGCATACCGCTTTGACTCTTGCGACGGCGTAACGCTTGAGGGCGCTACCGTAAAGAACGTTGGTGCTTGGGCGGTAATAGCTTCAAATTGCACTAACACTACTGTAAGGGACTTTAAGGTTTCTAAAACCGGCGGCGGAGGTATTGCAGTGTCCGGCGGTAATAGAGAGATGCTCGCACCGTCTAATAACACTGTTACGCATAATGAGGTAAGTGACGTTGCCTATTGGCATAAGATGTACCTCGCTGGTATCGAGATAAACGGTGTTGGCATCACGGTTTCGCATAACGTTATCCACGACGTTGTTCATTCGGCTATTATATGGCAGGGCAATGACCATATCATTGAGCACAACGAGATCTATAACGCGTCCTACGAAAGCAATGATGCAGGCGCGATATATGCCGGCAGAGATTACACTTGCCGCGGAAATATTATAAGATACAACATTATCCACGATCTGTTCGGCTATCGCGGTCTTGGATGTGCGGGCATCTATTTTGATGACGGACTTTCGTCTGCCGAGGTGTACGGAAACACCTTTTACAATATCTCTAAAATAGCAATACTTATCGGCGGTGGCAGGGACTTTAATATTCATCATAACACCTTCCGTAATTGTACTGCCGCAATGACTCTTGATGACCGATATTTTACCTGGTCAAACAATGCAAAGCTCCTTAAACACCTGGATGAAGTTCCGTACAGGAGCGATTTGTGGAAGAGGCGCTATCCCGAGCTTTACACGATCCTTGACGGTGATCCAAGGTTGCCTACGGGCAACAGATTCGATCACAATACCGTGATAGGCGGCGACGGCGTGCTTATCGC
>JAZLCY010000102.1:0-6683 GCA_045614485.1 Eubacteriales bacterium
GATATTTGCACCACCATGTTTAGGGCCTTTGAGCGAGCAAATAGCCGCAGAAATGGCCGAATATGTATCGGTGCCGGAAGAAGTTACAACACGGTTTGTAAATGTTGAATTGTTTCCTCCGCCGTGCTCTGCATGAAGAACGAGAGCCAAATCAAGCAGTTTAGCCTCAAGGCGTGTAAACTTTCCGTCCTCACGAAGAGTGTAAAGTATATTCTCGGCAGTGTTATATTCCGACTTTGGATAGTGGATAAAAAGGCTCTCGCTCTGGTGATAATGCCTATGCGAATGATAAGCATAAACCGCAAGGAGCGGGAACTGAGCAATAAGCTGAAGGCACTGGCGCAGAACGTTTGGAACGGATATATCGTCAGCATTCTGGTCATAGGCATACATAGCAAGAACACTTCTCGAAAGAACGTTCATCATATCCCTGCCGGGCGCTTTGAATATCATATCTCTTACGAAGTAGTGAGGTAATTTTCTGTATTCGGCAAGCTGATTCGAGAAGGCTTCAAGCTCTTCCTTATTCGGAAGCTCGGAAAAGAGGAGAAGGTACACCGTTTCCTCAAATCCCGGCCTGTCCTCCGACAAAAAGCCGTTTACAATATCGTGAATATCAATGCCTCGGTAATAAAGCTCACCGTCGCAAAGCTGCCATTCACCTTTTTCGTTCTTTTTCTTCCAGTTGATAACCGAAATCTCGGTAAGGCCGGCAACAACACCGTTTCCGTTTATATCTCTGAGACCTCGTTTAACGTCATGCTCAATATACATTTCGGGCACAATGCCGTTATTTTTGACAGAGAGCTGTGCAAGCTGTTCGATGTATTTCGTTACTCCTGACATTCATAACACCTCCGTTATAAGTTTTCATTGAAAATAATATATGATTTTATCACGAAAAGGTCATTTTGTCAATAAGGGGTTGACAAAATAATTATTATATGGTATAATGTCCCTTACATAACGCTTAAACGGTGATTTAAGACGATTTTTTTGGAGGAAGCATGGACGACGGCGCGGGGACGGACAATTGTCAGAACCTTAACCTAACTGCATATATATAAGACTTAACCGCAACTTAACTGGGTGCGGTTAGGTCTTTTTACTTTTTTTCAGATTTTACTACCGTTTAATATGATAATTATGATAAACAAATTCGAAATATATTCGATTAATTTTGAAAGGATTTTTTAACTTAAAAAATGGAATTTTATGAGTATATACCGCTAATTCCCATAATAGTGTGTATAATTTTCTCGGGTTTCTTCTCGGCTACGGAGACGGCATTCTCCTCATTCAACAGAATAAGGATGAAAAACCTTGCTGAAAAGGGCAACAAAAAGGCGGCGCGCGTTATCAAGCTTGCCGACAAGTACGACACCCTTATCTCCACAATACTTATCGGAAACAACATTGTTAACATACTTGCAACCTCTCTTGCAACCCTGTTCTTCGTTGACCTGTTTACAAAAGCTATACACGTTGGCGACGGCGAGGCGGTAGGCTCGACTGTTTCAACTGCGGTAATGACCATTTTGGTCCTTGTCTTCGGTGAGATATCACCCAAGACCATCGCAAAGAGAAACCCCGAGGCGTTTACGCTTGCAACGGTTAACTTTATCAATTTTATCTGTATTATCTGTTTCCCCTTCTCCTTCATATTCCGCGGATGGCAGTGGATGCTTTCGAAGATATTCAAGTCCAAGGCAGACGAAGGAATGACGGAAGAAGAGCTTATCTCGATCATTGAGGAAGCTGAAGAGGAAGGCGGACTTGACGAGGACGAGGGCTCGCTTATCAAGAGCGCGATCGAGTTCAACGACCTTCAGGTTGCCGACATATACACCCCCAGAATCGATATCACCGCAGTGCCTGCATCGGCGACGAAGGATGAGATCGAAGAGGTATTTGCCGAATCGGGATTCTCAAGACTTCCTGTTTATGAGGGTGACATCGACAACATTCTCGGTATTATTTACTACAAAGACTTCTTTACTATGGGCCAGGAAGACGACGTTAATATCTCCGACATTATGAAGCCGGTTATCTACGTTGCTACAACCCAGCTTATAAACGACCTTTTGAAGGACCTGCAAAACAAGCAGCTCCATATGGCTGTTGTGCTTGACGAATTCGGTTCTACCGCAGGTATCGTTACCCTTGAGGATATCCTTGAGGAGATCGTTGGCGAGATCTGGGATGAGCACGATGAGAAGATCGAGGAGATCAAACAGGTTAGCGAAAAGGAATACATCGTTGAAGGTATGACGAGCATATCCAAGGTGTTTGACGTTTTTGACATTGATGACGAAGATATTGAGGCATCAAACGCAAACGGCTGGGCTATGGAGGTGCTTGGAAAGCTTCCCGAGGAGGGTGACACCTTCTCTGACAAGGGACTTTACGTTGAGATCCTTGAGACAACCGGAAAGAGGGTTGAAAGCCTTAAGATCACAGACGTTCGCGATTCCGATGAAGAAGAGCTCGAGAAGCTTGAAAAGAAATCAGGCGACGATGAAAAGGAAGGCGAAACGCAGGAAACCTTCTTTGATAAGGAATAATTCTATTTACAAATACCTTAATACCGAAATCGGCGGGAATAACCCCGCCGATTTTTATTTATTTATTTAAAATGGGTAGACAAATTATATCTTTTATGATATAATGCACCTATATTTTCCCGAGGAGGTAGGCTTTATGAAGGCTGTTATTACAGTTACAGGTAAAGACAAGGTTGGTATTATCGCTATGACGAGCGCAAAGTGTGCAGAATATGGCGCGAATATTGAGGAGATAAGCCAGACTGTACTTGATGAATATTTTGCAATGATTATGCTTGTTTCCATCGAAGGACTCAAGGTTGATTTTGCCGAGTTCGCCGATGAACTCAGCAACGCAGGAGGAAATGCCGGTGTTGATATCCGCGTTATGCACGAGGATATTTTCAATACCATGCACAGGATCTGATATGCTTAACACCACCGATATACTTGAAACTATACGTATGATACGCGAGGAGAACCTCGACATTCGTACGATAACTATGGGAATCTCTCTTTTTGACTGCATAACAGATGATGCTGTGCGCCTCGAAGAGAAGATATACGACAAAATAACAAGATCCGCAAAGGACCTGGTTGCAGTTGCTACAAGATTGGAGCGCACGTACGGTATTCCGATCGTTAACAAGCGCATCTCGGTAACTCCGATCTCCCTTGTTGGCGCAGGCCTTTCTCCCGAAGGGTTCGTTCGCCTTGCAAAGACACTTGACAGGGCGGCATCCGAGCTTGGCGTTAACTTTATCGGCGGCTTCTCTGCCCTTGTGCAGAAGGGAGCAACCATCGGAGCGAAGAACCTTATCGATGCGATTCCGACAGCACTTGCCGAGACTGAGAAGGTTTGCTCCTCGGTCAACGTTGCATCTACAAAAGCCGGCATAAATATGGATGCTGTTAAGAAGATGGGCGAGGTCGTTAAGGAAGCGGCATATCTGACAAGAGATCGCGACTCTATCGGCTGCGCGAAGCTCGTTGTTTTTGCCAATATCCCCGAGGATAATCCTTTTATGGCAGGCGCGATGCACGGAATCGGCGAGCCCGACACCGTTATCAACGTTGGTGTAAGCGGCCCCGGTGTTGTTGCCGCGGCAATAAAAGAAGCAGGAGATTGCGATTTCTCCGTGCTTGCAGAAACAATAAAGAAGATCTCTTTCAAGATAACAAGAGTTGGCCAGCTTATAGCGGCTGAGGCGGCTAGAATGCTTTGCGTTCCTTACGGAATAGTTGACCTTTCGCTTGCTCCTACACCTGCGGCGGGCGACTCTGTTGCAGAGATACTTGAAAATATGGGACTTGAAAGATGCGGAACTCACGGAACTACCGCGGCTCTTGCACTGCTGAACGACGCAGTTAAGAAGGGCGGAGTTATGGCATCGAACCACGTTGGCGGTCTTTCGGGCGCGTTTATCCCCGTTTCCGAGGACAAGGGCATGATAGAGGCGGCAGAATGCGGCACTCTTACCCTTGACAAGCTTGAGGCTATGACGGCGGTTTGCTCGGTTGGACTTGATATGATCGCAATTCCCGGCGATACGGATGCAACAACGATTTCCGGAATCATAGCGGATGAAATTTCAATCGGTGTGGTTAATACAAAGACCACGGCGGTAAGAGTTATCCCCGTTTGCGGAAAGGGAGTTGGCGAGGTTGTTAACTTCGGCGGTCTTCTTGGCTATGCACCCATTATGCCCTTGAAAAAGGAATCGTGCAGCACGTTTATCAATCGCGGCGGAAGAATTCCTGCGCCTATACATTCACTTAAAAACTGATATAAAGAAGCACGGAGCTTTAAGAAATTAGCTCCGTGCTTTTATTTTTGCCTATTATCTTTGATATAGGAAGGTAAATGGCGAGGAATACGGAAATAACGAATACGATCTTCATTACAGTATATATCAAGCGCGAATCAGCGCCGTTCATTATAAAGAGCGCACGGCAGATCATTGATGCCGCACCGGCAGAGGCGAGCGGAAGTAGAATTGACCTTAGCGCAAAGATGCGGAATTTTATCCTCGTTTTTAGCCTGATAGCAGAGAGGATAAAATTGAAGCCTTCCATTATTATAATAACTATAGCATAACCGGCGATGCCGAAAAGGGGTATAAGCACCCAAACGAGAATGACAGACAAAATCGAGTCAATAATATTTACCCACATAGAATATACGTGCTCGCCAAGACCTTTCAGCATAGAGTCGGTAACGTGATCAAGGTACATGATCGGCACTACAGGAGCCATTACGGCGATAAACTTACCGGCAGAAAAGGAGTTGTAGAGAGAATACCCCAGCTCTTCGGAGAAAAGGGCGAGCACCACTGCAACGAAGGAGGCGTACACAAGGGTTGCGTTCAAGGCCTCGTTTGCTATCCTTTGCATTCGCTTTTGCCGGCCGAGAGTTGTGCTCTCGGCAAATTCGGGCACTAACAAGCCGGCAAAGGAGGAAAGAGGTGCCATAGGCAAGATCAAAAGCGGAAGTGCCATACCGTGAAGTATTCCATAGTCTGCCAGGGCATCAGAGTGGCTCTCACCACGGTCTTTTAACCTTTTGGGGATCAGAATATGCTCAAGGGTGAGGAGCGCAGAACGAATATAGGCTGATAGAGCCAGTGGGATCGCCATAGATACAACCGATGCCAAAGCACCGCCACCTGCCGCGCCCGAAAGCCGCTTTCGGTCAAAAAGATACTGAACGAACAGCGCAAGGAAGGTTAGAACCTCGCAGGCTGTACTGCAAAAGCAGAGCGCGATCACGGCATACGATGCGCCGTATGGAGCAACCTTGGAAAGAAGGAGAAGAGTGATACCTATCTTGAATACCTGGGCAAGCACCTGAACAATCGCATTGCGAGCGACCCTTTTGACACCGACAAAATATCCGCTGAAAACAGCAGAAAGAGCTATCGGAATAAGGGAGAGAGCAAGAATGCGGAGCGGGATAACGGTGCGTTCGTCCCCCAACGTGCGCACACCGAAATATTTTGCAAGGCAAAAAAGAACCGTAGTGGCGGCCGCACTGAAAACAAGCGCATACAACACCGAAGAGCGAAGTATCCGCTTTGCACAGCCCTGCCCATCCTTTCCCATCTCAGATGCGACAAGGCGAGTTACCGTTAGGTTGATGCCGGATGTGGCAAAGGTTATCGCAAAGGAATACACCGTGCCAATAAGCGTAAAAAGCCCGATACCCTCAGCACCGATTGTTTTCGTTATATATGAATTAAAAAGCATAGCAACCACACGAATTGCCAGCCCCACGGCAGTAAGCAGAATGCCGTTATAGAAAAATCTCCTTCTGTTTGTCATTATCTGTCCTTTCTTTATCGATATAATTTATGCGTAAATACCGGGGAAAATGACCGATTGATGACAACCCCTCCGTCAATTTTGGAAACGGGTTTATCAATTGACACCTCATCTTACACAGTGGAGGCAAGAAAAAAGGGACACCGCGAACGGTATCCCTTTTTGGTTATTTCAAAATTCAGAAGTCAGAGATTAGCCCTGAACCATCTTCTGGATCTCTGCTGCGAAATCCTCTTCTCTCTTCTCAAGACCTTCGCCCTTGTCAAAACGAACGTAGCCGGTTACCTTGATGCTTGCGCCGTTTGCCTTAGCAACGGACTCAACATACTTAGCAACGGTCATGGAGTCGTCCTTAACGTAGAGCTGGTGAAGAAGACAGTTGTTCTCGTAGTACTTGCCAACCTTACCCTCAACGATCTTCTCAAGAACCTGCTGAGGCTTGTTAGCCATCTTAGGATCCTGCTGCATCTGCTTGATAAGGATAGCCTTCTCCTCTGCAAGAACCTCTGCAGGAACAGAAGCTGCATCAAGATAGAGAACAGGCATAGCTGCGGTCTGAAGTGCAACGTTCTTAGCGCACTCCTTGAATGCCTCGGAATCAGCGATGTCAGTATCGAAGGAAACAACAACGCCGGTTGCACCCATACCGTGAATGTAGGTTGCAACTGCACCCTCAACGATAGCGAAACGACGGATAGAAAGCTTCTCTCCGATAGTACCGGTCTTCTCAGCGAGTGCATCGCTTACAGAACCCTCGCCATCAGCGATTGCGCAATTCATAAGCGCATCAACGTCAGCGGGCTTGTTTGTGATAATAGT
>JAZLCY010000103.1:0-8394 GCA_045614485.1 Eubacteriales bacterium
GTCGGGCGGGGGGGACGGCGAGTTGCCGGCGATCGGGGTATTCTTATCGTTAATGTTTCTTATGTAGAAGGTGGAAGTTACCGTATAGGTCTCGGGCGTTCTCACATACTTATACGCGCCGGCAAATATGGCTACAAGCACGGCAGATATAAGCACAACTGCCCAAAACTTCTTTAATACTTTCCAAAGAATCGTTATCGAAATTTTGGCGCGAGAAGTCTCGTTCTTTTCTGTCATTTCAGTATTCATTGTTTACTCCTGTTTTATCTTTTGTTTTTATTCCGTTGTGTTTCCGTTAACAAACGCGTTATGCGCTACGTGTGCCGCTTCCGGCTGCATATTACACTCAAACTCATAAAGCGGAGTTAAGGATAAAATGCCGTCCACAACGCGCATTGACTTAGTTAACGTGAGAATATTTCCCTTTGAAAGATATACTTGATTCATAAATCGCATAACTGCATCAGAGGGATTGATCTTTCTCGATTTGTTCTCGATACCGCGAGCAAGAAAAGCGATACCGCCGAGAGAACGGATCGCGTTATATCCGTATCCCTCCTTGCCCATCCAGGGAGTTGAGCAAGCATAGGGCTTGCCATCTATCAGCCTGAGAATAGGCTTATCACCGTTCAGAATCTTCACATCACTGCCGAACTCAGAGAGCCAAATGCGCGTGTGCGTGGTTTTTCCGACACCGCTATGAGCTGTTACGGCATATGCAACACCGCCGTACTCAAGCACTGCGCCGTGAAAAACTATGGCATCAAAATCCGAAAGTCTTTCAGCGATCTTCCTGTACATAACGACGTTCTCTGCATACTCGGGAGGAATGCGTATTCCGGAGATCTCATACTCCCTCTCGATCTCAGCATCGGATGCTGAAACGGTAAACACCGGTTCTTCGTCAGTTACGTAATCCTTAACGTATTTTTCGGTGTATTCAAATCTACATTCAAGGCCGATCGGAATGCCTGCAATCTTAATAACCGTCATCACTCCGCCTCCTGAGGATTAGATATAGCGTAGGCCATAACGAGATACTCGTTGCCTTCCTTCACGTAAATGGACTTAAACCTGTTAAACGTGCCTGTATATTTCACGGTTTTAAGGCTGATGCAACCCATAAACGCGTTTTCCTCTATCGTGTGAACCGAGCTGGAAAGCCCTATGGAAAGCATAGATGTACAACCGTAAAAAGCATTTTTCTTTATTTCCCTGACAGTATCGGGCATATTAACGTAGCTGAGGCTGGAGCAGTTATAAAACGCGCCCTCGGGAATTTGCGTAATGCGGTCGGGCAAGGTTACGACAGTAAGTTTCTTGCACTCACCTGCAAATGACTTTCCAACAGTTTTCACACTGCTCGGCAATACGATCTCATAAAGAGCTTCACAGCCGTAGAACACGTCGTCGCCAATCTCCAGAACTCCGTCAGGCAACTCGATCCTGAAGAGGCTTTGGCAATACGCAAACGCCTTGACACCTATATACTCGGGTGCTCCGCGCCACTTGATCTCTTCAATGCCGGAGTTACCGAATGCAAGCTCCATTATCATCTCGCACTTCTTAGGTATCTTAACCTTTGTAAGCGCGGTACAGTTTACAAAGGCGGACTCGCCGATGTAATAAATGTTGTTATGCATCTTAACCTTGTTAAGTGCATCACAGCCGGAAAATGCTCCTGTGGGAAGATACAGAAGCCTTCTTCCGATTTTAACCTTCTCTATAGTGTCGCAGTTTTTGAACGCATTGTCACCAAGAGATTCAAGCTTTTTGATCTTTATCTTCTGAAGATTGGTGCATCCCTCAAATGCAGATGCGCCAATGCTCTTTGCTTTTTTCAGATTTATGCTTTCAAGGGACTTGCAGGAGTAGAACGCACTGCCGGCAATCTCCCTTACTTTTGCCTTCTTACCAACGGTTTTAAGCGCCTCGCACTTATAGAATGCTGAGTCACCTATACTCTCAACCTTGCGCGGCAGATCGATCTGTTCAAGCGAGAGGCAGGCGAAGAACGCCTCGTCTTTAATACTTTTGATCTTTTTGGGAAGCTCAACGCGAGAAAGCTTTTCATCACCGGCAAACATACCCTTGGGTATTGCGTTGATACTTGCCTTTATCACAGCGCTTTCCAACGTGAGAATATCCGAAAAGGCATACTCGCCGATTACAGAAACTCCCTTGCCAACAGTTACGCCGGTAAGAGCCGAGCCGGAGAATGCATATTCACCGATCTCATAAACACTATCGGGCATATCGATACCCGTAAGCGCTAAGGTAAGGCTGAACGCAAATGCACCGATTTTTTGAACGCCTTGCTCAATATCTACGTTAACGAGCGCACGGCACTCGGAAAATGCATAATCGGGAATGCTCTTAAGAGATGCAGGCACTTTAACGCTCGTTAATGAATAGCAATCGAGGAATGCCTTTTCTCCAAGATGTAAAAGAGTTTTGGGAAGAGCTATCTCTTTAAGCCCCTGGCAGTTTTCAAATGCGCTTGCGCCGATGCTTGTTAGCTCGGAATTGCCAAAATCGATACCGGTCAGGTTAGTGCAATGCCAGAAGCCGTAATCGGAAACCGACGCAACACCGGCCGACAAGTTTATCTTAACAAGATCGTTACACTCAAGGAACGCGCCGGATATTTGCTTGATACCATCAGGAAGGGTAACTTCAACACCGAAAACTCGCTCTTCGGTAACACCGTTTACAGTTACCGAGCGATAAACGAGCTTTGCGTTATCTGTTTCAGCAAGAGCACTGCTGATGCCCGTGCCGGTGCGTGCGGGGGTGTATTTTATAAGAATACCGTCGCCGACGATCTTGAACTCATCGGTGATATCGGTATAAAATTTTGATCTGTAGAAAGCGAATCCGCCGATGCTTTTAACACCGGTTGGAATATTGATCTGTGCAAGGTTATCGCAGAAATAGAAGGCATAATTGCCGATCTCGGTTACCGCATCAGAAAGTGTAACCTTGGTGATGCTTTGGTTGTTTGCGAAAGCATACGCACCAACCGACTTAACATAATCAGGGAATACAAACTCATCGATCTCGTTCTTCTGCGGGCACAGAATGATCCTGCCCTCCGCCTTATCAACAAGAACGCCGGACACGACCTCATACCTTGCCGAGCCATCACCAACGCTTACGGTTGCAAGCGACTTACATCCAAAAAACGCATTCTCACCAATGCTTTTAACACTTCCCGGAATGTCAAGGGACACAAGCTTTGCGCAAGAATTCAAAAGCCCCTCGGGAATCTCGGTAATACCGCTCGGGAGAACTATCTTTTCAAGCACAGAGCAGCCGGAGAATGCCTGCTTTCCTATCATGGTACAGGTATCGGGGATCACGATCTCCTTAAGATAATCGCATCTTTCAAACGCGCCGCTGCCAATAGAACGAAGCTCGGCAGAAAGCTTTACCTCCACAAGATTGCGGCAGGAATAAAACGCGCCGCTGCCAATCGACGTTACCCTATCGGTAAGGGAGATCGACTTAAGAGCCGTACAGCCGGAGAAAGCCATATCCGAGATCGTAACAAGCTCATCTGAGAGGTTTACCTTCTCAAGCTCTGTACAGCCCATAAACGCACCCTCGCCAACCGTTTCAACAAACATACCGAGAGTTACGCGCTCAACCAACGAGCCGTAAAAAGCATATTCACCTATAGACTTAACCATCTCACCGCCAAGGGTGGATGCAACTAAAAGTTCTTCTTCATCGCCGAGGTAGGAGATGATCTCAACACCGCCGTCTACGAAAACGTATTCGTAATCGCCCTCAACGTATATCTTTCTTTCCGCATTACCGCATCCGACAAAGGCGATCAGGCACACGCCTGCAGTTGCAAGCAGCGCAATCACCGCGGCTATGATAATGAGGACCTTTTTATTCTTCATATATTCGTGTACCCGCGCATATAAATAAAAATATTTAACCTTTTAAATTATACACCAGTGAGCGCGATTTGTCAACACGATTTTATATATAATACCGAACACGGCAATTTTGCCGTATAAAAGTGGCTTTTTTTGAAGAAAATAGATATGCATAATGCAAAACGGAAAGAAAGGAAATAAAATGAAAAAAGGACTTAAAAAATGCATCGCTATCCTGCTGAGCACAGCAGTTCTGACAGGTACTGCAGCCACGGTTTGCGCATATGCAAGCTTTGGCACGGGCGTGGCGGTTATGGCGGAGGGACAGGAAATTATCAAGAGCGCGATCATTGGCAAAAAGGTGATCTTCTCTGACCTTGATTTTAAACAGGGACTTTGCATAACGGATTTCAAAAAGATCGAGATAACTGCAATTCCCGATTCAAGCGAGGGCACACTGATGCTTGCGGGAAGAAGGGTTGGCATTGGAACAACGATCAAGAGAAAGAATATCGGAGCACTTGTTTTTGTTCCGGCAAGCAAGGACGTTAAGGAATGCTCCTTCAAATTCAAGACCGAGGATTTTGCCGACGGAGCCGAGGTTAAATTTACACTCAAATTTCTTGAGAAGGTGAACTATGCCCCCTCGCTAAGCGCATCTGCAATCACAACTTCTCTCTCAACGCAAAGAGAAATAGGAGTATATGGCACAATGTGTGCAACCGACGGCGAGGGCGATGAGATAAATTACGTTATCATTCGCTATCCCGAGAACGGCACATTGCACGTTTTTGACGATAAAAGCGGCGAATTTCTTTACACGCCCCTCACTGATTACGTAGGAGAAGACTCCTTCACGTTCGTTGCACGCGATGAGTACGGCAACTTTTCAACTCCTCAACAGATCACTGTGAACGTTACGAAAAGGGCAAGCGAAGTTGTTTATGAGGACATGAAAACGAGCGAAAGCTATAACGCGGCAGTTGCCCTTACAGCGCTCGGCGCAGTGGATGGCAGACTTATTGGCGATGGCGTTTACTTTATGCCGGACACAAAAGTAACGCGCGCCGAGTTCGTTACAATGGCGATGAAATGCTTCGGCATTGAGCCCGCCATTCAGACAAAAAACACTTATTTTGATGATAATGACGATATCCCCACAGCGCTTTCAGGATACGTGAGCCGCGCTGTAGAGCTTGGAATAATAGCCGGCGCATTTGACGGCGAGAAGCTGCTTCTGCGCCCGAACGACTATATAACAAAGTATGAGGCGGCGGTTGTGATAAACGAAATTATCGGCTGCGAATATAACACAGATGTGCCCACCTTCAGCGATGCATCATCTGTGCCTGTGTGGGCAAAGGACGCAGTTTATTCTCTTTGCATGGCGGGGATATTCGATAAAAACGAAGATACAATAGACGGTGGTCTAACGCTTAACAAAAAGGATGCCGCAGAGTATCTTTATCGAGCAATACAGAAAGTTTAGTAAAAACAGCATGCGGACATGGGGTGACGTTCTTATTGAAGAATTTGAATAAAGCCGCCAATCTCAAGCATCATATTTGATAGGTCAAATGTAATGGGCTAAATCTAAGCCCTTATACAAACAGAAAGAGAGAACAACTCGGTCGAAGCCGAAATGCTCTCTCTTTCTCTCATATCAAGTTATGTTTTTTATGTTACACGGGTATATACTTATACGTTATAGAAGTTATAAACACTGATATTATTGCCAACGGGAACACCCTTTACAAACTTAGATGCAAAGCAGTACTGCAATCCCATCGAGTGCGGCATTTTGTTATTGTTTCCGAAATTATCCGCCTCTGCCTTAGTGTTAAAAATGCCAAGGATGGTTTCTTCCTCGCCCTTCATTAATGCAACTGCGTATTTAACTTTCATAGTTTTAATCACCTTTCCGTAAGATCTCTTTCTTACGGTTACATTATATGCAATAAGGTGTACTATAAATCGGACTTTTAGTTCGGTTTTATAAAAAATCAAGTGTTTTCTTCTTTTGGTCCGTCTTTCACAGGCACTTTGGCCATAGGCTCTTCTGCCTTAAGCTCTTCCACCGGAGCTTCTTCGTGCTCTTCCTTCTTGGCCTTCTCGCTCTCGTAAAGCTTAACTGCCTGTTCCAAGGTACAAGTCTCGTCCGCCTCAACCGTTTTGATCATATAAGCTATTGCATCGGCAGTGCGATATTTTACGGGAATAAAATCAACTTTTTCTGCATTTTCGTTCTGATAGTTGTGATGCTCGGATCTTGTGTTGATAACCTTTCTTTCAAGCTCGGCAACCGTCTTGGTAAGGTTCTTGACCGATGCGGACATCTTTGCCTTTCTTACAACGTCGATTGTAAAATAAAGAATTCCGCAAGCGCAAAGAACAAGCGGTACTATAACAACGAACGTAGCGCCAATGATCGAGAAGAATGCAATGTTGCCGGTTTCGTTGAATGCTTCCATACCGTAATTTCTGATCAGGAACAATTCATATATGGTGGTTGCAACACCTACGGCGCAAGCCATAAATATTCCAAAAAGAACCAATGCAACGTCATACAAAACGCCGCGCGCAAACCGCTTTTTTGCGCTCTTTGCGATCAACTTTTCGGACTTAAGAAGATCAACGTTGCGCTCGTGCGCCTCGGTAATTTCCTTTATAGACTTTTCGTAATCTGCAGTTTTATTAACAACCGCTGCCGCCTCTTTAAGCTGATCATAAAGTTTCAAGCTCATATTCACTCCACCCTTCGTGGGCATATGCAATTTGATCCTGCATAAAACCCAGATTTCAAGTTATTGATGAACCAATTATACCACACATTTAGCCCTTGTTCAATAGGTAAACCAAAAAAGGATATGCTACGAGTTTAAAAATAGAACTTATTGCTCGGCAGCCTTGCTCTTCACCCGAACACTTGTTCAGGCTCTATTTAAGTAGAGAAAATTTGTTAAAAGCTATTGACAAAACAAAAGTATTATGATATTATGTTACAGTACGAAATTAAATGCCCCTGTAGCTCAGTTGGTAGAGCACTTGACTTTTAATCAAGGTGTCCGGGATTCGAGTTCCCGCAGGAGCACCAACAAAAAATCCCCTCTCACTGAGGGGATTTTTTGTTGGCGTTCCTTGTATTACGAGACCCGCCCCCGCAAGCGGTGGGATTCGCAACATTGCGGCCTACGTCTCGCCGAGCGAGACAAACCTAAGTAAAGCATTGTGCTCGGCAAGGCAACCCCTCCTTGAATCCACAAAGTTCGCGGGCGCAAAATTCCCGCAGGATACCCCCTCTCACTGAGGGGATTTTTTGTTGGCGTTCCTTGTATTACGAGACCCGTCCGCGCAAGCGGTGGGATTCGTTACATTGCGACCTACGTCTCGCCGAGCGAGACAAACCCAAGTAAAGCATTGTGCTCGGCAAGGCAACCCCTCCTTGAATCCACAAAGTTCGCGGGCGCAAAATTCCCGCAGGATATCCCCTCTCACTGAGGGGATTTTTTGTTGATGTTCCTTGTGTTACGAGGCCCGCCCGCGCAAGTGGTGGGATTCGCAACATTGCGGCCTACGTCTCGCCGAGCGAGAAAAAAAGAGATAGCAACACGTGCTATCTCTTTTTTGATTTAAGCAAGAATAAACTTGTTGAAGCTCTTCTTTCCGCGCTTGATAAGTACGCCTTCGGTAAGCTGCGCTTCGGTTACGGTTTCTCTTACGTTGGTGATCTTCTCGCCGTTTACGGTTACACCGCCCTGCTCTATTGCGCGACGTCCCTCGCTCTTTGAGGGAACCATCTTGCCAAGCACGAGAAGGCTGTTTACGTCTATAACACCGTCGATAAGCATATCACGAGCTACCTCAACAGAGGGAGTGAGGGTGGAATCACCCTGACCGAACAGAGCCTTGGATGCCGCTCTTGCCTTCTCTGCCTCCTCCTCGCCGTGAATAAGCTTGGTGAGTTCATATGCAAGGATATCCTTTGCAGTGTTGAGCTGCGCGCCCTCCCAGGTATCCATCTTGTCAATTTCCTCGAGGGGAAGGAATGTGAGCATTCTTATGCACTTGAGTACGTCCTTGTCATCAACGTTTCTCCAGTACTGATAGAAATCGTAGGGTGAGGTCTTTTTCGGGTCGAGCCATACCGCGCCGCTTGCGGTTTTACCCATTTTTTTGCCCTCTGAGTTGAGGAGAAGGGTAATAGTCATAGCGTATGCGTCCTTGCCGAGCTTTCTTCTTATAAGTTCCGTTCCGCCGAGCATATTAGACCACTGGTCGTCACCGCCGAACTGCATATTGCATCCGTAGGTCTTGTAGAGGTGGTAGAAGTCGTAGGACTGCATTATCATGTAGTTGAACTCAAGGAAGGAAAGTCCCTTTTCCATTCTCTGCTTGTAGCACTCTGCGGTGAGCATTCTGTTAACGGAGAAGCAAGCTCCAACGTCGCGGAGAAGCTCAATGTAGTTAAGGCCGAGAAGCCAGTCGGCATTGTTTACCATTACAG
>JAZLCY010000104.1:0-6102 GCA_045614485.1 Eubacteriales bacterium
GAAGAGTTCAAGGCTGCAGGCGGTAATATTACCACCGTTTCCGATATCAGCGAGAACCCCATATGTGAAAATAACAGGCTCACCTACACAAAAAGAGAGTTTGACGATTGCATAGTGCATTATTTTGTAAACTCAAATCCCTTCAGTATCACGGCTAACATCAGTAAAGGCAACCTTGTTCTGAATGCTGAAACAGGCGAGCTTTCCGAGTTTTCCGGCAAGCATACCTTTGTGCCTTACGAGAGCTTGATACTCGTTGAGGGTGCTTTGGGATCCTGTGCTTCATCAAAGGTCGGCGAGACCGAAAGACTTTCGCTTCTTGGCGAGTGGGAGCTTAGTGATGCAAGCCTTAACTCTGTAACTCTTGATAGATGTGATTATTATTTTGACGGAGAGCTTGTGGCAAAGAACGGCTACGTGCTTGATATCCTTCCGAGGCTTAATGCAAAGAGAAGGCCTGTTGCACTTCATCAGGATTATAAGTTTACCGTTTGTGAGATTCCGGACGGCGAGATATATCTTGTTACCGAAACCCCCGAGATCTTCGATATTAAGGTAAACGGAACGAAAATAGAGAAAAAGGACGCAGGATATTTCAGGGATATATCTTTCCGTAAGATCCCCATCACCGACCTTATCCGAGAGGGAGAGAACACCGTTGAGTTTGACTCGGTTATCTGCCAGAGCGAGAAAACGCTTTCTCATATAGATAAATCCTGGGTATGCGAAACAATGTCCAATTGCCTCTCGTACGATATTGAGATAGAGCCTGTGTACATAGCGGGAAGCTTCGGTGTAAAGATAGATGCGCCCATTACCGAGCTCAAGAAGGATTCTTATAGGGTAAAGGAGCTTTGCTTTGACGGTGGAGCATCATTCAGCATTGTAAAAGCACCGAAAAAGGTTGATATCTCGGCGCTCGAATTTTCCGGCTTCCCTCAGTTCGCCGGAACGATAACACTCAAAAAGAAGATCACTGTGTCTGACGTTAATAAGTCGGTATGGCTTTGCGCTCGCGGAGCGAATTCTGTGCATATCACAGTAAACGGTAGCTACGTCGGTATGCGTATGTTCGCACCCTATGAGGTGGATATTTCAGAATACCTCAAGGTCGGTGAAAATGATATAGAGTTGACTCTTGTCAATAATCTTCGTAATATGCAAGGCCCCACTCATTTGAAGGAAGGCGAGACCTATTACGCAGGCAGAAACGTGTTCTACAGGGAGTCGAACGTATTCATGCACAACCCCGGTGCAGATGATACCTGCCACGAAGTGGCACAAACCTGGGATGACGATGTGTGTCTTGTTCATTTCGGACTTCTTGATAGCGACGGATACGTTTTAACCGAGGAATAAAAACAAAAAGGGCAGGGCTCATTTCAGCCTTGCCCTAAAATTTCATATAACTATTGCATTCGCTGATTAAATGTGTTAAAATAGGCTATACAATAACAGAGTAGATAAGTGCGCGTATAGTGCCACGGGGACGGGGAGTTGTCCTGTGGACGAAAAGGCATATGCCTTGCGGTGCGCTTTTCGCATCCCACTGTTACCGCGAATAGCATTTTTATGCCCTCAAGGTACGGAAGATGTAAATCTGTACAAGGAGGGTATTTTTTAATGAAAAAAAGAAGCACGGTAAGTCCTATACTTCGCATATGTATCGCGGCTATGCTCGTTGCGATGAGCGTCGTTATAGGCACCTTTTGCAAAACCTATCTCAATTGGTTCGGCGGCATGGTGCGCATCACCTTTGAGAACCTGCCGATAATCATAGCAGGTCTTTTGTTCGGCCCCGTCGTTGGGGCGGTAACGGGTGCGGTGTCCGACCTTTTGAGTTATCTTTTGTCCCCACAGGTGTATATGCCGAATTTCGTTGTAACGTTCGGCGCTGCCCTGATGGGTGCGATACCGGGTGTCATATCCCGCTTCATTATTAAGAAAAGATCGGTACCGCAGGTGCTCGTATCAACCGTAGCCTCGCATATTATAGGCTCCCTTACGGTCAAAACGATTGGACTCATCAGCGTTTTCGGTTGGGGCGTGCTTTTGAGAATACCCGTATACCTTCTCATTTGCCCCGTGGAATGTGTTATTCTGTTCTTTATGTTCAGGAAAAGCGCCTTCCGCACTCTCGTAGATAAAATAGACGGAGGAAGAAAATGACTTATAAAGAAGCGCTTGAATATATACACGGTGTAAACTGGACCTTTTGTAAGCCGGGTCTTGATAGGGTCAAGGAGCTTTGCTCGGCTCTTGGCAATCCTCAGGATAGCCTTAAATTCATTCACGTTGCCGGAACAAACGGCAAGGGCTCATTCTGTTCAATGTCTGAGTCGGTTCTTCGCTCTGCGGGATATAAAACCGGTCTTTTCACATCTCCCTATATCGTTGAGTTCAACGAGAGAATGAGGGTGAACGGCGAGAACATATCCAACGAGGAGTTGGCAGAGATCACCGAGTACGTAAAGCCGATAGCAGATGCTATGACCGATAAGCCAACCGAGTTTGAGCTTATCACGGCTATCGCCTTCGAGTATTTTAAGAGAAATCAGTGCGACGTTGTTGTGCTTGAGGCAGGAATGGGCGGCAGGCTTGATTCCACCAATATAATAACCACCCCGATCATTTCTGTTATAACCGGTATTTCCCTTGATCACACGGCTTGTTTAGGTGACACGGTTGCCAAGATAGCAAAAGAAAAGGCAGGAATCATCAAGCCGGGTGTTCCGGTTATCTTCGGTGGCGAGGATATAGAGGCGGAGGGGGTAATAAAAGCGGTTGCAAAGGAAAATAATTCCTCTTTCTGTAAGCCGGATTATAAAAAACTCTCGGTAAGATCCGCAAGCCTTGATAAAACGGTATTTGATTACGGTGCAAGAGAGGATCTTGAGATAAGCCTTCTCGGTATGTATCAGCCAAGAAATGCGTCCCTTGTTATTACTGCTATGGACGTGCTTTCATCCCTTGGATATAACGTCGCCGAGGAAAATATCAGATCCGGTATCAGAAGTGCCGTTTGGCATTCCCGATTTGAAGTTATCTCAAAAGATCCTACCGTTATATTTGACGGCGCCCATAATCCCGAGGGCATTTCTGCCGCTACCGAAAGCATTATCCGTTATTTCGGTGATGAAAAGGTCATCGTTCTTTCCGGTGTGCTTGCCGATAAGGACTATAAATTTATAGCAAATAAAATCGCACGGGTGGCATCTTCGGTATATACCTTAACACCCGATAACCCAAGAGCGCTCAGGGCATCTGAGTATGCGGGCGAGTTTATCTCTCTCGGCATTGAAGCAACTGCATCAGACTCTCTTGTATTGGCAACCGAGCGCGCATATAACGCGGCGAAGAAAACCGGCAGGGCACTCGTCGTTCTTGGATCGCTCTATACCTACAAAGAAGTAAAAGATAAAATTGATGAATTGAACGGAGAAAAGTGATATGCCTTTTATTGATACAAAAACTAACGTAACGATCTCTAAGGAGGTTGAGAAAAGCCTGACAGCCGAGTTCGGCCGTGCAATCGAGCTTATCAGGGGCAAGAGCGAATATTGGCTTATGCTTTCGTTTTCGGCAGATAAAATGATGGCCTTCCGTGGCAGTGATGAGCCCTGCGCTATGGTTGAGGTCAAGATCTTCGGCTCAGCATCAGAGAAGGAATATTCCGCATTAACAAAAAGGCTTACCGAGATCCTCTCGGAAAATCTGCCCATTCCTAAAGATAGGATCTACGTGAAATACGATGAGGTTTCCGTCTGGGGTCTTGGCGGCGAGAATTTCTGAAAACAAAACAAAAACCGAGGACTTCATCCTCGGTTTTCTATTTTAATATACCTTTATCATATTAGAATCGGTGATCTCAACGTATGCATTGCCGTCGAATTCAGAAACAAGATCAGCAAAATATTTTGTAACCGGCGCTTCTGTGTAATAGTGTCCTGCCTCAACAAGATTGATGCATCTTTCGGGCGCTTCTTCCATAACGTTATATCCGATCCTGCCGGAAATGTATGTGTCTGCACCGAGGTCTATCGCGTCCTTAACGTAGCCCTTGCCGTCGCCACCAACAAGTGCAACTCGCTTAACGGTGTTGTATCCGTCTGCCACGCGCACACCGTCAGCACCAAGCTTGGTCTTAACGATATGGATAAACTCATCTATCTCATATTCGGTGGGGTACTCACCTATCCTGCCAAGTCCACCCTCGCCAAAGGGTTCAACGTTTTTAAGGCCCAAAAGATTTGCAAGTATATCGTTAACGCCGCCCTCTGCCTTGTCCGCTCTGGTGTGGAAGGAGAAAACGGAGATGTTGTTTGCTATAAGCTTGATGATCTTTCTTGATATGTGATTGTCGTCTGTTATTGCGCCGATCGGCTTGAAAATAAGTGGATGGTGGGATATGATAAGATCAAAGTTTCGCTCTATTGCATAGTCCACAACCTCTTCGGTAACGTCAAGTGTGATAAGCACGTTCTTTATATCGTATGATGAGTCGGCACAGCACATAATTCCGTCGTTGTCCCAGCTCTCCCTCAGATGCTCCGGCATCCTCTCGCTCATTGCGCTGTATAAATCTTTAACGGTCATATCGTATCTCCAAGTAAATTTTTTATGTAGTTTATAAGCTCGTCCTCATATGCTGTATCCTCGCCGCCCATGGCCTTTCCGCCCTTGATCTTCTGAAGGATTCCAAGGCGAACCTTGAGGTAGCCGCGATTTGCCTCGCTCATAGTATGGCATCTGCCAAATTCATATTCAGCCTCGCTCATATCATATGATGATCCTGTGTATTCTGCGCACAGTGTAACGTAATACTTGCCTGCAGAATATGAGTATTCTTCATCAAGTATAGTGAATCCCTCTTTTGCAAGATACCGTCTGAGGTCGGCCTGGTGCGACATAGGTTGGAGTATAAGCCTTACCCCCGTGTCGCGAAAAATCGGCGCGTTATCTATAATATCAACGATAAGCTCGCCGCCCATACCGCATATTGCGGCATCGGTAATGCCCTCGCCCTCAAGGCCCACAGCACCGTTTGTAAGGAAAAATCGGCATTTGTCAAAATATCCCGTATCGCGCGCGTTTTGCCTTGCTGAATCCAGCGGGCCTTCATTTATATCAGCTAAAATAGCGGTATTAATTTTCCCTTCCGCGAGCAAAAATAAGGGCAGGTAAGCGTGGTCCGTTCCGATATCGGCGAACGTAGCTCCCTGCCTAACAAATTTCGCGGCGGAACGTAACCTTCCGTCAAGCGTGAAATTTCTCATTTACCTGCAAGAAAGTCGTTCAGCTTTTTAACAAGTGCATCTGCATCGGTTCCGTGAACGTTGCAAGCATCCTCGATAGACTCGCCTCTGGAGTGGGGGCAGCCAAGGCAGTGCATGCCTATCTCAAAGAAGAACTGTGCTGTTTCGATATTGTGATCGAGAACGTCGCCGATGAGTGTATCCTTAGTAATAATCATTACCCGTTTGCCTCTTTTCTTAAATTTACAAGGATATTATATCACATGCGTGACAAAAAATCAATATAATATTTCAACTTGCTATTTACAATTTTTAAATTTTATGTTACAATGTATCGTAAAATGAAAAAGTATGCCCAAAAGGTAAAGAAAGGCAATTTATATGATAGTTGCGCTTGAAGAAGCTAAAAGAAAGCTCGTAGCACTCGAGTCTGTAGTCGAAGAGCTTGGTAACCAGTTGAGAATTGAAGAGGCGGAGGAACGCGCGCAGGAGCTTGAGCGCGAAACTATGGTGCAGGATTTCTGGAACGATGCGGAAAAATCTTCGCAGAAGCTCCGTGAGATCAAGCAGCTTAAGGATAAGGTTGAGAGCTATAAGGAGCTTGTTTCCAAGCTTGAGGATACTTACACCCTTTGCGAAATGGCAATAGAGGCTAACGATGAGGGCTCGGTAGAAGAGGTTGTAAGCGAAACCGAGTTTATCGAAACTGAGGCAGAGAGAAAGAGAATTGAGGTTCTTCTCTCAGGCCCGTATGATAAGAATAATGCAATCGTTTCCTTCCACCCCGGTGCAGGCGGAACGGAGGCTCAGGACTGGGCGTCTATGCTTTACCGTCTTTACACAAGAT
>JAZLCY010000105.1:0-3874 GCA_045614485.1 Eubacteriales bacterium
TGCAACCTAAGCCAAAACAACTAAATGTTGTTTTGACGACGGTTGACACCGCCGAGCAAGGAGTTCGCGAAGCGAGTGTACCGAGCGACAATGAACGACTATGTGAACGGTGCGGTAGGTCATGCGTGACGAGGCATAAAACAGTTGATAACTGTTTTTGCCGACGGAAGTCCCTAAAGCAAGAAGTCGGCAGAGCCGAAGAAAATATTGTGAACCCATATTTTTTATGTTATTACTTAGAAAAAGGACAAGAAGGAAGCGCAGGAGTTTGCAGACGAGCAGAAAGAGCTCTCATAGAACATGGAAGAACAGCACAGCTAATAGCTCCTATGCCCTCGGGTCAAAAAAGAAGCAGTCCGATCGGACTGCTTCTTTTTTTGCTTTTAACTTTTATTTTTCTTGCTTATAGCGAATTGATCAGGCATCGAGACCGTCGATAGTTACGCGGGGCTTGCGCGTTACCTTGTTCATCATTACGGGATAGGCATCCGAAAGATCGTCAAACATCTGCGCGTACATTGCCATGGGGAAATAGATGCCGCCATCAAGCGTACCTGCAATACAAAGTGCCGTATCGGTTAGCTGATTTTTGTTGATAAAGTTGATCATGCGGTGCGCATATTCACCGTTCATCATCCATCTTGCCGCGAGGCTGCGCCACCCCTTTGCGCGCATACGTCTATCGTGGTCTGCAATCTCAGGAGCATTCTCACCCATAACGTACGGGCCACGCTGACCAACCTTTTTCGACCAGTCCAGCATCATAATGCCCTTGAAAACAAGGCCTACACCACGGCCGCCACGGAGCTCAAGGATCTCTTTAACGTACTCAAGGGTTTCTTGATATCTTTCCTCGCTTTTAACAAGAGTGCTGTAATCAAAGGGGAATGAGCCGCAGTCCTCCCAATAGATCTCAACCTTGGGATCAACCATTGCGATCTCGTGAAGGCGGGTTCTTACACTGGATGCATGAAGGCCGAAGATAAGGCGAAGATCGGGAGTGATCTGCCAAAGCTCCTTGGCGATATCGTTAACCATATCGGTTACCATCTGAGAGATAGACTTGCCGCCAACAACCTCTTCCTTGCGCTCGGTGAATGCCTGGAAGTAGATGCCGTCGCACTTAACGGGCTCGTACTGCTCGCGGTAGGTCTTAACAACGAGCTTTTTAAGGTTATCAAGGGTTTCTTCGGAGATGTCGGTAGCCTTGTTTCCGATCTCGCGCCAGCCCCAGCTATATCCGAGAACAACACTGATGCCATAGGAATGAGCATACTCGATAACGTCATCAATATTAACGGGAATATGGTCGTTCCAGATGATAAGCTCATTGAGTCTTAAACGAGCCATATTGTCAATATAAGCTCTGTAATCCGCGGTGGAATGACCCCAGGTAAAGATGCTGCGCACCTTATGGTCGGGCGCTTTGGAATATGTGATCTCCTTAAGCGGATCATCAAAGATAAGATCAGACATATAGTTACTGCTCTTACCCTCATAATTGTTGGGCATATAATCGTCTATAAAGCTGGTTGCAGCATAGAAAAGCTGCATCTCATCCCTTGCAGTGAGGAACACGAAAGAGCCTTCCTCATCCTCAGGATTACGGATAACCTTAACGGTAAAGCCCCCCTCAACAAGTTCATTCTCAGCTACGTATTTTCTGATAGTTTCGCTCTCGTCGTAGAGGCCAACGAAAAATGCACTTTTTGAAACCTCGCATCCTTCCTTTTCGCAAGGAAGAACGTATATGCTGTACACCATCTCCTCACGGATAAGAAGCCTGCCGACCTCTTTATTAAGAAGATTTACCGCCTTTTTCTGAAGGCCGGAATAATTGTTATAAATGATTTTCCAATCTGTTTGTTTCATAAATGAAACCTCCGTAAAATTCAATACGCGAATCGTTGAATCGGGCGCTAAGCTCCAAAAAGGAGAAATCGCAGCCCCTTAAGATGATTGTACCACAAAACGCGGGCGAAAAAATATACAAATAACGGTTAAAAAATGTCGTTTTTCAAAACTATTATGCTTGACAGGGGGGCGCGCGTGTGTTATCATAAATTATAAACACTTGTGAGGTGGATATGAGAACTGTTGATATAAGTGAGCTTGGCGGCGAAAATTTCAACCCGATATTTATCAACGCGCTGCGCCAATACTGGAAAACGAGAAAAAGCTTTCAATCCATAGGAGCACCGAAAAAGCAGAACCTTTTGCTTTACCTTGACGGATGCAGGGTTACCTATACCGACAAAGACGGCAACGTTTTTATCGCGAACAGCGGCGACGTGGTTTACACCCCGATGGGATGCGAATACAAGATGGTGCTTTCCGATTTTACTTCCGATGCGTCGCACACCGTTGGAATCAACTTCTTTCTTAACGACAGGGAGGGTTGCCCGATAGTGCTGTCAAACGAGATCAAAATATTCCGCGTTAAAGACACGGCGGCGATCTGCACCCTTTTTGACCGCGCAGTGATAGACGATCACGGACATACCGACATTTTTACAAGAATACTGCTTATGAAGATACTTGCGCACCTGATAAGCGATCCGCTTGAGCACGAGAGTTCTATCGTTTCAAAAACTATTCAGTACCTTTCAAAGCATATAGAAAAGAACCCCTCGATCGCGTTTTTAGCGCAGAAATACAACGTTAGCGAGGTGTACTTAAGGCGCAAGTTCAAGGAGAAAATGGGTATCTCACCTGCAAAATACAGGAACGAATTGCGCTTTGGCAAGGCTATATCCTACCTGAAATTCGGTGATATTTCGGTGCAGGAGATCTCGGATATGCTGGGATATGCAACCGTTTCGCACTTTATAAAGGAATTCAAGAGGCGATTTGGAACATCCCCCCTGCAATACAGAAAAACCGATGAAACAATAAAAGAAGAGTTTTAAGGATAAGAGGTAATAAAAATGAAGCTTACGTATCTTGGAACTGCGGCGGCAGAGGGATTCCCGGCGCTGTTTTGCAACTGCAAATACTGCAACGAGGCAAGAAGGCTTGGCGGAAAGAACATCCGCACGCGCTCGCAATCACTTATAAACGAGGATATGCTTATCGACTTCCCTGCCGACAGCTATATGCATTTCCTTAAGGGCGGCATTGAGGGAGATAAGATAAAATACCTGCTTATCACGCACACTCACTCCGACCATTTTTATCCCAAGGACCTCTTTATGAGGCATACATACTTCGCGCACGATATGAGAGTGCCGACACTCAATGTATTTTGCTCTGAGGCAGTGCAAAAGAAGTTTGACGGCACGCCGACAAACGTTGAGATCACCGTTCTTCGTCCGTATGAAACCGCAGACCTTGGCGATTACAGGGTTACGGCACTGCCGGCAAGACATATGCGCGAGGGCGGTTGCCTTATCTACATAATCGAGGGCGAGAAAACACTGCTTTACGCACACGACACCGGCTATTTTTACGACGAGGTTTTTGACTTTATCAAGGAAAAGGGCATAAAGCTTGATATGGCCACCTTCGACTGCACCAACGTTAATATCCCGATATCTGACAGCGACGGACATATGGGCTTTGCGAATATTGAGAGGGTTATAAACCGCCTTACAGAGATCGGCGCGATAACGGAGGCGACGGTTAAATACGTTAACCACTTTTCGCACAACGGCAACCCCGTGCACGATTATCTTGAAGAAAACGCAGAAAAGATCGGCTGCAAGGTGTCCTACGACGGCTGCACGGTTGAATTCTGATTATTTTTAAAAATGAAAGCTCGGCTTAAGTTAAGCCGGGCTTTTTCTTGTTTTCCCTGCTCCTTTCAGTTTTTTCGAAAAGTCTATTGACATCCGCTATACTTCGTGATATGATGTATTACACAAGGGGAGGTATT
>JAZLCY010000106.1:0-4360 GCA_045614485.1 Eubacteriales bacterium
AATACCGAGACAAAGGTGTTCCATCTTCCCACATGTGCAAACCTTCCTGCGGCGTCCAAGCAGAATACCATGTACGATTATTGGTGGATCATCAATATCGCGGGATATACTCCCTGTGGCAGATGCCTGAAAAATTATACACCGAGTGCTAGCGGCTCATCCGGCGGTACTGCATATATCGCAAACACCGAGAGCAAGGTATATCACCTTTCTACTTGCAGTTATTTGCCCGCGGCATCCAAGCAGACTGTGATTTACAGCACCTCGGGATACACTCCCTGCGGCCACTGTATAAAGAGCACCAGCACCACGGCATATATTGCCAACACGGAGAGCAAGGTGTATCATCTTTCTACCTGCAGTTACTTGCCTGCGGCATCCAAGCAAACCGTGATATACGACACCTCGGGCTACACCCCTTGCGGTCATTGTATAAAATAGTTTTATAAAGCGACAGAGCCACCAAAATCGGTGGCTCTGTTTTATGTATAACAAAAAAGCACTCTACCCGCGGGCAGAGTGCTTTTCATATTGTTAAACTCGGGCTGTCTTATAACATATTGTAACTCTGTGATTGTATTATATCGTGTTTTTTGCCATTTGTAAATGCGTTTTTGCTGTGTTTGCAAAAAGGTTGCAAATAATGAAAAATCCCAAACAATATGCCGATACTGGTAAAAAATATCTCAAATATGAGGAAATACCTTGATTTATTAAGAAAAATATGATATAATGATAAAGTTAAGAAAAATGCATGGAGGTGAGCCTATGACAATTGGATATTTGATCAGCTTTCTGTTGGCCGTAGGCTTACTTATTGCTTACTGCGTGATGGTTAAAAACAAGGAGTTCTGGCTGACGATGCTTTATATTTGCGTTAGCATAGTCAACCTCGGATACACCTTGCTTTCGGCGGCGAACACATTGGAATTTGCTATATTCGCCAACGAGGTGGCGTATCTCGGCAGCGTGTTCCTTTCAATGTGTATGTTCCTTACCATCGTCCGTCTTTGCGGATTTAAGATCACAAAGGCACACGTGATCACCTGCGTATCGCTCGGCACGGTGATGTTCCTTATCGTTGCCTTGACCGACCTTATTCCTTGGTATTATACAAGTGTAACGCTCGAGATGATCGATGGCTCTGCAAAGCTCGTTAAGGAATACGGTCCCTTGCATCCCTTTTATACGGTCTACCTCATCGGCTACTTTGCCGCGATGATAGGAACTATTGTTCATTCAGCAAAGACGAAGAAGGTGGGCGACACCAAGTTTGCAGGCTTTATTGCAGGCATCGTTTGCAGTAACATACTCGTGTGGATGTTTGAAAAGTTTGTGGATTGGGAGTATGAATTTTTATCCCTAACCTACATAGCATCCGAAATTATGCTTCTGCTTGTCTATTGGATGATGCAGGACTACGTTCACAAGAACGATATCCCTCACCCGATAGCAATGCCAAAAACCTCCGTTATCTTCGTTGACGACAAGGAAAAGGCGGAGAAGATAAACGGAATTTTAGAGAAATTACCCGAGGGCATAACCCTTACCGCAAGGCAGATGGATATTCTTGAGGGGATTCTTTCGGGCAAGTCAAGAAAGGAGATCGCGATAGATCTTCACCTCTCCGAGAATACCGTAAAGATGCATACGACCTCACTTTTCAAGGTGCTTAAGGTGTCTAACAGAGAGGAAATTTTCTCACTTATCAATACTTAAATCAGCTTTTTTGACGACGGCGCACAGCCGTCGTCTTTTTTTATTTTTCTCAAAAAACTTTGCACGGTATGCCACTAAACGGCGTTTTTTTGCGCTACACCCCAAAAGCACCTCACACCCACCCCATTTACACACCCGCGCGCTATTTACAGCGTACGTGCGATATGCTAATATGAGCTTGTCAAAGGCAAAGGACACGTAAATCAGGCATGACGACGTTAGGAGGTGATGCAAATGACGAGAAAGCGTGTTAGTTTTGGCGAGTTCGACGTTCCCTTACCGAGGGGACACGAGCGTATTACCGACAAGGACGCAACGACCGATTATCTGTTTATCGTTGCACCAAGAGAGATCTACACGGTGTATTTCGATAGCTCGATGCCGTTTTATACGGATCACGTGCTGAACGGATTTTCGGAGGGAAGCATTCTCGAGCTGAGGCTACCGGACAAAAAGATCGTTTTCTTCTGCCCATCGCAGGGCGGCGCCCGAAAAGACGGTCTATGGTACTTCAATATCGAGTTTGCATCCACCGAGGAAGAGGTGCTTATCTTACCGGGTCAGGTTATGGTAAACTCCGACGAGGTTTACCGCAAGACGGTAAGCGGCAAGCTCCCATTCGTCGAAATTCTTGAGAACATCAAACTGCACGAGGCAACGGGCTGTGCCTGACCTCGAATAAATTAAAAGGAGAAAAAACAATGAAAAAGACGTTATCCCTTATCATCACATTAGCGCTTGTTTTTGCACTCAGCTTCACCTTTACAAGCTGTGAGTTGATCAAAGGAATGTTTTTCCCCGATCAGACACCCGTTCATTCGCACACCTACGTAGATGGCAAATGTGAATGCGGCGAGACAGATCATAATTACGTTCCGCCTCATCAGCATTCCTTCGTGGGCGGTATATGTGAGTGCGGTGAGATTGATCCTAACCACGAGTGTGTTTTCTTTGAGGGAAAATGCATTGTTTGTTTAAAGGATGATCCCAATCCTAATTACGTAATTACCGGAGATTACGGCGTAACCGCTGAGATCGTTGGCAATTGCACCGTTACGGTAAATACTATTGACACAAAATCCGATGAGTATGAAGACCTTTCTCTCACTCTCGAAGAGGGAAACGTAAACATTCTCGACAAAGCTTGGGTAATGTACAACGTTACAATTCAGCCCGAGGATGAAGAGGGTGAAGTAAAGCTCACTACAGGTAAGGTAAGCGTTCCCGCACCCATACCCGGTGTTGAGGAATACCTTGTTTACGAGGTTCAGGAGACCAAGGTTGAAGAGGTTGAGTACGAGCTCGTAAACGACTACATCGTTGTAAACACTTGGAACTACAACTACAATTATCTCGTTACTACTGAAGAGAGCTTCAACGTTGTTGAATACTATGAAAAGACCGATACTCAGATCCCCGAGCATATCAACGTTGGCGAGGATAAGGCAGAGGACGCATACCAGAAGGGGCAGACAAGAACCCTTGAGGTTTATGCTTGTATCAACGGACTCAAGCTTGCAGATGCCGATAATCATTCAGTTATGGTTGATGGTTACATTTGGTCTGAATATAACACTCTTGGCAAGGAAGTACAGTATCAGCAAATGGTTCATCTTGATGCAATACCTAATTTTGCAGATGCAAATAGAACAGTGCACTTTATCGGCTGGTATGTAGGTGACTTTAACGAGGAAGGCAAGATCGTTCTCGAGGACGTTCCTTATTATACCGATCTTGATTTTGAGTTCGAAATGCCTGCTGAGGACCTTAAGCTCTTTGCGGTATATGCTATTATATCCAACCTTAGAGTTACGGGTAATATGTCCCGCGTTTCCGTTGACGGTGACAAATTCTATGATTACGTTAGCGCAAAGGTAAATCCTCTCCAGAAGCAGATAACACTTAGTGTCCAGCCTCTCGAGAATTGTTACTTCAGCCATTGGGCATACGAAGATGATCCCTATAACCCCGAATGCTTTATCAGTGACGAGCCTACCTTTGTTTACGAGATTCCCGAGGGACAACTCCGTAGCATAGTTGCTGTATGTGAGCCATATACTCGGTGCGAATACAATGTTTACAGCGTATGCTCCGATCCCATCGGCGATAGCTACGGTGAATACAGATTTATCGTTAACGGCGAGGATTATAACGACGATTACTACTCAGGCACATTCTGGGAATACCAGACATTCAGAATTACCGCAGTTCCTGTTAAGGGTTGCAAGTTTGTAGGTTGGGCGGTTATCAGCCTTCGTGAGAACGAGACCTACGACAGCTGCAAGGACAAGATTTCCAGCACTGATGCTACTTATATCATAAATAAGGATAATTGTTCTACCTTCAAGAACAACAAGCTCGTTGCAGTATACGAGATGCTTCCTCAGTATGATTTCGATGCATCCTGCTTCTTCATTGATGATAACTACGGCAGTTATGCAACTATCGGCGTAAACGGTGAATTCTTGGGTGATAACTTTTACATAACCTCGCTTGCAGAGGGGGAAAAGATTACCGTTAATATCGTTCCCGAGATGAACTGTAGATTTGAGGGCTGGTATTATTGTACTTATGATGAGTATTCACAGCCTGTATTCGGCGCTCTTGCTTCGTCTGATCCCGAATTTACCTTCACAATGGG
>JAZLCY010000107.1:0-6870 GCA_045614485.1 Eubacteriales bacterium
GCACTCTATATGAACGCGGCATACGCGGGCAAGAGAGCTCTTGCTATCTGCACTGTTTCCGACCATCTCTTTACCGGCGAGGCGCTTGATGCGGAGAGCAGAAGGTCAAGCTTTACCGAAATGATGGAGATCGCGCTTAACACCGCGATAAATATGTAATATGAAAAGAGTATTTCTCATAGTGCTGGATTCCTGCGGAATCGGTTATGAGCCCGACGCGCACCTCTTTGGCGACGTAGGTGCTAACACGATGAAGAGGATCTCGGCATCCAAGAATTTTAATATACCCAACCTTATCAAGATGGGCCTTGGAAATATCGACGGCATCGACTATCTCGAAAAGACCGACTCACCGAAGGCTACGGTTGCAAGACTTCAGGAAATAAGCATGGGTAAGGATACCACGATAGGCCACTGGGAAATTGCAGGAATTATTTCCGAAAGAGCGATGCCCACCTATCCCAACGGATTTCCCGAAGAGGTTATTTCAGAGTTTTCGAAGAAGGTTGGCAGAGGCGTTATCTGCAACAAGCCCTATTCGGGAACAGACGTTATCCGCGACTTTGGTGATGAGCATGTAAAGAGCGGCGATCTTATCGTTTACACCTCGGCTGACAGCGTATTTCAGATTGCGGCACACGAGGAGCTCGTGCCCCTCGAAACCCTTTACGAATACTGCCGTATAGCACGCGAGATGCTCAAGGGTGAGCACGGCGTTGGCAGAGTTATTGCAAGACCCTTTATCGGCGAGAGCGGAAATTACAAGAGAACCGCAAACAGACGCGACTTCTCCCTTGTTCCCCCCGAAAAGAGCCTGCTTGACGAGCTTAAGGAAGAGGGATACGACGTTATTTCCGTAGGAAAGATAAGCGACATCTTTGCAGGTGCAGGCGTTACCGAGAGCAACCCCTCTCACTCCAACAGCGAGGGAATGCAGATAACCGAAGATATTGCAAAGAGAGATTTTTCCGGCCTTTGCTTTACCAACCTCGTTGACTTTGATATGCTTTTCGGTCATAGACAGGATATTGACGGCTATGCAAAAGCGCTTGCCGAATTTGACAGCTGGCTTGGCGAGTTTATCAAGACACTTGGCGAGGACGACACCCTTATCATCACTGCCGACCACGGTTGTGATCCGGGCGATACCTCCACCGACCATACGAGAGAATACGTCCCCTTTATTATGTACAACGGCAAGGACACCGAAAATCTTGGCACTGTTGTTGGCTTCAACCACGTGGCAAAAACTGTAAAGGCGATCCTTAAAAACTGACTTCGGAGGGCGCAAGAATGAACAAGGACTACAAAGAGCTTCTTCTTGCCGCACGTAAGGCAAGAGAAAATTCCTACTGCCCCTACTCCGGCTTTGCCGTAGGAGCGGCACTGCTGACCGAGGGCGGAAAAATCTATACGGGCGCTAATATTGAAAACGCGTCCTATACCCCCACCGTGTGCGCCGAGAGAGTTGCCATTTTCACTGCGGTTCATAACGGAGATAAGAAGTTCAAGGCTATCGCGATCTCAGGCGGTAAGGCGGGCGAAGAGCCTGCGTCTGCCTTTTATCCCTGCGGTGTTTGCCGCCAGGTGATAAGCGAGTTTTGCGATAAGGACTTCGTTGTGATAGTTGACGCACCCGACGGCGAGATAACACTCACTATGAACGAGCTTTATCCACACGGCTTTACCAAGGAGCAAATGTAATGATATCAATGTATGAAATTATAACAAAGAAAAAGCACGGCGAGGCGCTCACCGAAGGTGAGATACGCGAGCTTATCACCGAATATACCGCAGGCAATATTCCCGACTACCAGATGTCGAGCTTGCTTATGGCTATCTGCCTTAACGGTATGAACGATGATGAGATCGCAGTTCTTACCGATGCTATGGCAAATTCGGGCGATACTACCGACCTCTCCGAATTCGGAAGGCTTGCCGTTGACAAACACTCCACCGGCGGTGTTGGTGATAAGACCACACTTGTTGTTGCACCCATTGCGGCTTCCCTCGGATGCAAGCTTGCAAAGATGTCCGGCAGAGGACTCGGACACACAGGCGGTACTGTTGACAAGCTCGAATCCTTTCCCGGCTACGACACCTCTCTTTCACCTGAGGATTTCTTTGCGCAGGTGAGAAGAATGGGAATTGCGGTTATCGGACAGAGCGGCAACTTTGCCCCTGCCGACAAGAAGCTTTACGCACTGCGCGACGTTACCGCAACGGTTGACTCGATCCCCCTTATCACGTCGTCTATCATGAGCAAGAAGCTTGCATCAGGCGCTCAGTCTATCGTGCTTGACGTCAAGTACGGCTCGGGCGCATTTATGAATACGGCAGAGAATGCCGAGATCCTTGCCACCAAGATGGTTGATATAGGAAAGAAGTGCGGAAGAAACGTTGCCGCGCTTATAACGAATATGGACACCCCCTTGGGATATATGATCGGTAATATCCTTGAGGTTAAGGAAGCAATCGAGACTCTTCACGGCAGAGGCCCTGCGGACTTCACAGAGGTTTGCCTTTCCCTTGCATCTGCAATGGTGCACCTCGCACTCGGCGTTAGCCTTGAGGAAGCCAGGAAAATGGCAGAGGGCGCTATTGCCGACGGCTCAGCCTTCAACAAGTTCGTTGAATGGATCGGCGAGCAGGGCGGCGACAGCACGCTTGCAAAGAACCCCGAGAATTTCCCCAAGGCGAAGATAGAGCACGAGATCAAGGCAGGCGCTTGCGGTTATATCACACATATGAACGCAGAGAAGATCGGTCTTGCCTCGGTTAAGCTCGGCGCAGGCAGAATCACAAAGGACGATATAATCGACTTTACCGCCGGTATTAAGCTCGTTAAGAAAACGGGTGATGCCATCGAGTGCGGTGATACTGTTGCAATACTTTATACAAACAACGAAAAATCAATCGAAGCCGCAGAGGCTGAGCTCCTTTCCGGGCTGAAAATCGGACAGAGCGCACCCAAGGCTGAGAAGCTGGTTTACAAAACCGTCAGCTGACGGTCATATCAAGAGAAACAGGAGAACGAGGCTGTGTACAGAAAAACGGTAAATGCCCTTTACCTCATAAACATAATAACGCAGGCGCTATTCACTCTCCTGACTCTTCCTGCCCTTGCGGCTCTTTTAACCTTTTTGCTCGTGAAATTTGCGGGCGCACCCCCATTTCTTTTTGCCATACTGATTCCGCTTGCATTTATCGGCGGTATGGTTGCTATGATAAAATTTATCATAAGCGCGGGAGATGGCTTTGAAAGGCTTCAAAAGGAGCGCGAGCAAAAAGACAAAGAAAAAACCAAAAACAACGGTGAAAAAAATGAAAAAGAGTAATTTTCCGATAGTGGAAACGATTGTTATTGCGATAGGCGAGATAATTGCATCTGCTATCACCTGCCTTATTTTCCTTATAGTAGGCGGCTGGGAGATACATTATTCGGTGTTCACGGGCTCTGCGCTCGGTATCGTTATAATGCTTGCTAACTTCCTTGTGCTTGCAATATCCACCAACATAGCCATTGACAGAGCTATGGAGGAAAGAGGAAATAAGGAATTTACAGACGAAGAGGCTGAGGAGTTTGCGGCAAAGCATAAAGCAAAGATAGCCTTAATATCAAGAGCATCTTTCTTTTTGAGAGCAGCTTCAATGGTAGCGGCACTCGTTGTTGCGTTTCTTATCAAGGACGGCAACGGAGATGACGTTTTCAACGTTATAGCAACCCTTGTTCCCCTTGTGGCATTCTATCCTATCGTCTTCGTTTCACAAATGCTGATACAAAGGAGGGAAAAGAATGGAAGATCTTGCTAAAGGCTTAGGCCAGGGCCCCGGCATATACTTCAGGATCAATCTCCCCTTGGGCATTCATATCGACATCACACAAACGGTGCTGACAATACTCGTTGCGACGATTCTTTTGACAGTGGTATCTATCATCGTAAACAGATGCATAAGAAAACGTCCCGGTCCACTCCAGGTTATAATAGAAAAGCTTGTTACTGTACTTTACAATCTTGTTGAAGAGACGATGGGCAAGCATAACCTGATATTTGCACCGTATATCGGCACTCTTATGGTATCGAGTATGCTTTGCTCTATCCTCGGAATGACCAATATATTAAGAAGCGCGACCGCCGATCTTTCCGTTACGCTGGCGTGGGCGCTCGTTACAACGGTTATCGTTTGGGTGTGCAGCATAAAAAACAACGGCTTTTTAGGATGGCTTAAGGGCTTTACCGAGCCGATATTTATTATGACGCCGATGAACCTGATCTCAGAGGTTGCGCAGCCTCTTTCACTCGCATTCCGTCACTTTGGTAACGTGGCAGGCGGTGGAGTACTTACCGCGCTTATCTATAATGCGCTTGCAGTTGCCACAAGCCTTGTGTTCGGTTGGTTGCCCGACTGGTTAACAGGCTTCTTACCCGATTGGGTTGCAACAGTACCCTTCTTCCAAATAGGTATTCCCGCAGTTCTTTCGGTTTACTTCGACCTTTTCTCCGGCTTCGTTCAGGCATTCGTATTTACCCTTCTTACAATGGTTTACGTAGGCTCTGCGAACCCGCCACCCGAAGAGGTTGCCGCGGCAAAGCTTGAGGCGGCAGAAAAGAAGGCGGCAAAGAAGGCTAAGAAAGCTGCCAAGGCCGCGAAATCTTAATAAACACGAAAACAATTTTAAAATCAAAAAACAAAAATAAAAAATAAAACAGTTCTTAGGAGGAACAAAAAATGGATATTGGACAGGCAATCGTTGAAGCAGCAAGAGCGCTCGGAGCAGCGTTCTGTATGGGTGTTGGAGCTATCGGCCCCGCAATCGGAGAAGGCCACGCAGTTGGTAAGGCACTTGAGGGTATGGCTCGCCAGCCCGAAACCGCAGGCAACCTCAGAATCAACATGATCCTTGGTTGTGCAGTTACCGAAACCACCGGTATTTACGCGCTCGTTGTATCTCTTCTTCTTCTCTTCCTCAAATAAGGTGCGAAAAAGAGAAATTATCAACTTTTAGGAGAAATTCATGTTAATCGAATTTGTACAAAAATGCGAATCGTTTATATTCGTGAACCCCTTCACAATGATTTTTGCATGGGCAAATCTCCTTATCCTCTTTCTCGTTATGGGCAAGCTTCTTTTTAAGCCTATCAAGAAAATGATAGACTCGCGCCAGAAGGAAGTTGACGATATGTACGAAAATGCCGAAGGCGCTGTGAAGGATGCCGAGGGAATGAAGGCCGAATACGAGGCCAAGCTTACCGCGGCAAACGAGGAAAGCGAAGAGATACTCAAGCGCGCAATCCGTCGCGCTCAGCTTCGCGAGGAAGAGATCCTCAAGGAAGCGGACGCAAAGGCGGACAGAGTTATGAAGCGCGCAGAGGAACAGATCGAGCTTGAAAGACGACGCGCTGTGAACGACGTTAAAAACGAGGTTTCCGCAATGGCTGTTGAAATAGCGGCGGCGGTTATCGAGCGCGACGTTGACGAAAAAGAGCACGCAAAAATGATTGATGAATTTATAAGCGGTATGGGTGAAGAGTGATGGTGGGCGTAATAGAATATGCCTCTGCCCTGTTCTTGCTTTCAGATGAAGAGGGCACGCTCGACACAGTTAAGGGGGATATTGCCGTTTTAGCAAAGGTTATAGAATCCTCCCCCGAATACGAAAAGCTGCTTGACACCCCCTCTGTTTCAAGAGAGGACAAGGCAAAGCTTATAGACGAGGCGTTCAGTACGCTTAATTACTCGGTTATAAATCTTGCAAAGATGCTTTCGGACAAGAAATGCGTTCATCTTATCCCTAAAATATCCCTCTCGTTCGAAGAGATGTATAACGATAAGATGGGCATCATGACCGTTACCGCAATTACCGCGGTGGCAATGTCCGACAGTCAAAAGGAGGCTATGGCGAAAAAACTCGCCAAGAGCACCGGCAAGACTATAATCGTCAAAAACGAGGTTGACCGTAAGATCCTCGGCGGTGTTCAGCTCCGTTACGACGGCAAGCAGATAGACGCATCGGTCAAGGCAAGGCTTGACGCATTCAGCGACAGCCTTAAGAATATTGTTATTTAAGATGGTGATAAAATGCAATCAAAAATTGATGATATCAGCAAAATAATCAAGGAGCAGATAAAGAACTACTCGAAGAAGATCGAGCAGGACGAGGTCGGCTACGTTATTTCGGTTGGTGACGGCATCTCTAAGGTTTTCGGACTTGACAAATGCCGCGCGAACGAGCTGCTTGAGTTCTGTAACGGTACTTACGGCATGGCGCTTAACCTTGAGGAAAACTCTGTAAGCGCGGTGCTTCTCGGTAATGACGTTGGTATAAGCGAGGGAAGTATCGTTAAGCGCACAGGCAGAGTTGTTTCCGTTCCCTGCGGTGAGGCTCTTATCGGCAGAGTTGTTAACGCACTCGGCGAGCCGATAGACGCAAAGGGCCCCATCGAAGCCAAGGAATTCCGCCCCATTGAGCGCAAGGCTCACGGAATTATCGAGAGAAAATCGGTTTCTGTTCCTTTACAGACAGGTATCAAAGCGATCGACTCAATGATACCGATAGGCAGAGGACAAAGAGAGCTTATCATAGGCGACAGACAGACGGGTAAGACCGTTATTGCCACCGACACTATAATCAACCAGCGCGGTAAGGGCGTTATCTGCATCTACGTTGCAATAGGACAGAAGCAGTCCACCGTTACCAACGTCGTTGACACCCTTTATAAGAACGGCGCTATGGACTACACCATCGTAGTCAGTGCAACCGCATCCGAATCCGCTCCCCTTCAGTATATCGCTCCCTACTCGGGCTGCGCTATGGGCGAATACTTTATGGATAAGGGCCGCGACGTTCTCGTTATTTACGACGACCTT
>JAZLCY010000108.1:0-7779 GCA_045614485.1 Eubacteriales bacterium
TCGTCACGCACCTCAACGGTAACGATGACGTCGGGATTTTTTACGTCAACCTTTATGCCTCTTACGGTTGAGAGGATAACTCCGCCGATCTCTTTAGAGATCTCGGGAGAGGTGAGTGGGAATTTCTTATCCGAGCGCTTAGCATCCACCTTAAAGGTGCGCTTGCCGAGAAGCTTCTCGGGAAGGTAGGACTTGGCGGTGGCAATAATGCTCTCCATATTCTTCTCGCACACAGCGGCGCGGTTTACACCAACGATACCGAAAACGCGGCGAGCAGCCTCATACATTCCGTCCATATCGCAAAAATCGTTTTGCGGCTCAACAAAGATGGTGGACTGCATATAGTAGATCTTAAAAATTCCGTAGGGACTTGCTCTGCGGCGAAGCTCCTTGACGAGAAGAGACTCAAAATTCTGGCGGTTCGCGCCCTTAAGAACGATCTCGCCATATTTACAAAGAATTACTTCACTGATCATATTTTTTCCTTCTTTTTTCGTGGTAAAACGGGGACAAAGTGCGCCCCGTGTTACATTATTAGTCTTTTTTTGCCTTGCCGCCGGCTCTGAGGAGCGACTGCTTTATATCCCAGAGCTTCTGTGAAAGGTCCACGTAATAGCGGTGGGGATTCTCAAATCTCTTAACCTCATCCCAAAGGTTATCAACCTCGGAAAGACAGTAGCTCCTGATCTTTTCGATCGAGGGGGACTGATATACGCAAACACCGTCCTTGAAAATGGGAACGAGAAGCTCGCGGAGGGTGTAATCGGTAAACTCCTTTTTCTTCCAGGTCTGGATCGGGTCGAATATCTCAAGGGGGGCGGTAGGATCGATTTCCTCATCATAAACGGTGAGAAGGTCGGCAGATGCCTTGCCTGTTTCATTATCGTAGATCCTGTAAACCTTTTTGAAGTGGGGGTTGGTGATCTTCTCGGGGTTCTCGGAGATCTTTATCTTGGGAATTACAACTCCGCCTTCCTTTTTAGCAACAAGCTTATAAACGCCGCCGAATACGGGATTAGACTTTGCGGTGATAAGGCGCTCGCCTACGCCAAAGGTATCTATCTTTGCGCCCTGAGAAATGATATCTCTTATGATGTTCTCATCAAGGGAGTTGGAAACAACGATCTTGCATCCTGTCCAGCCTGCTTCATCAAGCATTTTCCTTGCCTTTTTGGAAAGGTAGGTTATATCGCCGGAGTCAAGCCTGATACCGCAACTTGTGATGCCGAGGGGCTTAAGCACCTCGTTAAAGGCCCTGATGGCGTTGGGAACGCCGCTCTTAAGAACGTCGTAAGTATCAACGAGCAGAGTTGCGCTCTCGGGATACATCTTGCAGTAGGAAACGAACGCATCGTACTCGGTATCAAACATCTGCACCCAGGAGTGCGCCATAGTTCCCGTTGCGGGGATGGCGTAATCTCTATCGGATATGGTGCAGGCTGTGGCGGAGCATCCGCCGATATAAGCCGCTCTTGCACCGAGGATAGCTCCGTCTGCTCCCTGGGCTCTGCGAGAGCCAAATTCAGCCACAGGTCTGCCCCCTGCCGCTCTTACAAGTCTGTTTGCCTTAGTTGCGATAAGGGACTGGTGGTTAAGGCAAAGCAGGATAAAGGTTTCGATAAACTGCGCCTCGATCGAGGGTGCGCAGACAACCATCATAGGCTCATTGGGGAATATGGGAGTTCCCTCGGGAACTGCGTAGATGTCGCCCGTGAACTTGAAAGTTTTAAGGTAGTTTAAGAATCCCTCGGAGAACATATTTTTGGAGCGAAGGAATTCGATATCCTCCTCGGTGAACTTAAGGGTTTTTATGTATTCGATCACCTGCTCAAGACCGGCGGCAATAGCAAATCCGCCCCCGTCCGGAACGGTGCGGTAGAACACGTCAAAATACGCTATCTCATCACCCTTGCCAAGCTCGTAATAGCCGTTTGCCATGGTTAATTCGTAAAAATCACAAAGTAGAGTGTTATTGGGTTTCATAAGATTTCTCCTTACAAATTAAGCTTCATATCGCCGTGCTTTATCCATTTGAAACGGCGCATTATTTCTGAGAAGAGGAGCGAGAGGCCTGCCGGCATAACAATGCAGGTTACAAGCACTCCGAGGATTGAATTCACACCGAATCCCATATCGGTAAATACACCGATCGGGCCAACAAGACCGCACGTGCCCATACCTGCAGACACACCTGTGCACTCAAGCTTGAAAACGCAGGTGGCAACAGGGCCGCAAATCATAGAAGAAAGTATCACGGGTAGCCATATAACAGGTTTTTTCGTTATATTTCCCATCTGCAGCATTGACGTGCCAACTCCCTGCGCAAGAACACCGCCCCACTTGTTTTCGCGGAAGGAAATGACGGCAAATCCAACCATCTGCGCGCAGCATCCAACCACAGCCGCACCGCCTGCAAGACCGGAGATGCCGATCATGGCACATATGGCCGCGGAGCTGACCGGCAGAGTTAATATCATACCGACAACGGTGGCGATCACAATACCCATAAGAAATGGCAACATCTCTGTTGCTGTGTTGATGAAAAGCCCCGTCCAATACATAACGTACGAGATAACAGGACAGACAAGCATCGAAATGCCGACACCCGATAATATCGTTACAAGGGGGGTGATTATAATATCGATCTTTGTAGCTTTGCTGACAAGCTTACCTATCTCGACGGCAAGAAGGACACAAACAAAAGCGCCTGCCGGGCCTGCCGAAACCTTGGTGGCGAGCCCCTCAAATGCGAACTCGAGCGAGTTGGCGCAAAGGCCGACCGCACCTGCCGAAAAGATGATAAGCGGAGCCGCCTTTAACGAATATGCGATCGCAACACCGAGAACCGCACCTGTTGCGCTCTTGGCATAGGTAGTCATATTCTGAAAAAGGTCTTTTACAGCACCTTCGGGCAGATAGGCGGCAACAGTGCCGAAGATCGTGCCCATAAGAAGCGTGGCAAAAAGGCCGAGCGCCATAGCTCCCATTGCGTCTACAAAATAAACCTTGGGCGATAGAGTTATTCCTTTTTTCTCAAGAAAAGTGCGCAGGCTCGCCCGCTTGCCCGACCTTTTCTTTTTTGCGGTGGTATTCACTGCATTTCCTTTCGCGACGTGCAGACACCTCCTATACACTGCGGCCGCCAATCGCTAAGTTTATTTTTTCGCTCGGGAATCCAACCGTTCCGGAGCAATAATAATCAGTTTTTCTTAAGATTTCTTTCCCTGTCGATATAAGACTGCAGGATTATCTCTGCCGAGAGTGTGTCAACAGCATCCTTACGGCGCTTGCCGAATGCACCTGTGCTGTCAAGGAATCTATATGCCTCGACCGTGCTCATTCTCTCGTCATAAAAATCGATCTCGATGTGGGTGAGTGAGCGGAGAATTTCTACAAATGCCTTTACCGCATCTGCCCTGAAGCCCTCGCTTCCGTCCATATTTTTAGGCAAGCCAACAATAATGCGCTTGCAATTTCTTTTCTCAGCCTCAGCGGCAACACGCACTGCAGTGTTTCTCATTCCGCCCTCGCGGATAGTTGCAATTCCGCTGGCAAGCATGCCGGAGGCATCACACTCGGCAAGGCCGGTTCTTACGTCTCCGTAGTCAACACCAAGATATTTTCCGTGCGACAAATCCATAACTGTACACCTTTCGTTTCCGGTTAATAAGTTCATATCCTCTCGTAAACGAGGATTATAAATTCGGCTTCACAAGAAAGCTCTGTCATTTCAAGAAGCTTTTCCGCACTCTGCTTGGGAGTTCTGTACGCATATGGCGTCATCATAAAGAGTGAGGATATTTTTTCGCTTGAATCAAGCGATAATTGGTAGCGGATATGAGCCTTGTCAATAAGCTTAAAGCCTTCTATATCCGTATCTTGTACCTGGTTTTTATAGGGTGTTTTATAAAGGGCGCGCTTAAGCCCAAAAAGGTGCTCCACCCCCGGTATCGCCATTATAAAGATACCACCCGTGCGAAGAATTCGTGCCGTTTCAGTAGCTGCAAGGGGCGAGAAAACGTTCATCGCCATCGCAACACTTCCTGTTTGAATGGGCATCTTATATGCGCTTGCCACGGCAAAAGAGGTGCTGTGACATCTTTTGGCGGCATATCTCACCGCCTCTTTTGAAATATCAAATCCTGAGGGAAAAAGTTCCTTCCCACAGTTAGAAAGTGCCTCTGTTACGCGCTCGGTGTAATACCCCTCGCCGCATCCGATATCAACGAATGCACCGCCGGTAAAATACTTTGCCGAGAGGCGAGCAAGCTCTTCTCTCAAGGGCGAGTAATTACCGCTCTCAAGAAAGGTACGGCGAGCCTTGACCATCTGTTGATTATCACCGTGCACACCGCCCTCGTTTGACATCAGCAGGTTGTAGTACTCATACTTGCTCCTGTCGTAGCAGTGCCCATTTTCACAAACGGCAGCACCCGTGGAAGAAATATTCAATTTTCCTGAGCATTTAGGGCAAACGAAATTCATATTTTCCTCGGTGATTTAGAATGTGGATAAGACTATTCGGTTGAAGCCTTGCGCCAATTTACAAGGCCTAAGGGCGCAAAGAAGGCGACGGTGTAGTTACCTACTCCGAGCCAACTGCGTCGCCCGACAACGCAGTATTGCGGATTTTATACAATCAGCGTTGCGTTGGCAAAGCTGATGCTACACAAGGCGAGATATGCTGGTTAGTAGAAAATTCGCAAGGCAAGGCGTAAGGGCGCAAAGAAGGCGACGGTGTAGTTACCTACTCCGAGCCGACTGCGTCGCCCGACAACGCAGCATTGCGGATTTTATACAATCAGCATTGCGTCGCCAAAGGAGAAAAATCGATATTCCTCTTTAACTGCCTCTTCATACGCCGCCATAACGTTCTCTTTGCCGGCGAGCGCGCTGACAAGCATTATCAAGGTGCTTTCGGGGAGGTGGAAATTGGTGATCAGAGCATCAACTGCCTTGAAAGTGTAGCCGGGGTAGATGAATATGCCGGTTTCTCCCTGAGTTGCGTGAACCTTTCCGGTGCTGTCCGAAACACTTTCAAGAACTCTTGATGAGGTTGTGCCCACAGCAATTATTCTGCCGCCTGCCGCTTTGCGACGGTTGATCTCTTCGGCAACGTCCTCGGGCATTACAAAGTACTCGGCATGCATAAGGTGTTCTTCTATCTTGTCCACCTTAACAGGACGGAAGGTGCCAAGGCCAACGTGAAGAGTTACCTCACCGAAGCCAAGACCTTTCGCTTTGATCTTATCAATAAGCTCGGTGGTGAAATGCAGACCCGCGGTGGGTGCTGCGGCAGATCCCTCTGTACGTGCGTACACTGTCTGATAGTCGTCCTTATTCTCGAGCTTTTTTGTTATGTAAGGCGGAAGGGGCATATTTCCGATCTTATCAAGGATCGAATATACGGTGGGATGCTTTTCGGTGTCATACTCAAATCTGACGGTTCTGTTGCCGCCGTCAAGAATAGACGTTACGACCGCGCGAAGCTCACCGCCGCCAAAGGTGAAGGATGCACCAACCTTTGCGCGCTTGCCCGGGCGCACGAGGGTTTCCCACTCGCCCGAATCAAGCATCTTGAGGAGCAAAAGCTCCATATCGGCGCCGGTCTTATCGGTTTTACCAATAAGACGCGCAGGGATGACCTTTGATGAGTTTACAACAAGCATATCAGCGGGATCGAGATAATCGATGATGTCGGAAAACACCTTGTGCTCTATCTTTCCGCTTTTTTTATCTAAAACCATAAGCCTGCAACCGTCGCGCTCTGCTGAGGGGTACTGTGCAATAAGCTCCTCGGGCAGATCGTAATAGAAATCATGGGTTAACAGATCGGTCTTTACTCTTTCGTTTACAATGACATTTTCAACGTTTTCCATTTGTGTCCTTTTTCGCGCTCGCGCGTAAGATAATAGTATAACATTATAATTATACAACAAAGAAGCGATTTTTTCAAGTAGGAATAATATTATGGCGAAAAAGAAAATTTTCAGGGGTGTTGGCACGGCGCTTATCACCCCGTTTCGTAACGGAATAATTGACTACACTGCCTTGAGCCGCATTATAGAAATGCAGATAGAGGCAGGGGTGGATGCGATAATTATCGGAGGCACGACGGGTGAGGCATCAACACTCACAGATGCGGAGAGATACCAACTTTTTGCCTATGCTAAGGCGACGGTTGACTCAAGATGCAAGATTATCTTCGGAACAGGATCTAACGATACGGCAAAAGCTGTGCTGCACTCCAAAAGAGCATCAGGGATAGGTTGCGACGGAATTCTTTGCGTTACCCCCTATTACAACAAGGGTACAGAGAGCGGAATTGTAAAGCATTATTTACAAATTGCAGAGTGCAACACTGCACCCGTGTTGCTTTATAACGTTCCAAGTCGAACAGGCGTGAACCTATCATACGACGCGCTGAAGATCCTTTCCAAGCACGAAAATATAGTAGGGATCAAGGAGGCATCCGACTCTGTTGACAGGCTTACTTTCATCAGAGAATTAGGTGATGATCTGCCTCTTTATGCAGGAAATGACAGCGCAACGCACACGGTGCTGTCCCTTGGTGGCGATGGTGTTATATCGGTTTTATCAAACGCATACCCCACCTATCTTGCAAGGCTTGTGCGCGACTTTTTCTCAGGGCATTGGGACAAAAGCCTTGCCATGCAGATAAAGGCATTACCGATGATACGCACACTGTTTTGCGAAACGAACCCCACACCGATAAAATATCTTATGATGCGCCTTGGATTATGCTATGACGAGGTAAGACTCCCCCTTGACCTTGCAAGCGAAAGGACAAAACAGGAAATCGACCGTTGCCGCACCCTTTTTGAAAAATAAAAAGTGCCGGTGCACACACGGTGCATCAGCACTTTTATTGAATTAACCCTCTTTACCCTCAGCAGAAATGTGCTTAAGGTATGCGTTAATAAATCCGTCTATCTCTCCGTCCATTACCGAGTCGATGTTACCGTCCTCGTATCCGGTACGGGTGTCCTTTGCAAGCGTGTAAGGCATAAATACGTAAGATCTGATCTGGCTACCCCACTCAATGTTTGCCTTATTACCCTGAATATCCTCTATTCTTTCAAGCTTCTCACGGATCTTGATCTCCATGAGCTTTGCTTTAAGCATTTTAATAGCGGTTTCCTTGTTCTGAAGCTGGCTACGCTCTGTCTGACAGCCTACAACGATACCGGTGGGCTTGTGCACGATACGGATAGCAGAGTCTGTCTTATTGATGTGCTGACCGCCCGCACCGCTTGAACGGTGAGCTGTGATCTCCATATCCTCTTCCTTAATAACGATGGTATCGTCATCATCAAACTCAGGCATAACCTCAACAGATGCAAACGAGGTATGGCGGCGGCCCGAAGAGTCGAAGGGAGATACTCTTACAAGACGGTGAACACCGTTCTCGCTCTTAAGATAGCCGTATGCGTTAATACCCTCGATCATAACGGTAGCAGACTTGATACCTGCCTCATCACCGTCAAGCCAGTCCACGAGCTTCACGCGGAAGCCGTGCTTCTCGCCCCATCTGGTGTACATACGGTAGAGCATGGAGGCCCAGTCCTGCGCCTCGGTTCCGCCGGCGCCGGGGTGGAAGGAGAGAATTGCGTTATTCTTATCATAGGGGCCGGAGAGAAGAACCTCAATTCTCTTTCTCTCTGCCTCAGCTTCAATGTAGGCGCACTCGCTGACAACTTCCTCAACAGAGTCCTCGTCATTTGCCTCAATAGCCATCTCGCAGAGGGCAAGAGCATC
>JAZLCY010000109.1:0-7671 GCA_045614485.1 Eubacteriales bacterium
AGTGAAGTTTTTGCTATCGCAAAAGTGAAGTTGCATTGCAGTGAAGTTCGTGCTACGCACAAGTGAAGTTAAGTTTGCCCACTTTGCCGAAGGCAAAACTTCACTATCCGTAGGATAACTTCACTTGCCCACGGGGGCAAACTTAGTTAGCGCAATGCGCCGCGCGGAGCATTACGCTCTCGTAGTATATCTCAGATCTATGCCGTAGGTGGATTCGTACACCTCGCGCCATGCGCGGGAATTTTCTTCCATAAGGTTTTTGATATTCTCGGAATGGGAGAGGGTTTCGTCCGGGTATATCGGCTTGCAAACGTGAACGGTGTATTCCTGGATGTTGTAGCCGTCCTCACCGACAAGGTCGGTATCGCGCATTGTGATAAAGCAGGGAAGCACGGGAACGTTGTTCTTCGCGGCAAAGAAGTATGCGCCCTCCTTTAAGGGCTTGGGCTTTCTGTAATTCCACCACATGCTCTGCTCGGGGTAGAAGAGAACGAAGTGTCCCTCGCGAAGCAGGGTGTTCGTTGCCTTCATAAACTTTCTCATTGTCTGCGAGTTTGAAGAGAGGGGCAGGGTGTTGCAGTTGCGCATAAGATTGCCGTAAAATCCGGGGAATGAGGTGTAGTTGCCCTCTCTTATAACGCGATAGAAGGTTCTGCCGCGCTGCTGCGCCGCCTCGTATGCCATCTGGATAGCAAAGCTATCGAATGCATTGAAGTGGTTGCAGGTGATAACCGCGCCTGATTCAAGATTCTGAAAATTCTCGATTCCCTTGATCTCCTTTACAACGAAGATCTTCTTTTTCATAAGGCCCATTGCAAACTTTCTTGCCGCCTTATATGCAAGGCGGGTCTTGATTTTCTGCAAGGGCGTTTTCTTTATGTACTCAATGTCATCGGGCATAAGCACCTTGCCCTCGGGGTCGTTTTCAACGTCAACGTCGAATTTGCCGCATCTTTCAAACTCCTCGATCTTCGCCACCACCTCAACTCTGTCTTGGGCTCTCTTTTTATTAATGCGGTTAAGATAGTTGTCGGGGCGATTGATTTCGGAGAGCGCCAGGGTGCGCAGATTCGCCATGGTCTGATTATCTCTTTCGCGAAGCTCGTCGGTGTATCCTTCAAGCTCAGCGCGGATAAGATCGCAAACCGAGGTTTTTTCGGTAGCGCGCCAGAATGCGCCGGCAAACTGGCAATTATCATAGTGCCAGGGCTTGCTCGTCATTATATAGTGGATAACCTTTGCCTCGGCCTCGGGGTAGTCAAGCTTGCAGTAGGCCTCGCTGTTCCACCTCTGGTCAAGCCAAACGATCCTGTCCTTGCAAAGCACGTTGAGGTAGTCCTCATCCTGCGTTACGACAAAGTCGTACTCCGCGAGAAGCTTCATAAATTTATCAAGGATCTTGTTCTCTCTGAATGCGCGGCAGTTGATAAGCAGGTGGCCGGCATTGAAATATTCATATCGGGAGATACCTACAACGCGCTCGGCATAAGTGCCAAACTCGTCCACCTGCATCATAGCAAGCTCGTGGCAAGCGGCAACGTAGTTGTCGCCAAGCTCGGTGTTATAAAGCTCGCTCATATCACCCTGCACAACGGTGTCGCTATCGATATAGATAGCCTTGTCATACTCGGGAAACATATCCGCTATAAAAAGGCGAAAATAGGTGGTTTTGGAGTAATAATCGCGCACGGGGAGGCTGGTTTTGATCGCGTTGAGCTTTTCTGTAACGTCAACGAACTCAATAGAGAAGTTCTCGTTCTGAAGCTCAAGGGTCTTTTCCTTCATATCGGGGCAAACGCCTGTGTTAAGAACGTAAACCCTGTAGTTGTAGTCCTTGGACGCATTTTCTATAATGGAGGAGAGGGATACGATCGTGTATTTAACGAAGGCGTCATCCACTGCGTAAAAAATCGGAATTGTCTTTTTCATATATTTTTCTCTCTTTCAAGCTCTTTTTTCAGTCGTTGGTATGCTTCGAAAACGTCATCAAAAGCGTGATAGCGAAACAGCTTGTGTACCTTGTCTGTTTGCCAGGGCTTTATGTTTTCGGTGTGTGGGTAGGGAAAATAAAACATTCTTTTTGAAAAGTGCCTTATCACAGTGTGCCTGTGCAAAAACTTCTGGTCGTTGAATTTTTGCTTTAAAAGCTTCCTTTTTGTTGTGGCGCGTATCAATGCGCTCTGGTCGGCAAATGGGAGCTTTTTCTTTTTAAGGTGGGCTCGTGCCTTCTTTAAAAGCCGGGTTCGTTTTGCTTCCTTAAGGTTAAAAAGTATAACGCCGGCATTTATATATCCGGGGTTTATAAGGTATTTGCCGTAGTGATCGGGCGCCGCCGCGTATTCAAACCCCTCAATATCGATATCGTATATCTCTTTCGGATCGCGGTTGAAAAGCAGGTCTATATCGAGGTACAAAAGCTTATCCGGCATTCCCGGGATGAGATCTGCAAGCAGCCGTATCAGTGTGTATGGGGAGCAATAGGCGCTCTCGTTCGGGCAACCGCCAAATTCTTTTTGGTAAAGCGCTGTAACGTCGATCTTTACAACCGAATTTTCGGGGTTGTATTCTTTTGCCGCCCGATCCAGAAATTCGGCATCGCTGTCGGTTATCGGAATATACTTTTTATCAACGTGTGATACGTCCATCGTGTAGATATAAAAGCGGAATATATCTCTGCCTTCGTTTCTCATAAGGGCGGATAGCATCACAGTGATCACACCGTCAAGCACACCCCGATTGCCGCAAAGGAGCAGGTTGATCACTCGGTATCCTCCCGCTTAACGTATTCAACACGGGTCAGCGTACAGGTCCTTGCTCTTTCCTTCATTGCCGCGTAAACCCTGTTCCGAAGATCCTTTGCGCTCTCCTTTTTGTCAAGCTCGGGATCAGGAAAGAAGGGGCCGTCAATATAGGTTATTACCTTCGTGCCAAAAAACGCGCGCTTGTGGTAGGTGTTTGTGAAGCAGAAAACGGGAGTATTAAGACTTACGGGGAAGTAGAACGGTGTTTCGGAAAAGCTCCTTATTCCTGTGTGATACGGCCAGATGTGTGCCTCGGGATATATAACGATGCAGTTGCCACCGTCTATCTTCTTTTCTATCGCTTTTTTGAAATTGCGGTATGCACCCGTGGTTTTAGGTATCGGTATCGCTCCGAGATATTTCACAAAGCGCCCGATCCCCTTGATAGCAAGGTTCTCGGCGCTCGCTATTGTGTATGCCTTTTTTGGAAACACAAGCGTGCCGGGATTCAAGGCATCGAATATTGCGTGCGTATGATTTCCGTAAAGAAAAAAGCCGCTCTTCTTGTATGGCTTTATTTTTTCGCCACCAATTATTTTACGTACGAACCTTAACTTTACGTAAAAATATGCAATCGGTGTTCCAACAGCTCTGTAAAGAATTGCCCCGAAAATCTTTTCTGTTTTTGATTTCGGCAGGTACTTGTAGCTGCTGTCGATAACCTTTGGCTGTATTTTGGCCTTTGAGAATTCGTCCTTTTCTTCGCTTTCAAAATAAACGGTTTTCTTTTTCATAGTGCGCCACCCCGCATGTTTTGGGTTAACTCACTGCCACGATTGTATCTTGGTGTGGCAGTAAAGTCAATCTACATCTTTGGAAAAAGAGTCTACTGTTATTCAAAATAAAAAGCCCCATCGGTAGAAAATAACTCTACCGACGGGAGAATGGCATATTTATGTAAAGTTTTATATACATAAAGTGACAAAAACGAGCCGCAGACAACCCGGGATAAATGGGAACTTGCCTGCGGCTCATCTTTATTAGATCAGAGTCTGTACGTATCGTTTCTGTTATAGGACTGGCGGAAGTCGTGCATAATATCGGGCTCGCATGTTTCCCATGCCTCGTCTATCAGCGCATCAAACTCGGCGGAGTAGGGGATGATTCCTCTTTCCTTTGCCATCTTCTTTGCGCAGAACTCAAACCAAACGTCAGTTATCTCGTTGTCACCCTCGCGTATGGTTGCATGCTCGGTGGCAAAAAACTCGTCAAGAAATTCGGTCTTATCAAGTCTTACCGCCGCAAAGGAAACAGATATTTTCACAATATCCTCTCCCTTTATATGCTCGGGGGAGGTTGAATATACCTGCCACGCCTTTTCGTATTCCTGCGCCTTGGTAAGAGTTTTTATATACTCGTTGGTAAGCGCAAAATCACGTGTTGCGCCCTCCTGCTTCATAGCAAGAGCGTAATACTCGTTGCATTTTTCAAGGTTGCCTCGCTGTTCTTCAAGCACGCCAAGACATCTGTATGCAATGTAAGAGGGCTTTGCCTCGATAGATCTAAGCCAAGCATCCTCGGCAACGGCAAACCTTTCGTCACGGTCTGCCTCGCTGTAAGCCTCGGTGGCGATCTTGGTGTTATCCATTCCCTCGAAAACGGCTATTCCGTAGTGCAAAAGGGGGAGCCAGTCGCCGCCCTCGGCGGCGCCCTTGATATAGGGGAGCCACTTGTCGCTTATCATAAACGACGGGGTAGGGGAGTCTGTAGGCTGCTCGGGCATTTTGCCATCGTCAATTAGGCTCAGCCAGGGGGCTTCGTTTTTGCCTATCGTAGAGGTGGGGAAGAGCATGGATTCGGGTGCTGTACCGTCGCCGTCCTTTGCCATTCTCTTTATCTCAAGAGCACCGAAGCCTGCGCCCGTGTGAATAAGATCGCACTCTTTTACGGGCATAGCTGCAAGCTTTTTAAGCTTTTCGTTAAGCTCTGTAATGCCTTCTGCGCTCACACGCTCGTCAATGAGAGAGTCAAGGTATTCAACCGCTGCGCCGTGGTCTTCATTGTAAAGCGAGGCCGTATCTCCCTTAACACCGCCGAATACCTGCGTCCACTCGTAGGTGTGGTTCTTTGGCATTACCATATCGTGCAGCTGCGAGGGGGCAATTCCTGCCTGTATCTCAACGTAGTTGCCCTTTCCTTCCTCGGAGAGGAAGTCCTGCCAGTGCTGGCCTGCTCTGTGCACGCCCCAAACGTAAAGCTTCTTATATGAAAGAGGGGGTGTTGAGCGCTCGAAAAGAGAAACTCCGTCATCATATACCGCTGCCTCCCAGGTGCATTCCTCGGGGTAGGTCGGCTGGATGAAATAGTCGTATGAGCGGCTGAACGAGTTGGGGGAGGTGGGGTCACCCTTTGCGCCTACAAGGTTTGGAAGGGTTTCGTATCTCATCGTTCCGCTTGTGAACGAGATGACCTGCTTTGCAGATGCAAGCACCCTCATATTTCCGTTGTCGGGAGCGGCAACGTTCGTCCACCAATAGGTAGTGGTCTCGGTGGGGAAGGGGTTAACTATTTTTACGTGAGTTATAAGCTCACGCGAGCCCTCGGGCAGGTGAAAATCTATCTGCCAGAAAAGGCTTTTGAGCCTTTCAAACTCATAAATTCTTATGAAGGTGTTGCCCTCGCCGTCCTGAAGCTTGGCGCAAAAAACGTTGTCGCAGGTGGTAAAGGTGTGGCCTATCGAGCCGATATTCCACTCAATACCGCCCGAGAGCCAGGCGTTTCTTATAGCAAGGTTGCAGGGTCTTATAACGGTGTTGGTAAAGAGAAGATCTCTTTTTTCCACCTTGTCGTAAAGGGAGTGGAGCCTGCCGCCGTATTCGGGCAAAAACTCCGCCTTCAGATATTCGTTTTCAAGGGTGAATCTTTTGAGCTTCAGGGGTATAAGCTCTCTTGAAAAGCGGTCCTGAACGGTGTAGGGCAGCACTCTGAAATGCACGCCTGCGCTATCAAGCAGCTCCTTGGGAAAATCGCCCTTAGCAAAGTAGCGGCCGGGCTCTCTCGCCCTGAATTTCGGTAGAGGAGACTCGCCGATGGGCGAGCCTGCGATAGTCATGATGTCGTTTGTAAACTTCATAATATCTCCTGATGTTGTTGGAAATCACTCTGCATCAACCCAAACGGTGATCCTGCCCTTTGCGTGGGAGAAATCGTTGCCGGCGGAGGTAAAGTCGATAAAGTTAACGGTGTTGCCGTTGTCAAATGTGATCTCGTATGCCTCTCTTGAGGTAAAGGGGGTGGTGATCGCCTTTGTGCCTGTTATATTTGCTGTGATAACCGAGTCGATGTTCTCAATTCTTTCGTCAATAGCAAGCACGATGATGCCACTGGTTATTGCAACCTTGCCGTTAAGCGAGTGTGCGGTGATCTTCTTGGGAACGGTGATCTCGATGGTTTCGCCGTCCTGCCATACCTTTTCTATCGTATGGTAGCCAAGGCCGGAGTCAACTGCCGCCTTGCCGTTAACGGTAACACCGTCGGTAAAGGTAGGAATGCGGATTCCGATAGCGAAGGGCTCTTTGATGTCGGTATTAACGGTGATAGAAACGCTGTCGCCGTAGGGATAGTTCGTTTTTGTGGTAAGGGTAAGACCGTCAAGGGTAACGGTGCCGTTCATAAAGTGGTTGATCCTGATGCCGTCCTCTGCAAGCATAACGGAGGAAAGGGGCATAACCGCAACACCCGATGCGCCGATACAAGCGCAGCAGCCGTAGGTCTTGTCGCCGGGCATACGGCGGAAGCCGCCGATACGTCTGTTTCTCTTGTCCTTGTAAAGAGGTGCGTATGAGTCAAAGGTGTAGCCCTCAATAAGTCTTACGAAGGGGTTAACTGCCGCATAGCCGTACTGATTTGCCCAGGAGGGATCGGTTGCCACTGCGGTGTTTCTGTTAAAGTTGATAGAGCCAAGCATTGCGTTGTAGCCGGAGCGCTCCATTGCATCGGCATACTTAGCTTCACCGGTAAGGCAAAGCGCCTGGTAGAATGCCTTCATAAGAGTAACGGTAACGCAGGTCTCCTGCTTAACCTCGTCGTTGATCTCGGTCTGCATGATAGAGCTGTGGTCGAAAAGCTCGTGCGTACAGCCGGAGCAACCGATAATGGTAAGGTCGGTTTCAACAACCTTTGCCATAAAGTTGATAAATGCATGTCTTGCGTCCTCATCGCCTGTTGCTCTGTAATATTCAAGCACACCCTCGAAGAAGGAGGTTGCCTCGTAAGCCTTGGTAACAGGGTATTCGTAGGGGGGAGTTTTGCCCTCGATAGCAAGGGTGTAGATATTGCCCCACTTGCTTCCGCCGCGGCGAACGATGTAGGATGCAAAATCAAGGTACTTCTTGTTGCCGGTGAGGTAGTATTGGCGAACTACGGGCTCAAGGATAGAGCTGGAATTAAGTGCGCCCCAGGTGTAGGGGTTGTGTGTGGTGGAGTCGAGAATATCGATCTGTCCCTCGCCCTCGCCTATATGATCGATTATGTAATCAAGGTGCTCGGAAAGAGTCTTTACGATTTCCTTTTTGAACTCCTCATCCTTGCAGATCTCGTGGAAATACTGTGAGCCGAGCATAACGTACTTTCTGCACCACATATCCCAATAGGTGAATTCCTTTTCCTGCTCGTATGATGAGATCCTTCCGTTCTCTTCCTTGCAGGAAAGAAGGTAACGAACGGTGTTTTCAAGCACGCGGTAAAGCGCCTCGTCCTGTGTATATTTATAAACCCAGCATGCGCCGCGCATCATCTTGCCGTAGAACTCACCGCTCCAACCGCCGTCGCGCGCGTCAACCTGAATTTTAAACTGCTCAACGAACGATGCCCAAAGGGTGGTGTTCTTAACCTGGTGGGATTCAACAAAGCGCACTGCCTCGTCATAAGC
>JAZLCY010000110.1:0-2179 GCA_045614485.1 Eubacteriales bacterium
CTTGTTGCTGCGGGCGAGCATCCCTCCCCTGTTCCTTATGCAGACGTCGTTACAACTACTACTCACAAAACACTCAGAGGTCCTCGCGGCGGTATGATCCTTACCAATGATGAGGAGCTTGCAAAGAAGTTCAACAAGGCAATCTTCCCCGGCACGCAGGGCGGTCCTCTTATGCACGTTATAGCGGCAAAGGCTGTTTCCTTCGGTGAGGCTCTTAAGCCTGAGTTTAAGGAATATCAGCACCGCGTTGTTGAGAACGCAAAGGCTCTTGCAGAGGCTCTTCTCGCAGAGGGCTTTGATCTCGTTTCAGGCGGTACGGACAACCACCTTATGCTTGTTGACCTTCGTCCTATGAATATCACAGGCAAGGAATTTGAAGCAAGACTTGACGCAGTTCACATCACCGTAAACAAGAACGCTATCCCGAATGACCCCGAGAAGCCTTTCGTCACCTCGGGTGTTCGCGTAGGAACTCCTGCAGTTACCACCCGCGGCCTTGGTGTTGAGGAGATGAAGACTATCGCCCACCTCTTTAAGCTCACAGCTACCGACTTTGAGAACAGCGCAGACGCTATCCGCGCTGAAGTCGACGCCATCTGCAAGAAATATCCCCTTTATTGATGAAAAGAAAATCGGCAGAGAAAATTTTCTGCCGATTTTTTATTCATATATAGCTCTTGGCCCGCCGATATATTTCGGTCGAGTACGGGCGCAAAGGATATTTGCCTCACCTATCTTGCTCACCGAAAGTCTTACGGGAACCGCAACGTCACGCAGATGCATTCCGATAAGAGTTCCACCGATATCAATTCCCGCCTTTGCCTTTATATGTTCAACTGCAACCGCATCGCCAAAATTTTCGAAGCAAACAGTTGCAAATGAGCCTCCCGCCTTAGGCTGAGGAATTACGCACACAGGCTCATAGCCGTATTTCTCTGCGCATTCTCTTTCAATTATAAGTGCTCTGTTAAGGTGCTCACAGCACTGCGCCGCAAGGCATATTCCTTTCTCCCAAAGCACCGGATATATGCCCTCAAAAACAGCGCGCGCCGCCTCATAAGCCGAACAATTGCCTATCTTCTTGCCCATTACCTCAGATGACGAGCAACCAACGACAAAAATATCCCCCGCGCGAAGTTCTGCAACAGCAATAAGCTCCCTTGCTGCCTCACTTGCCGCATTTTTTATCTCGTCAAAGTTGTCTATCGGACTCAAAATATCGTACTTTTCCATAATACCCTCTGCAAAAGAGGTGTTGCACAACGCAACACCTCTTATTTTTTTAATTAATTATTCAGCGTCAACTGCTTCTTCAGCAACTTCCTCAGCATAATCCTCAGGCATAGCCTCTGCTTCAGCCTGTGCCTCATCAAGAAGTGCACGGATAGAAAGGCTTACCTTCTGGTTTTCCTCGTCAATGCCGATGATCTTAACATTAACCTCGTCGCCAACCTTAAGAACCTCTGCGGGATTGCCGATTCTCTGCTGTGCGATCTGAGAGATGTGGATAAGTCCGTCAACTCCGTCGCAGATCTCAGCAAATGCACCGAAAGGCATAAGGCTTACTACCTTAACAGCAGCAACGTCGCCAACCGTGTAGTTTGCAGTGAAGATGTTCCAAGGATTTGTAGCCTCGGTCTTGTATCCGAGAGAAATTCTCTTCTTTTCAGCATCGAAGCTCTTAACGAATACGGTGAGCTCGTCGCCAACAGAAATTACGCTTGCGGGAGAAGAAATAGGCTTCCAGGAAAGCTCGGTCTTGTGAACCATTCCGTCAACACCACCAAGGTCAACGAACGCGCCGTAAGCGGTCATGCTCTTAACCTTACCTGTGTAAACCTTGCCCTCTTCGATGTTAGCCCAGAAATCAGCCTCAAGTGCCTTTCTTGCTTCTCTTGCAACGGCTCTTATAGAACCGATAGCTCTCTTACCCTTTATTTCGATAACGTAAAGATTTACGTCAGTTCCCTTTATCTCGTTAAGATCTCCGTCCTTTGCAACGCCGGACTGAGAAGCAGGAACAAATACTCTGTTTGCACCAACAAGTACGTTAACGCCGCCCTTAACGACCTCAACTACCTTACCGGAAACCATCTCGCGGTTTTCACACGCGTCAACGATCTTCTGCCAGTTCTTGTCAGAGTCAACTCTCTTCTTGGAGAGTTCTGCGAAGCCCTCG
>JAZLCY010000111.1:0-27195 GCA_045614485.1 Eubacteriales bacterium
ATTCACCTGCGGAGCGGCAGTTCAGTGGCTCAGAGACGGATTGAAGATAATTTCGACGTCTAAAGAGAGCGAAACGGTTGCCGAAAGTGTTGAGGACTCCGGAGGAGTTGTTGTAGTACCCGCATTTTCCGGGCTTGGCGCCCCTTGGTGGGATGCATACGCAAGAGGAACCATAATCGGTATAACCCGAGCAACAACAAGGGCACACATTGTGCGCGCAACACTTGAATCTATCGCATACCAGACAAATGACGTTGTTGATCTAATGGCTTCATCAACCGGAATACAGATAAACGAACTGAAGGTTGACGGCGGTGCAAGCGCAAACGATCTTCTGATGTCTATACAATCAGACGTTTCGGGAATCAATATCGCAAGGCCCGAGTGCGTTGAAACAACGGCGCACGGTGCCGCACTCCTGTGCGGTCTGACGCTTGGTGTTTACTCATCTCTTGACGAAATCAAAAGCTCCGTTAAGATCGAAAAGACCTTCTCTCCCACCAAAGATGAGAGCTGGAGAAAAGAGAACACAAGCCGATGGAGGCGCGCGGTTGAACGTTCTCTTGAATGGAAAATATAAGTTTTAAAAAGCAAAGAAACCACCTGAAATAATTCGGGTGGTTTCTTTTTTATGCTAACAAATCAGACAAAATTACAAACTGTTCGGTGGTAAGTCTTTCACCTCGAACGTTCGGATCAAGATTCATCTCCTCGAGTGCTTCTGCAATTCTGCCTTTTTCTATATGCGAGAATTTGGCATTAATTGCATTTTGCAAGGTTTTTCTGCGCATCTCAAATGCCGCTTTGATAACGTCCCTGAAGAAGCTCTCTGAACGTGGCGAGTACTTAGGTTTTTTATAAAGATCTATCCTTACAACAGCGCTGTCTACCTTAGGCATAGGCATAAAACACCCTGCGCTTACCTTAAAGAGCTTCCTTGCCTCACCGTAGTATCCGAGCACTGCGGTAATCGCTCCGTAATCGCTCTTTCCGGCTGGAGCAACGAGGCGCTGAGCAACCTCATTCTGCACCATTACGGTGATAGCATCAAACTTAACTCCGCTCTCAAGCAGGCGCATAAGAATGGGTGTAGTTATGTAATACGGAAGGTTTGCACAAACAGATACAGGCATCCCGTCAGAATACTTCTCTACGATCTCGTGAAGGTCAACCTCCATAACGTCTGCATTTATTACGGTTATATTATCGTATTCAGCCAACGTTTTATTTAACACAGGTATAAGCCCTGTGTCTATTTCGATAGCCACTACCCTCTTATATCTTTCGGCAAGCTCCTTGGTCAAGCATCCGATACCCGGGCCTATTTCAATTATAAGAGTATCTTCGGTATCCGCACAGCTATCTGCAATATCCTCAGGAATCATTCTGTTTGTGAGGAAGTTCTGGCCAAGCTCCTTGCGGAAGCTTATACCGGCTTCTGCCATTACCTCTTTTATTACTGAAAGATTACAAAGATCCATTGATTAATCTCTTTTCGTCATACTTATTAACAAAAAATCAGCGGCTTTTACAGTGCCGCTGATTGGAGCTGATGGCCGGACTTGAACCGGCGACCTGCTGATTACGAATCAGCTGCTCTACCGACTGAGCCACACCAGCAACTGTGATGTATTTTATCATTTTTTTGTCTGTTTGTCAATAGTTATTTTCAGTTTTTTAAACAATGAGCTATTTTAATCGGGCGGAATATAATTTCCGCCCGTATCATTATCTTTTTTTCGAAAGTTTCCAGAATATGCGCCTGACAACGTCAAACAAGACTATACTGAATGCAAGAATTATCACAAACCCTATCTCCGAAAAATTCAATGGAACACTTCTGAATATTTCACCGCCAAAGAATATCATTATAAGCTGAATAGCCGATATCAATAGCATTATAAGTATAAACGGTACGTTTTTGCCGATGTTCGAAAATATCCACAGTCTTTCACTCCGCGCCGAGAAGCAATTAAATATACCGAGGAAGATAAAAAGAGCATAGAATGCCGTTAAAAACTTCTCATACCCATTTCCTCCGGTGAAGATCTGCCTGAATGCAGGTATCTTAAGGAAAACGAGGCACAAACCGAGCGTATATGCCCCCATAGTTAATATGCGAACAACCATTTCACGGCTCAAGAGCGACTCGTCGCGCTTTTTAGGTCTTTCATTCATATAATACTCGAGAGCAGGCTCGCCTGCAAATGCAAGACCTCCGAGGGTGTCCATAATTATATTTACCCAGAGCATTTGTATAATAGTGATCGGCGTATCAATACCTAATATCTGACCAAGTACAGAAACGCCGCAAGCGGCGAGGTTCATAACAAGCTGGAAGGATATAAATTTCCTTATTGATTTAAATATCGTGCGGCCGTAAAGAACAGTACGGTTTATCGAAAACAGGCTGTTATTTACAATCACGATATCGCCGGCATTTTTAGCAATATCGGCACCGTTACCCATTGCAAAGCCAACGTCTGCAAGCTTTAATGAAGGTGCGTCGTTTATTCCATCCCCTGTCATTCCGACAACAAGGTTCATCTGTTGCGCTATTCTGACGAGCCTTGTCTTATCCTGAGGCAACGCTCTTGCCAAAACTCTTAGTTTAGGAATGATCCTTACAACTTCATCATCACTCATGCGTGAAAGTTCATCCGATGTGATCACCACATCCTCAGCGCAGTTCTTAACGATTCCGCACTCTTTGGCAACCGCAATAGCCGTATCCCTTCCGTCTCCCGTCAGCATCACTATCTGTATACCCGCACCGTTGATAGACTCAATAGCTTTGCGACTATCTGCACGCAGCTTATCCTTGAGCACGATAAAGGCTACAAAAACATAATCGATGCTATTTTTATCCTTATAGGCGACAGCCAGAACACGATTTCCTGCACACGATAGCTCCCGCAGCCTTCTGTCAAGATCGGCTCTTTTTATCGGTTGAATTGCGCCCGAAGAATCTATTTGATATTTTGATTTCAGTATTACGATCTCGCCTGCTCCCTTAATGTATTCACTGCCGTTAGAAAGCTTTACAGAGGACGTTTTGTTTTCACTTGAAAACGAATCTCTTTTCAGCACGTTCTCTTTTGGAGGTGATTCATTTGCAAAAAAGCCGGTTATAGCCCTATCGGTACCGTTTCCGCCAACAGCCTTGCCGTTGACCAACGTTGCATCGCTGTTATAGATACCCGAAAGAAGCAGTGCTTCATATATTTTGGGTGCGCGCTTCAAGGAAGGAACCGTTTTGTAGGCCGCATCAACGGTTTCTATACTGTATACCTTCGGCTCGCCAACGGTAATTGTGCCTGTCTTATCTGTAAAAAGAATGTTCATAGAGCCTGCCGTTTCAATACCGACAAGCTTTTTAACAAGGACGTTATCCTTAAGCATCTTTTTCATATTTGCTGACAAAACGACCGTGATCATCATAGGCAATCCTTCAGGAACAGCGACCACAATAACTGTTATCGCGAGCGTAAGAGCACGTATCAGCAGTGAAAACACGTATTTGAAATCCCTAAGACTGCTAATAATCGCAGCCGCATTAAATTCATTCTTAACAACGAGTGAATTAAAAAGAAAAACAAAGGCGACAATACCCGCCATAACGTATCCGATCTTACTGATCTGAGAAGCAAGACGCGAAAGACGCAGTTTGAGTGGGCTGACGCGCGTTTCAGCCTGTACATCCTTAGCAACTGTGCCATAGAAGGTCTGCTGTCCAACGCGTTCAACCCTTACTACTGCATCTCCGCTTGTTACTATTGTTCCCGAAAACACCTTGTTTTCAGAAAGCAGGTCCCAATCTGTTCGTTTTTCCGTAGCATACTTGGATGCCTCCTTGCTCTCACCGTTCAATGCCGACTGATCTACGCTTAGATTACCTGAGATCAACGTTGCATCAGCATGGATCTTTTCTCCGCGTGAGCAATAAACTATATCTCCGACGACAAGCTCTGAGGCCGAAACTAAGGCGATCTCACCGTTTCTCAATACACGTGCAGAACTCTGCTTAGCATCAGCCTGCATTTTTTGAAATGCGCGCTCACTCCCCAGCTCAGACAAGGTTGAAACTGTCGTGGCAATCAAAATAGCCGCAACAATGCCAAAAACCTCGATAAGATTGCACTGTCCAAGAGTAAAAACAACCTCGACAACAAGTGCTGTGATCAGTATTTTTATTATAGGATCGTTAAGGTTGGAGAGAAAGCGCCCGAAAAATCCCTTCCGCTTCTCCTTAACAAGCGAATTCGCACCGTGCTTTTCCCTCGAAGCTATTACTTCCTGATTTGTAAGGCCTACAACTTTTTTCATATCTTCCTCCGTCATTCTTTCGATAAAAGATATGAACAAAGGTAGAAAATAATGACACAAGCCTATATAAAACAAAAAACGAACGGGATAATAACCCGTTCGTTTTTTGAATACCCGCGAAGCCGTGTAAGGCAATTTTTAACCCTGTGTGTACAGGTGGGTGCTCTCTCTGTTGCTTTGCGCTTCCAACGTCCGCTTAAAGAGGGTCAAAGACAGCTCTTGGCGGGAGGCCTGCATCCCGACAGCAGAAGTTCCAAGCTCCCTTAAATTGTTCGTAGGTCCAAATATCACAATATCACGAACCACGCAGGATATGTATTGAAATTACTGCTGATCGTAGTCGATCTCGTTGAAGAATACGTCGTTGAAGTACTCCTCAGCCTTCTCGAACTCATCATCATCCTCGATGCTCTCGAAAACGATGTCCTCACCGTCTTCATGTGCCTTAAGGATAACGTACTCATCGCTCTCGTCACCAACGATCGCAAGCGCAAAGTAGAGATTACCGTCGATCTCAGCGCGGTCAAGAAGCTCGAATTCCTGCTCCTTACCGGTTTCCTCGTCTATGAGAGTAATAATTTCAGCTTCAAGGTTCTCTTCCTCAGGAAGATTCTTTTCCATATCTGCCATTTTTGTTTCTCCATTCATTTAATATTATATGTATATATTTTATATTATATTACACCTTTTGTCAAGAGGTCATACGATCTCTGATATGATCGTATTGCTAAGGTAAAAGCCTTTTTCTGTGAGTCTTACTCTGTCATGAAGGCACTCAACGTATCCAAGATCGACGTATTTTCGAAGCTTTTCGTTCACCTCTTCGGCAAAATCAACGCCAAATCTGTCGAAATACTCTGCACGGGGTACTCCGTATGAGGTACGAAGGTGCATCATAATATACTCAAATCGCTCCTCATCAAGACCTATCTCATCTACTGTTCTGTATTTTGCGTAATCATCCAAGAGATATTCATTGAAATTTCTGGTATTCCCGTATCTCTTATTACCAACGTACGAATATGCAGACAGGCCAAATCCGATAAACTCTTCATTCTGCCAGTACTTCAGGTTATGCCTGCACTCACGCTGCGGCTTCGAATAATTCGAGATCTCATAATGAAGATAGCCTGCCTTACCAAGAAGATCACAGGCGCTATAATACATAGAAACCTCGTCATCCTCATCCGGAATCGGCAAAGAATCACGGCTTGAATAAAACGGTGTTCCGGGCTCGATTATAAGACCGTAGACAGAAATGTGGGCCGGACCAAGCTCTATCACTTTCTTAACTGTTGCGATAAAGCTATCCACCGTTTGCTGTGGAATTCCATACATCAGGTCGACACTTACGTTTGAGATCCCAGAGCCAAGCACTGCGTTATAACACTCGAGAAATTCATCAAAAGTGTGTATTCTGCCTAAATATTTCAGCTCGTTTTCGTGCATAGACTGCATTCCGATGCTGATTCGGTTTACTCCGGTGCGACAATAAAGATCAAGTTTTTCCTTATCGATCGTTTTAGGATTGACCTCCACTGTGAACTCGCAATCATCTGCTATAAGGAATGTATTTTTTATTGCATCAACGATTTTCCCCATCTGATGCACAGTGAGTAGTGATGGTGTTCCTCCGCCGAAGAAAATACTGTTGACTTCTCTTTTTTCACCATCGTAGCTCTCTATCTCAGACACAAGTTTATCTACGTACTTTTCTCTGTCCGAGCATGAAATAGCGGAAAACGATGCAAAGTCACAATACTTACATTTCGATACACAAAAAGGGGTGTGAACGTAAAGGCCGATAGAATCAGTTGCCATCGTCAAGCCTCAATACTGCCATAAATGCCTCGGGCGTTACTTCTACGCTACCGAGCTTGCGCATCTTTTTCTTGCCTTCCTTCTGCTTCTCAAGCAACTTCTTCTTTCTCGTAATATCACCGCCGTAACATTTAGCAAGAACGTCTTTTCTCATTGCCTTAACCGTTTCTCTGGCGATGATCTTAGAGCCGATAGCTGCCTGAATCGGAATTTCAAAGAGCTGGCGCGGAATATTTTCCTTAAGCTTCTCTGCTATCTTCCTTGCACGTGCATATGCGCGCTCTTCAAACACGATAAATGAAAGCGCATCCACAACCTCGCCGTTAAGCATAAAATCGAGCTTAACAAGCTTGGAAGGCTTATAACCCTTGAGCTCATAGTCTAAGGACGCGTATCCCTTGGATCTGCTCTTAAGAGCATCAAAGAAGTCGTATATGATCTCATTGAGCGGAAGCTCATAGTGAAGCTCCACGCGCTCGGTATCGATATACTTCATATCGATGAACACACCTCGCCTATCCTGGCAAAGATCCATAATTCCGCCGACGAACTCAGTGGGAGTAATTACAGTTGCCTTCATTATAGGCTCATATGCGGTAGCAATTTCATCTGCAGTGGGGAACTTTGAGGGGTTGTCTATAAGTATAGTTTCACCACCTCTGAGCTCAACCTTATAAATAACCGAGGGCGCGGTTGTAATAAGATCAAGATTAAACTCTCTTTCAAGGCGCTCTTCAATGATCTCCATATGAAGAAGACCAAGGAATCCGCATCTGAATCCAAATCCAAGCGCAACAGAGGTTTCAGGCTCAAATACAAGCGAAGCATCGTTAAGCTGAAGCTTCTCTAGTGCCTCTCTCAAATCGCCGTATCTTGCTCCGTCAGCGGGATAAATACCCGAATAGACCATCGGATGCACGTCACGGAAGCCGTCAAGGGGCTCATCCGCAGGATTTGAAGCAAGAGTTACAGTATCACCAACTCTTGTATCACCTACGTTCTTAATAGACGCGGTGATGTATCCAACCTCACCTGCTGTAAGCATATCAGACTTCTTAAGACCAAATGCATCCATATATCCAACTTCAATAACGTCGAATTCCGCACCGGTAGACATAAGTCTTATGCGGTCGCCGGTCTTAAGAACACCGTCAAAGAGTCTGATATAAACTACAACGCCAAGGTAAGAATCGTAGTAAGAGTCGAATATCAATGCCTTTAAGGGAGCATCTGCATCTCCTGCAGGCGCGGGAACGTCGGTAACGATCTTCTCAAGAACGTGCTCGATATTCAAGCCGTTCTTAGCCGAGATTGCCGGGCAATCCTCCGCAGGAATACCTATAACGTCCTCGATCTCACGTCTTGCACCCTCTATATCAGCAGAAGCAAGGTCGATCTTATTGATTACAGGAAGTATTTCAAGGTCGTTATCTATAGCAAGATATGCGTTTGCCAGCGTCTGTGCCTCAACACCCTGGGTTGAGTCAACAACAAGCAATGCTCCCTCACAAGCCTTAAGCGAACGCGAAACCTCATAACCAAAGTCCACGTGGCCGGGAGTGTCTATGAGGTTGTACACATACTGCTCGCCGTTGTTTGCCGTATAGTTAAGGCGAACCGCACGTGCCTTGATGGTAATTCCGCGCTCTCTTTCAAGATCCATGTTATCAAGCAGCTGTGCCTCCATATCACGGGAGGCAACAGTACTTGTTTTTTCGAGCAATCTATCTGCAAGAGTAGATTTACCGTGGTCAATATGTGCTATTATAGAAAAATTTCGTATGTTTTTTTGCTTATCTGTCACTTTATTTCTCCAAAATCAAGAGATTACACATCTGCAAGCTTCTTTGCAGCGGCAGAGTAAATTTCGATCTTTTTATTGAGATTATCCATATCGGTATCGTGAGCAAGAACGTAGATCTTGATCTTAGGCTCAGTACCGGAGGGACGAACTATGATCTTATCCTCGTTTTCAAGGGTGTAGTAAAGAACGTCAGAAGCAGGCTGACCGGTTGAAGAAACCTCACCTGTTGCGATATTCTTAACTGTAGAATCGAGGTAATCACCAACGGTAAGAACGTTGTACTCACCAAATGCCTTGGGAGCATTTGTGCGAAGAGAAGCCATTACTCTCTTTCTTCTTTCGATACCGTCGAAGCCCTCCATATAGATGTCTATCATCGCTTCCTTGTAATTTCCGTAGGTCTTGTAAAGCTCCTCAAGAGCATCGCAAAGAGTCATATTCTGCTTCTTATAGAACGCGGTCATCTCGAGTATCATCATAGATGCCTCAACAGCATCCTTATCTCTTGCGTATGTTCCGAGAAGGTAGCCGTAGCTCTCCTCAAATCCAAGAACAAAGCCTTCTGCCTGACCTTTTGCCTCGTAATTCTTGATTACTTCGCCGATAAACTTAAATCCGGTAAGAACGTCGTGAAGCTTGATGCCCTGCTTTTTAGCAATACCGTAAGCCATATCGGTAGATACGATACTCTTGATTGCATAAGCACCTTCGGGAAGCTTGCCAAGGTTTCTGCGCTCTCTTATAGCATAGTCAAGAAGGAGTGCGCCCATCTGGTTGCCGGAGATAGTTACGAACTCGCCCGCCTTATTCCTTGCCATAACACCAACTCTGTCGGAGTCAGGGTCGGTTGCGATAACAAGGTCAGAACCAACTTCGTTTGCAATTTCAATACCCTTTGCAAAAACGTCTGCATATTCGGGGTTAGGCTTCTTAACAGTCGGGAAATTGCCGTCGGGAGTCATCTGCTCGTCAACTGTATAAAGATACTTGAGTCCGACTCTTTTGAACACCTCAGGTACAAGCTTATATCCTGCACCGTGCAAGGGAGTGTAAACAACCTTCAACTCCTTTGCAACAGACTTAACTGCATCCTTGGATATAGCGGTGTTAAGAACCTCTTCAAGATAGTACTCGTCAAACTTTTCATCAAGCACAACGATTCTGCCATCAGCAACCGCTGCATCAAAATCGGGGAGCTCGCTAAGATCAAGCACGTCAAATCTTGCTCTTTCGGCAGAAACGACCTTTGCCTGCTCAGGGCTGATCTGCGCGCCATCCTCCCAATATGCCTTATATCCGTTATATTCCTTGGGGTTATGAGATGCGGTGATATTGATACCGGCAACGGTATTAAGCTTTCTTACAGCATAGGAAAGCTCAGGTGTGGGGCGAATTCCATTGAAGATATAGGACTTGATACCCTCGGATGCAAGCACGCATGCGCTTACGCGAGCGAAAAGCTCAGAGTTGTTTCTCGAGTCATATGCGATTGCAACACCGCGAGCCTCACCGCCTACCTCCTTGATAAGTCCGGCTATACCGCGAGTTGTCTGTGCAACGGTGAATCTGTTCATACAGCCGATGCCCATATACATAGTAGATCTAAGTCCTGCAGTACCGAAGTCCATAGGTGCTGAAAAACGCATAGCTTTGGTGCTTTCGTCATTGGAAATCGCCAGAAGCTCCGCCTTTTCTTCCTCGGTGAGAGATTCGGATGCAAGCCATCTTTCAAATTCTGTGTTGTAACTCATAATATCCTCCGTGTTATTTATTTTTTATTCTTTTATAATTTTTTCAAGAGCCTTGGAAAGCTGATCGGGGCAAGACGTGGAACGCATACCGCACTTAATACCCTTAAGCTTATTAATCGCGTCCTCAACCTTCATTCCCTTAACGAGAGCAGCAACTCCCTGGGTGTTTCCCGAGCAACCGCCATAAAAAGAGCAATCGGTTACAATACCGTCCTCAACCTCAACGGTAACCGCCCTTGAGCAAGTTCCGCTGGTCTTATATTCAAGTCTTTTTTTCATATATCCCTCATTCAAGATTTTTATAAATTCCTACAAGTGTATGCGACGGCGAAAAGAATGCAAGATAGAAAAGAATATCCACAAACGTCTTTCCGCTTCGTTTAAGCACAAGGGTGAAGCTCGCTTCTTTCCCCTCATCTGCATCAAGGCACAACGTATTTACTCTGTAAACGCTTATTCCGAGCGCATTCGCAGCCGTAATAACGTCAAGCAGTTCTGCACTGTCCTCGGCCTGAAGCTTAATTTCAACGTACCTGTCGTCATCCGGCGAAAAATCAGGCACAAAGAACTGCTTTGAGATGAGCGCATACTTCATATCTGCCATTCCGTCCACTCCAAAAACAGGAGTTATCATATTGATCTTCAGATCGTGCTTAAAAATGAGCTCCTCGATTCCGGAAAGACGTGCGCCGCCAAGTTCCTCCAAGGGAAGAATGCAAAAACGAGTTTTTTCGTTTGCCACAGCAAGCGCTGCATCTCGGAATGATGACGAGTAAAACACCCTTGGATCTGCTAATTCCTGGGAGAATACGTCATATGCCTCGTCGGCAAGCTTGTTTTTGACGTACGTTACCGTTTCATCTCCGTCGCTCGACTGCAGAAAATTATCTTCGGCGATCTTATATGGCTTTTCACCAAGCATAGTTGAAAGCAGCTCCGCAAAAACTCCTTTGTCTATACCGGAGACCGTACTAAGATATGCACCAATGCGTTTTCTGTTTTCCGGAAGTGATGCACTGCACTCCGGGTCATCATATGTATATGCCGTTTCTCTGAGCATCTCGACGATCTCATAGAGTCCGTATCCGTCTTTGCTGAGCGCAATAATGCCATCAGCAGTTACCGCCGCAATCTCAGCAATTTCACAAATACGCTTTTCCATTTCTACAGATTGTGCAAGGGACAGCGCGGATAAATTCAATTTATTTACTGATACGTTTAAGTATTTTTCGTAATCCATAACGCGCCCTCCTATATGCTTAACGTATATATTATACATTAAGATAGAACAAATTACAAGGTATCGCGCATTATTTTATAAATATATTTCAATTTTTTTCGTTCGGGTATTGATTTTTTTGTTTTCATGTGATAGAATATAGTCCGTAATGCCGGTATGGTGGAATTGGCAGACGCGTCGGACTCAAAATCCGAAGGTAGCAATACCGTGTCGGTTCGACCCCGACTACCGGCACCACAAGACGAGCGAACTCGCAAGAAGTCGCTCGTCTTTTTTCATTTTTATACTGTGTTTCCGATATACCAAAAAGACTCTTTTATAAGTACAATTTTCTTGCCGATTTTAGTCATTATTCACCGCTGTTAACACTATCTTGTCGCTAAGCAAACAGCCTTATCTTTATCCTCACTATCCACTTATACTCATTATTCTGCTTAACTTTATATACTTCTTATATGTGTTATAAAACTTCTACAAGCGAAGCGCACAAACGGTTCACTTCATATTTTAAAACTGGTTTTCCTGGTATTTTTATCAAAGTTCGCCTTGCGTGTTTTTGAAGTTTTCCCCTCGGCTTTTACGTCGCATGTAAGAGATCAAAACAGAGTACCCGATGCATACGGCGCTTCATAAAATACGCGTCTTGAGCCCGCGCTCAACCATCTTAAAAATTATTTGCTTTCCTTGATACGTGCGTTACATGGAATATTTTTCTTTCCGCGCTTTTAGTTCTTTTGCGCCCTTTTTGTCTATTTATAACAATTTTTTCGTTCAACTTTATGCTATACAACCATCATAAATGTATTGACTTTGCGCGCGCTTTGTGTTAAAATTATTATAAATAATGCGCAAAAAATACATATGTGCTATATTTTTCATAAAATTGGAGGAACATTATGAAAATGAATAAGCGTTTGCTTTCCATACTCATTATAGTTGTAACGCTTCTTCTCGTAGTTGTTGCATTTGCATCCTGCGGCAAAAAGTGCGACCACGAGTGGAATGAATGGAAAGAAGACAAGGCAGCTACCTGTCTTGAAAAGGGAGAAAAGTCCAGAGAGTGTAAGCACTGCTCTGAGAAAGATTACGCTGTAATCGAGAAGATCCCGCACAATTTTAAAAACTACACCACCGAAGTTGCCCCTACCTGTATAACCGTAGGTACTGAGGTTGCAACCTGTGCTACTGAAGGCTGTAACGCACAGAGCACCCGTGTTATCAAAACAACCGAACACAACGAAAAGCTTGTTGATACGTTTGGTGGCGACTGCGTTAACTTTCCTTACGTTAAGTGGGTTTGCCAGAATGACAACTGCGGTGCAGAGAGAATAGAAAAGAATGAACAGAATCCCCTTGCCGGTGCGCACAACTACGGCGACGGTTGGGTTTGCTTGAACGAAGGATGCGGTGCTAAGCACCCCATCGAAGCTACCTACAATGTTGCATCAACCGGTTCTATCGAAGCAAGGGTATATATCAAGAGCGAGTTTAATACCGCAACCCAGAAATACAAGAACGTTTACTACCTTGTATTTGTTGGCGAAGGTGAAATGAAGGACTTCACTACAACCACACTTCCCTGGGATCAGTACACAAGAAGAATTGAGAAAGTTATCATCGACGAGAGAATCGACTCTCTTGGCGCATACGCGCTTGCTAACCTGCAGTCTCTTTCATCCGTTACACTTCCCGATGGAATCGGTGCAATTCCCGAAGGCCTCTTCTACGGATCACAGATCACCGGCATTACCATTCCTTCAGGTGTTGGCTCTATTGGCATCAGTGCATTTGAGGGTTGTACTAAGCTTGAAGCTGTTACTTTCACAGGTGGCGCACAGTTCACCGCTGTAATGGCAAGAGCATTCTACGGATGCTCTGCATTGGCGAAGATCGATCTTCCCGAGAACCTTGAAGCAATAGAAGAATACGCATTCTCAGGATGCACTAAGCTTACTTCGATCAACGTAAGCGAAAATGCAACAAAGATTGCAAGCAATGCATTTGAGAAGACCGGCTTGAGAGCAAAAGACGGTGCTACCGAGGCTGAGAAGAAAGCAGCATTTATCAATTACCTTAACGGCGGCGAATACCTTCCCATCGGTAAGAATGAATATGCAATATTCCTCGGCATTGAAGCAAGCGAAAAGGCCTCTATCAAGTCCTTGATTCTCAGCAATAGCACTGTAGCGATCGCTTATGGCGCCCTTGACGGTGCAAACAACCTTGAATTTATTTCAGTTGAAAACGGCAACACCAAGTATGCCGGCATTCAGAACTGCATAATCGATACAGAAAACAAGACGCTCGTTCTTGGAATTCAGTCCTCCGAAATCCCGAACGACAACACCGTTAACAAGATCGCTATGTATGCGTTCCTCAACTGCGTTTCCCTTAAGAAGATAGTTATTCCTAACACTATTAAGGAAATCGAGCAGGAAGCATTCAAGGGCTGTACCGCACTTGAAGAGATAACCATTCCCTTCACCGGCACACACATTGAATCCTCCACGCACAACTCCGGCTTCTACGCAATATTCGGTGATAAGACCGACGTTCCCTCTTCCCTTGTAACAGTTAAGCTTACCGACGTAAGTAAGATAAACGCATACACATTCGAGGGCTGCAGCAATATCAAGAACATTTACCTTCCCACAAGCTTAACCTCCGTTGATAGCTACGCATTTAACGGCTGCACAAGCCTTAAGAACGTGTACGTAGACTCTGTTGACTTCTGGTTTAACCTTGAGTTTGCTAACACCTACTCCAACCCCTTCAGCTATGCAAACGATCTTTACGTTAACGGCGAGCTTCTTGAAGTTCTTGTAGTTCCCGAAGGCATCAACGAGATCAAGTACTCTGCATTTGCAGGTTGCGACTCGATCATCACTGTTGATTTCTCAAACAACACCACTCTTAAAACGATCAGCAACTCCGCCTTCAAGGATTGCTCTTCCCTTGAGAAGATCGCTATCCCCAACGGTGTTGTAATTGGTGCGGCTGCATTTGCAGATTGCGAGTCTCTTGCAGAAGTTACTCTTCCTGCAGACTTGAAGTCCATCCCCGCAAATCTTTTCATCTCATGCACAAGCCTTGAGCAGATCAACCTTGGCGAGGCAAAGGATATCGATATTTCCGCATTCCTTTCCTGCCTCTCACTCAGCAAGATAACAGTTTCTGAAAACAATGAGAACTACTTCACCAAGGACGGCATCCTTTACAAGAAGACCGGAAATGAAAAGAACCCTGCACAGATTCTCTTTATTCCTCACGCAATAGACGGTAAGGTTGCTATCTCTGAGTTGATTACAGAAATTCCCGAGGGATTGTTTGCAAATCACCCCTGCCTCGACGAGCTTGTAATTCACAACGGTGTTACAAACATCGGCAAGGATGCATTCAAGGGTTGTACAACTCTTAAGAGGATCACCCTTCCCTTCATCGGCGAGTCTAAAGAATCTAACAATACCTCCTTCTCTTACGTATTCGGAAAGGTTCCCTCATCCTTGCAGAAGATAGTTATCATCAATGCAAGAAATATCAGAGAAAACGAGTTCGCAGAGTGCAACGGTATCACCGAGATCCAGATCCTCAATGCAAACGAAGGATTTACCATCGGTGCAGGCGCATTCAAGAACTGCTACTCACTTGCCAGAATCGTACTTCCTGAGAATCTCACCTCTGTAGCAGACGGTGCATTCGAAGGTTGCGTAAGACTTTCCGCAGTTTACTTCGGATTCAACATTTCAGCTTCCGAAGAGTTCGAGAAGAACATCGGTAAGAACAACACTGCATTCACAAGTGCAAGAAAGTACTACTACGACTCTAACGAGACGGATAACACCAATCAGGAAGTATATTGGTACTTCAATGATAACGGCGAAATCGTAACTTGGTAATTAATTTACCGGATAAATTAAGCACCCCTGAAACACGGGGTGCTTTTCATTTGAAAACGTGAGAACACCGAGGCATAATAGGTAGCCTCGGTGTTCTTTTTATCATCTATTGTTTTCCAGCCTTTTTATAGCTCGTTCAATATACCTTGTTATATACCCTTGCTTTTTGAATTCATCACTGAAAAAGATAAACTCACAAGCAACAACGCACGCAAGAATAGCGAGAAGCTGAAACATATGGTATCTCAGAATAAAGAAAATCAGGAATGCAGCTAAAACCGACATCAGAACGTGGTAGATAACCGACGTTGTTGCAATACCCTTGATAGTGGTTTGCCCGTCCCTTTCAGATATCAGACCGTGAAAGGAAGTACCCATAATAACAAATCCGTTATCCTTGGTGGGCCTGCCAACCATCTCGCATTTTATCCTAAGCCTGCCATTCTTTTCTTTTATATGCATATGAGGCTTGCCGCCTTTTTTGTCGTTAAACTGAACCTTATCATTAACCTTTTCGTTGTTATTGAGAAAGGCAAGAACCTCTTCTTTTGATTTACTTGTAGTTACGTTTACAAATTTCATATCGATCAATAATCCAAGCAGGAATAAATCAGATTTCTGAATCTCGGTATAACAATGCTATGGAATCCACCGAGATGCTCAGCGTGGAACACTGCAAGGCGGTTCTCGGGGTCTGCCATCGCAATGCAAAGCTTCCAACCGTCCCAGCCAAATTCACCGCGAGGAGCGAGATTTCCCGCCAGCTCGGGTGTGAGGCTCATTCTGACACCGCAACCGTAACCATAGCCCTGACAAGCACCTGTCTGGAAGGTTTTAAGCTGCTCATCTGTCAAAAGATTGCCGCGCATCTGATTAACGGCATACGAGGAAAGTATGCGGTTACCGTTCTTACCGACACCGTAGTTAGCAAGCGCGTCCATAAGAAGTATATAGTCGTCAACTGTTGAAGCAATACCTGCTCCGCCGGAGTCAAACTCAGTGCCAAGCCTGAAGTGATTTTCTTCAAAAGGAACGATTTTATGAGGATTTACACCCGCCTCGTAAAGATACTGAGTGGCAAATCTATCTCTCTTTGATTCATCAACGTGGAAGGTAGTGTCCTTCATCCCAAGAGGATCGAAGATATTATCCTTCATATAATCGGCATATCTCTTTCCGCTTACAAGCTCTACAATAGCGCCCATAACGTCAAGCGAAAGTCCATAGTTATATACGTCGCCCGGCTCTGCAACAAGGGGTGTTTTTGCCATAGCGGCGCAGGTTTCTACCGTGGGAGCTTTGCCAAAGGTTGCTTCCTGTACGTTCTTTATTCCCGGCGCACTGAGATCATATTTCATACCCGACGTCATTGAAAGCAGATGTTTTATGAGCATCGGCTTTTTTGCAGGTCGAAGATCAATAACGTTGCCTGCATCGTCCTTTACCTCAACGGTAAGATTTCTAAATTCGGGAATATATGCATATACAGGGTCACTGAGAAGGATCTCCCCCTTCTCAAGAAGCTGCATTGCGGCAACGCCTGTTGCCACCTTACTGCAGGAATAAATGTTATATATAGCATCTCTTTTAAGAGGAGTTCTCTTTTCGAGATTATCGCATCCTGTCGTATATCTGAATATTTCCTTATGATCCTTGTAGATTACAGTATCCGAGCCGGGTACACCAAGCATTGGAAGATAATAATCCAAAAAATCTTTTAAAGACTGAAAGTTCATATGTGTTTCCTCTTCTTATAAACCAAAAGCAACTACCCCTTACAGTGTCGGCATTGCCTTGGTATTTAATTTAAAATCCACCAAGAAGTTATCCAAGGCAGGAATAGATCAGGTTTCTCAACCTGGGTATAACAAGGCCATGCAGACCGCCGTAATGCTCTGCATGGAACATCGCAAGGTGATTTTCGGGATCAGCCATTGCAACGGAAAGCCGCGCGCCGTCCCACCCGAATTCCTCGCGTGGTGCGAGGTTTCCCGACAGCTCGGGTTCAAGATTCATTCTCACACCGCATCCGTAACCGTAGCCTTGATTAAAGCCGATACCAAACGTTTTAAGCTGATCATCATTCAAAATATTTGAGCGCATTCTGTCAACCGAATATGAAGAAAGTATGCGTTCCCCACTCTTTCCGATACCGTGGTTTGCAAGCGCATCCATAAGCAAGATATAATCATCCACGGTGGACACAAGTCCTCCTCCACCGGAATCGAACTCTGTGCCAATCCTTGAGCGATTTTGCGAAAAAGATATAGCCTTCGGTGGATTTACGCCGGCCTCATAAAGATACATAGTTGCAAATCTTTCCTTTTTGGATTCGTCCGGGTGAAACGCTGTATCCTTCATCCCAAGGGGATCGAAAATGTACTCTTTCATGTAATCAGCAAATCTTTTTCCGCTTACAAGCTCAATAATAGCCCCCATAACTTCAAGCGACATACCGTAATGATATACTTCGCCGGGCTCTGCAACAAGTGGGATCTTAGCCATAGCGGCACACGTTTCAACGGTAGGTGCTCTTCCGCCCGTTGCTTCTTTCACTTCTTCTATCACGCGAGCGCCAAGATCATATTTTATGCCGGACGTCATAGAAAGAAGGTGTTTTATAAGCATAGGCTTCTTTGCGGGGCACAGGTCTGTAACGTTGCCCTCCGCATCCTTGATCTCAACCGTCAGATTTCTGAATTCGGGTATATATGCATATACAGGATCGCTGAACAGTATCTCTCCTTTCTCCAAAAGTTGCATTGCCGCAACGGCGGTTGCGATCTTGGTACAGGAGAAGATATTATATATAGAATCTTTCTTAACGGGAGATCTCTTTTCAAGATTATCAAAACCCGACGTATATCTGAATATTTCCTTATGGTCCCTGTAGATCACAGTATCAGACCCGGGAACACCGACAGATGCGAGGTAATAATCCAAAAAATCCCTTAAAGGCTGGAAGTTCATATATTTTTCCTTGTTATCTCTTAAATTCAATAACGGTTACTCCGGCATCCCCCTCACCGTATTCTCCGTGGCGGTAGGTCTTGATTCTGGGGTCTGTTTTAAAGCATCTCCAAAGAGCAGCACGCAAAGCACCTGTGCCCTTACCATGAATTATCCTTACAGTTCCAACACCGGCAAGAACAGCATCGTCAAGATACTTATCGACCACAAACCAGGCATCATCACCAATCATTCCCCTGACGTCAACCTCGGGGCTGAAGCTTGAGACGATACTCTTCTTTACCTTTCCTTCGTTTACCTTGGGAGGATCGTTTTTGCGCTTAAACTGTGTTTTTCCGTCAAGAAGCCTGAGTTTGTCCTCTGTTACCTTGGTTTTAAGTATTCCTGCAGTAACGGACACAAGGCCGTTTTTATCCTTAGGCGCAGTTACAATACCCTCTTTTCCAATAGTAACAAGGTACACCTTATCACCGCTTACAAGGGGGCGAGGAAGCTTGTAATCATCATCAAGGGAAGCTTCTGTTATCCGTATGCCGTCAAGCATTGTACCGCTTTCATTAAGACTGCGGCGCACTGCCTCTCTTGCGGCAGACATCATTTCCCTGCGCTTATCTTTATCCTCTTGTTTCTTGAGTTCGTCAAGCTGATGGAAGATAAATTCACTCGATGCCCTGGCACTGTCAAGTATCTGACGTGCCTTAAGAGCCATTTTGTTTATCTCCTCTTCCTTCTTCTCAATGCGCTCCTTTAATTCCTTCTCGGCTGCGGACTTATAGCGCTCGTACTCAACGCGAAGATTCTGCGCGCGCTCGCGCTCCTTTTCCATCTCCATTCTGTTGGTATCAAGTCTTTCTATAACGTCCTCAAATCGCTTGTTGTCGCGTTCTATAAGCTCGCCTGCTCTTGCTATGACTGCACTGTCCATACCAAGCTTCTCAGAAATTGCGAAAGCATTGGATTTACCGGGCGCGCCTACTACAAGTTTATAAGTGGGGCGCAGTGTTTCAACGTCAAATTCGCACGATGCGTTCTGCACTCTCGGTGTTTCAAGGGCATACACCTTAAGCTCGGAATAGTGCGTTGTGGCAACAGAAACAGCTCCGCTCCTCTCTGTTGCCTCAAGAATTGCTGTGGCAAGTGCGGCCCCCTCAACAGGATCTGTGCCCGAACCAAGCTCATCAAAAAGCACAAGCGAGCGGCTGCCCGACGTTTTTAGAATATCAATTACGTTCACCATATGGGATGAGAACGTTGAGAGCGATGCCTCAATGCTCTGCTCATCTCCTATATCTACCAACACCTTATCAAAAATGCCAACAACCGAACTTTCGTGAGCCGGAAGCTGTAAGCCTGACTGTGCCATAAGAGCGAAAAGACCTATAGTTTTAAGGCTTACCGTCTTACCTCCGGTGTTTGGACCTGTAATGATGAGGGTATCAAAGTCCTCGCCAACCGATATATCGATAGGAACAACCTTATCCCTTGGGATAAGAGGATGCCTTGCGCGGTTAAGTGAGATAACTCTCTTATCAACTATATTGGGCATCTCCGCCTTCATCTGGATAGCCAACGAAGCGCAGGCAAAAACGTATGCGAGGTCGGTTATATTATCATAGTTACGGCGCAGAGCGGTTGAAAACTCACCGCATTCGCCCGACATTTCCGCAAGAATTCTCTCAATTTCGCTCTGCTCTGCTGCAGTAAGGCTCTTAAGCTCGTTATTAGCATCAACCACAGCCATAGGTTCAACAAAAAGAGTTGCTCCGGAGGAGGACGTGTCGTGCACAAGTCCCTTAAGCTCTGATTTATATTCAGCTTTAACAGGCACAACGTACCTGCCGTTACGCATTGTAACGATATTCTCCTGTAGATACTTAAGGCGCACACCGCCGATATATCCTTGCAGAGTATCTTTGATCTTATTGTTTGTTGCCCTTATCTTTCTACGTATATCAGCAAGAGTTGTGCTCGCCTCATCCGCGATAAGATCTTCAGAAATAATAGACTTTGTTATGCGGTTCTCAAGTGCCGCATTGGGAATAAGGCGCGCAAATATCTCATCAAGAACAGTTGTGAAAAGCTTGTCCTGATCGATATAGTCAAGCATCATTCTTGCGCTGCGCAAAAGCGCCGCAATATCAAGCAGCTCTCTTGGAGAAAGTATTGCCCCCTTATACGCACGTTCCGCTGAAGAAACAACAGATTCGGGCGCAAAAAAAGAGGGATAGCCCTTAGAATTAATAAGCCTTTTCGCGTCATCCGTTCTTCTCTGCCTTTTAAGAACGATATCGTACTCATCGCTCGGAGTCAAAGCCTTAGCGCGCATCTTTGCGCCGTCTGTAGCGGCGAGATCTGCGAGCATATCCCTTATTTTATCAAATTCAAGTACTGTAAAAGTCCTTTGAGTAAAATGCATAGATAATTCCCTTTAGTTTGGTTTTACCTCATTATAAAAATCGAGTGTTTTATAGCTCCTGCCCATCTGGTTCAGAAAGTAATCCTCTGCCGCGCGGGAGAAAAGATGCATATCATCGTCCGGCACGGTAAATGAAAATATCTTTTCGATAGGACAGTGAATGCAATATCCAAGCGCAATTTTCGCCGTTTGCGAAAGAATGGAAACCTTTTGTGTTTCGTGCGGATCTTCCGGCAATGCATATGATTTAACGCGTTTTTCGTTACAGGCATAGCAAAGGATCGTTCCACCCATTATATCGAAATAAAAGCTTCCGTCCCGCTCATCACATTCACGGCAGGATATCACGTTGGGCATAAAGCCAAGTATAGCGGCGCACCTTATCTCAAATGCCGCTTTGATCTTAACAACCGAGTGTTTCCCCTCGGAGATAGCATACAGGGTGTTGAGTGATAGGCGCAACAGGTCGCGCTCCGCCTCCGCTACCGTAACGTCTGACAAAACGTCTGCAACGTATCCGGCAAGGGCAAGCCCCTCTATACTGTTTCGTATACCGAAAAAGCTCTCTATCAGCTCAGCTTCCTTAACTCTGTAATGCTCCCCCTTCTTATAAAGGACGAAGGAAGAATAGCAAAACTGCATAGTGGAAGACATTTTGCGACTTTTAAGAGATCTTGCACCGCTGGCAAGAGCGCTTACTACGCCGAACTCCTCGGTAAAAATAGTTATGATTCTGTCGGACTCGTTAAAATCAGTTGTCCTGATTACGAGGCCCTTGACCTCCTCGCACATCATATCAGATCTTCTTTGTTATATCCGAAGTTTGTGATATTAAAGTCGCTGTCGCGCCAATTCTCCTTAACTCTTACATAGAGATCGAGGAACACCTTGGCATCAAGCATCTTTTCGATATCCTCTCTTGCATATGAACCGATCTTTTTGATAGTTGCGCCGCTCTTACCGATTATAATACCCTTGTGAGTCTGTTTTTCGCAATATATCTCGGCTCTGATGGACACAACACCGCGCTTTTCCTTCCATTCCTCGATTGAAACGGCAGTGCCGTGTGGGATCTCCTCGTCAAGAGTTCTAAGAAGCTTTTCTCTTATGATCTCTGCTGCAACAAGGCGCTCGGGCTGATCTGTGATCATATCTTCAGAGAAAAGCCAATCTGCCTCGTAAAGATACTTCTCGCACTCGGACACAAGAATGTCTATCCCCTTGCCGTTCTTGGCACACATAGGGATAACGGCATCAAACTTGAACTCAGCATCATACGCGGCAATAGTTCTTGCAATATTAACAGGAGTTACCGTATCGGTCTTGTTGATAACGAGTATTGCAGGAAGCCCGTCCGACTTGAAACGGGAGATAAGGGTGCGCTCAATGTCACCAACCTCTTCCCTCGCCTCAACGATAAGGATCGCCGCATCAACACCGCCAAGAGTGGATGCTGTTGCCTTTACCATATAGTCGCCAAGTCTTGTTCTGGGCTTATGAAGTCCGGGGGTATCAAGGAAAACGAACTGATTTTCGCCCACGGTATGTATTCCTGTAATTCTGTTTCTTGTGGTCTGGGGCTTCTTTGAAACGATAGCCACCTTCTCACCAAGAATCGCATTGATAAGTGTGGATTTTCCTACGTTGGGTCTGCCAACAAGTGCTATAAATGCTGTTTTTGTCATATTCATATCTCCAATTCAGCTATAATTTCGCGCTGTGCAAGGCACTGTGCCTCTTCATCATCCTTAGATCTCTCGTGGTCGTAGCCTAAAAGATGAAGTGTTGAATGTATTGCAAGGAAGCAAACCTCTCTTACAAAGGAATTTCCAAGCTCCTCGGCCTGTTCCTTTGCTCTGTCAACAGAAATAACGATATCTCCAAGCATTGCACCGCTTATGCATTCGCTCATCTCAAAGTCACCGTCCTCATACATCGGGAAAGAAAGCACGTCTGTATGCTTGTCCACGTTTCTGAACTTCTTATTGAGCTTCCTGATATATTCATTGGTGCAGAAGGTTACAGAAACCTGTGCATCATACTGAAACGCCTCATATTCAAGAGTTGCCTCTATAGCGCGCCTTATAGCGAGCTTCAATTCATAGTCAACTTCCGCAAAAGTATTGGTTGCGGCAAAGTTTATCATCAATCCCCTTGTTGCCATTTTTACTGTCCTTTCTGATTGTCCTGGTCCTTGTGGTATCTCTTCTGTTGCATCTGATACCTCTTGGCTTCGGCCTCTTTTTCGTATTTATCGTATGCTGTGATTATCTTCCTTACAAGGCTGTGGCGAACAACGTCTCTTTCTGTGAAATTAAAAATTTCAATACCTTCAATTCCGCCAAGAATTTTGGAGGCAATAGAAAGTCCGCTCTTCTTACCTAACGGCAGGTCGGTCTGCGACAGGTCACCTGTAACGACTACCTTGGAATTATATCCAAGTCGGGTAAGAAACATCTTCATCTGCTCGGGCGTTGTGTTCTGCGCCTCATCAAGAATTATAAAGGAGTCATCCAACGTTCTGCCTCGCATATAAGCAAGCGGCGCGATCTCAATGGTGGATCGTTCCATATGTCTTTGGAAGTTCTCAGGGCCAAGCATCTCGAAAAGAGCATCGTAAAGAGGTCTGAGATAGGGGTCGATCTTGCTCTGCAGATCTCCGGGCAAAAATCCAAGCCGCTCACCAGCCTCTACAGCAGGTCTGGTAAGGATAATGCGTGAAACCTGCTTGTTGCGAAGCGCTTCTGTTGCCATAGCAACCGCAAGGAATGTCTTACCTGTACCTGCAGGGCCAAGTCCAAGAACGATCGTGTTGTTTTTGATCGCTTTAACGTACTTCTTTTGTCCTGCAGTTTTGGGTTTTATCGGCTTACCCCTATTGGTAATGCATATAACACCGTCAGAATAGCCAACGTCTTCTTCCATGTTGTCCTTTACAAGACCAACAACGTATTCAACACTCTGGTCGCTTACAATTTCTCCTGTGCCAACCATATGCTTGATGTATTCAAGTGCCCGAACGGCCTTTGTGGCATTTTCTTCATCACCTGTAACAACAATAACGTCGCCACTGTCAGCCTTTGTGCTGCACTGATTGATACGAACGTCAAAAGCGCGCTCAATCAACTTAACGTTTGCATCGAACGCACCGAACATTGCCGCGGTTGCCTCACTTGAATTGGTTGTAACGATTAATTCCTTCATTATTTCTCCGAAATATACTCAAATTCCTTTATTTTCGTAACCTCAGCTCTCAAAATGAGCCTTGCGGTTATGGAATACCCGTCAGCCTCCGATATATCGGTTTTGATACCGAGAAGATCTTCCGCCACAAGATCCTCGGCAAGAATACGGCTCAGTTCGCCCGAAGCAGACCTGATCATATCCGTATAACCGATCTCAACTGTTTTTTCCGAGTATTCTCTCGCTATCTCATACTCTACCGACAGCGGAATTTTCCTTCCAAGGAATATAAATTCCTTGTTTTCTTTTATTATATCATAGTTGGTCGGCATTTTTCCATAGTTTTTGAAAATATTTATTTTTAACCCTAAAATTTTTACACCTAAGGTGTAAAGAGAGGTGCCTGAATATTCCTTTTCAACGATCTTATCTTGTGCGTGAACCTCAATTTCGCTACTGTATCTTCCCTTCACGCTGCCCTCGGCATAACAGTAACCGCCACCGAGTGATTGCGGAATAACACCGGATATCAGAACCTGCCCTTTACGCACACTGTCGCCAACCCTTACAACAGGATATCCAACCTTAACCGTTATTTCCTCGATTATGCAGTCCCTATCGGCAACAAGACTCGCATAACCCAGAGGCTTCTCGGGAGCTATATGGGAATTTCGCTCTATCACACTGACGTATGCAACCGCACCGCGCCGATTTATACTTATCCATGCAACGCTGTCAGATGAGAGCAAAATACTGTTCTCTACCTCCCTTTTATCCATTCCGAGCCAGCAAGAACCTATTTTGACCCCCGCACTATCCAACTCATAAATTACCTCGCTCGCAACTTCATCAGAGCATCCTTCAACGCGTATGTCCCATACCGTGTTAAAAGAAACAGCACAAATAAGCGCCAAAACAACGGTCGCACAAATGAATCCGTGCCTTTTCAAAAGATGTAAAACAAGCCCCCAAAAACCTTTTACGTCCGACTCGGTATAAGAAACGTCCAAAAGAATGCTTCTATACCTTTTGATCAGCCTATACGGAACGAAAAGCGTGCCGTCCTTACCGACGTTCTGGTTAATGCCGGCCTTTATCATTCGATTTATCACACGAACAACGTCACTTTCATCTATCCGTATAACAACGTAACCGAAAATCAGCTTATCAAAACTTATCATATAAAAGCTCAAACTCCTTTATATCACCGGATATCTGAACAACGTTATCTTCAAGCGATGCAATTTCAAGCCCATCACCAATGATTTTTAACGATCTGCGCCGCAATCGAACGATGATACACTCAAAACTAAAGCTTTTAACAGCCCTCACGCCGCTTACGAGAACTCGGAAACCCTTACCCTTTGGCATAATTTCAATATGAAAATCAAGGGGTATTCCCTGTTTTGCACTATTTTTCGAAGATGCATCTTTCAAAATACGTGTCATCTCACTACCACCACGTTCATAAATGTATAGTAAAATGTATGTTTATGGGGCAAAAAAATGACAACGGCAAGAAAAAGAGAGCAAGCAAAAATAAGATCAATTTGGAAAAGCGCACATACGACAGGGATAATACTGCTGTTTTTTACTATGCTGATACTATCAAAGGAAATATCGACCTACGCGCTTGAAGGCCTTGATCTTGCGGTAAAGCTTATACTACCGTCTGTGTTTCCGTTCCTGCTAATAACAGACGTTCTGATAACTTCGATCAGAGCTGAAAAGGTTACTCTCTTGCATAGAGTATTTGAAAGAATCTTCAGGATCTCAGGCGAAGGAATTGCAACGTTTTTCTGCGGAATTTTATGCGGTTTTCCTGTTGGAGCTAAAATGTCAACAGAACTGTACAAAAACGGAATAATATCAAAGTGCGAATGTGAAAGATTGATGTCATTCAGCAACAACGCAAGTCCGGCATACGTAATTTTCGTTGTCGGACTTGCGTTGAGAGGAAATATCAGGGATGGAATTTTTCTGTATTTTACAATGATCATTTCTGCCGTTATAAGCGGATTTATAATCGGAACAAAAAAAGAAAAACAAAGCAATTCATATGATATTAATTGGCAGAAATACAGTTTTGTTAATTCAATCAAGCATTCCTGCGAAGTCTGCATCAACATATGTGCATTTATAACCGCATTTGCAATCATATGCGGTTTAATAAAAAAATTCATAAGAAATCAGCTTGTATGCGGTGCCATCATATCACTCCTTGAAATTGGCAATGCTTCTCGCTATTTATCGGAATTGTGTATTTCTCATCCTTTATATTCCTTTATATTGACATCATTCGCTGTATCCTTTTCCGGCGTTTCAGTGATATCTCAGGCGGCATATATTATAGGTTCACAAAGCAATATTTCGATAGCAAAGCACGTTAAATACAAGTTGCTTCAAGGCTTCATTTCAGCAATGATCTCGCTCATTACATACCCTGTTTTGAAATAAAAAAGCACCGTGCAGAATCACTTCCGCGCGGTGCTTTTTAATTTTGTTTACGGATCAAGAGGAATCAAGGGAGTATCGATTCCTGCGCCACCGCCTGTTCCCTGGCTTGTGTTCGTGTTACCGCTACTACCGTTATCCTTGCCCCTATTGTTTTCAGATGCGCAGTATATTGTAAACGCGATAATTCCGGCAACAGCCAAAACAACAGCTGCGATTATAAAACCGTTCTTAACCGATTTCTTAGATGATTTTCTTGATACCTTCTTGTTGTTTTTCTTTGTAGACTTTTTCATTTACAGGAAAACCTCAATCTAATTACTTAGAGAGGCGCTCCTCAAGAGCAGCAAGCTCGCTGTAGAATTCTGCAGGAACTCTTTCGCCAACCTGAGCATAGAACTCCTTGATGCCCTTGCAGTCCTCAAGCCAAAGCTCCTTATCAACGCTAAGAAGATCAGCAAGAGTTTCCTTAGAAATATCAAGACCCTCAAGGTTGATATCGTCAACGTTGGGAACGTAACCGATTGCGGTCTCAACAGCGTCTACCTTGCCCTCGCAACGAGCGAGAATCCACATAAGAACACGCATATTGTCGCCAAATCCGGGCCAGATAAAGTGTCCCTCGTCATCGGTTCTGAACCAGTTAACGTGGAAAATCTTAGGAGCATTAGCTGCGAGAGTACCCATCTTGAGCCAGTGTGCCCAATAGTCACCCATATCGTAGCCTACGAAGGGACGCATAGCCATGGGATCGCGGCGAACTACGCCTACTGCACCTGCAGCTGCTGCTGTGGTCTCGGAAGCCATGATAGAACCAACGAATGCTCCGTGCTGCCAGCCGAATGACTGATATACGAGGGGAGCGGTCTTTGCGCGGCGACCACCAAATACGATAGCGGAGATCGGAACGCCTGCGGGATCGCTGAACTTATCGGAGATGCAGGGGCAGTTGATTGCCTTTGCGGTAAATCTGGAGTTGGGATGAGCACCGGAGGTGTTGACCTTGTCAGCCTTGTCGTACTTCTTGTAGTCCCAAGGATTGCCCTTCCAGTCGATTGCGTTTGCGGGAGGATTGTCATTAAGACCTTCCCACCAAACAGTGTTATCATCGAGGTTGTGGCAAACGTTTGTGAAGATACAGTTACGCATAGAAGTATGAAGCGCATTGGGGTTAGAATGCTCGTTTGTACCGGGAGCAACGCCGAAGAAGCCGTTCTCGGGGTTAACAGCCCACAGTCTGCCGTCGTCGCCGACGCGGAGCCAAGCGATATCGTCGCCGACACACCATGCCTTGTAGCCCTTCTCCTTGTAGATTGCCGGAGGAATGAGCATTG
>JAZLCY010000112.1:0-1993 GCA_045614485.1 Eubacteriales bacterium
GCGCCTGCACCGTTCTTAGCATCCATAATTTCGTTTGCTAATCTTTCAGCCATTGTGCGCTCACCACGTTTTCTGGAATAACCAACGAGCCAACGGAGACCAAGAGTCTGACGTCTTTCAGCTCTTACCTCCATGGGAACCTGATAGGTAGAACCGCCTACACGGCGAGCCTTTACCTCAAGTACAGGCATAATATTGTCAAGAGCAGCCTGGAAAGCTTCTACAGGATTTTCACCTGTCTTGCCTTCAACGATTGCAAATGCATCGTATACGATTTTCTGTGCTACTCCCTTTTTACCGTCAAGCATTACATTGTTGATAAGCTTTGTTACAAGCTTAGATCCGTAAAGGGGATCCGGCAATACGTCTCTTTTGGAAATTTTACCTCTTCTCGGCACTTTACTTCCCTCCTTCATTAATATTATGAAATCATTGGTACTCAAAAGCATTTCTTCTGTAAATGCACGTCGGCGTGGTCTGCCTTAAACATTAAATTTATGCAGCTCTTTCAGACGAGCGAATATTTTGCTTTATACCTTTTTGTTTTGACCTATTATTTCTTCTTAGGTCTCTTTGCACCGTATTTTGAACGGCTCTGGTTACGGTTCGCTACGCCTTGTGCGTCGAGTGTACCGCGGATGATGTGGTAACGTACACCGGGCAGGTCACGTACTCTTCCGCCTCGAATGAGTACTACTGAGTGTTCCTGCAAGTTGTGGCCGATACCGGGGATATAGGTTGTTACTTCAAGACCATTTGTAAGTCTTACTCTTGCGATCTTACGAAGAGCTGAGTTAGGCTTCTTAGGTGTTGTTGTAGATACCTTTGTGCATACTCCTCTTTTCTGAGGTGCGTGCTGATCGGTAGGCTCATTGTGAAGTGTGTTAAAGCCCTTCTGAAGCACGGGTGCTTTGGACTTATAAACCTTCTCGCTACGTCCCTGTCTTACAAGCTGGTTAAAGGTTGGCATTTTCTTCCTCCTTCTTCAAAAATTTAATGTTTATACAGACACAGCCAAGGCTGTGAAGCTGTCACATAAAAATCGCTGTAAACCTTGAATTTATAAGGCTTCCTATTACTCCGAGTTTACAAACAATTACAGCTTATTATAGCACTAAATAGCCGTTTTGTCAAGAAAAATTATTTTTTTCATATTTTTTAGCATTTTACACTATATATACAATAATTAATCACATTTTTTATCTATTTTCCACAAAGATTCAATTTACTTTTTCAATATTGTACAATATGCGTGCGCGTATATATAATAATGTAGAAATTGCGCAAACATTCAAAGTCCCCCGATACCGAGTATCGGGGGACTAAAGCTTATTCAGCTGTTTTATCTTCAGTAGGACGAGCGCTTACATTATGGTAGCATCTCATACCCGTACCTGCGGGAATGAGCTTACCGATAATTACGTTCTCCTTAAGACCTCTGAGGTGGTCGATCTTACCGTTTGTAGCAGCATCGGTAAGAACTCTCGTTGTTTCCTGGAAGGATGCAGCGGAGAGGAAGGACTCTGTTGCAAGAGCCGCCTTTGTAATACCGAGAAGCACAGGTGCGCAGGTTGCGAAAGTGAGATCGATCTCACCCGCATCAATGCGAGCCTGAACCTTATTGTTTTCTGCCTCAAACTCAGATACGTCAACTACAGAGCCGGAAAGAAGATCAGTGTTACCTGCCTCTTCAATTCTTACCTTTCTTGTCATCTGACGAGCAATAATTTCAATATGCTTATCATTAACAGAAACGGACTGTCCACGGTATACCTTCTGAATTTCTGTGATGATGTAGGAGTAAACCTCATCAAGACCCTGAATTCTGAGGATATCAGCGGGAGCCTTGCTTCCCTCTGTAAGAACCTGACCTCTTACAACGTGCTGACCGTCAACAACAGCAAGCTTGGTTCCGTAAGGAATAGCGTACTTAACCTGCTCGCCTGTTTCTTCGCTTGTAACGAATACATCGTGAACGTTAGCGTTTTCACCA
>JAZLCY010000113.1:0-3507 GCA_045614485.1 Eubacteriales bacterium
ATATTTGTTTGCGCACATTGACATTCCGATTCCGGTGCCGCAAATAAGAATTCCGTATGCGGTATCATTTGATGCTACAACGTTCTTGCTCACCTCGGATGCGAAGATAGGGTAGTGGCAGGATGCGGTGGAATTTGTTCCGCAATCGTGCACGTCGTAACCCTCTTTCACAAGTGTAGCCTTGAATTTTTCCTTAAGTTCATATCCCGCACTGTCTGCGCCAATATAGATTATCCTTCTCATTTTGTTGCCTCGCTATTTATTCTTTCAAGTCTTTCGCGTTCTGCCTGCGGCATTCGCAAATAGGTGGGTTTAACCGCTGTGTCGGTAGTATATACGCCGTTTTTGTAGTTTCTGAATGCAACGCGTGCAACTGATGCCGCGTTTTCGTTGATCAGAAGGGCGGGGGTGCATTCGGTTTTAACACCGCTGTCATTGAGTCCCTTCTTTGCAACAGCATATCCGTCGCCGCAAAGATATACCCTCTCATTTTCATATGCTTTCAGCATATCTGCAAGCGCTGTGATCGAAATTGCATCATCCTCTGTGAGTCTTTCAATTCCGTCTGGGCTGGATCTGAATATTGCGGTATAAACCTGTCCTCGCCTTGCATCCATCGTGGGCACGATTATTCCGTCTGTTCCTTCAAGGTTGTATGCGAGTGCCTCAAGTGTAGAAACTTCTGCGCAGGGAGTACCCTTGCCAAACGCAAGTCCCTTTATAAGCGCCGCGCCGATTCTTACTCCGGTGAAAGATCCGGGGCCAACAGATGCTGCGTAAAGCTCAATGTCAGCAAAGCTGAGTTTCAGTTCCTTGAGCATATCCTCTGCCATAGGCAGAAGTAATTCGCTCTGTGTAAGTCCGTTATCAACGGTGTATTGCGAAAGCATCTTCTCATCTTCGCATATGGCAACCGATGCTACCTTTGCCGTACTGTCAAATGCAAGAATTTTCACTTTAAATCCTCCTTGCAATATATTTCAACCGTGCGCGCCAATTCATCATCTGCAACTCGGTCTATCTTAACGTAAATTGCATCGGAAGGCAGGGCATAGTCGATGTTTTCGCTCCACTCTATGATCTTGTAACCTTCAGCATCTATGTAGTCGTCATATCCTATGGAATATAACTCGTCCTCGTCGCCAATGCGATACATATCAAAGTGGTATATCTTAACGTCTTTGTTTGAATATTGATTCATTACGGCGTATGTTGGGCTTTTAACACCGCGTATTTCAAAGAATGATGCAAAGCCAAGGGTAAAGGCGGTTTTGCCAACGCCCATTTCGCCGCGCATAGCTATAACGGCGCTTTTGTTGCCACCCGTGTAAAGCTTTTTTGCAAGCTCGTAGCCAATATCCTGCGTATCCTTGGCGCATTTAGATGTGAAAATCATTGATAAATGTAAACCTTTATTTACTAAATTCCTTCAAATAGCTATCCTTCGTGTCTTTAAGCAGAAATTCGAGGATCTCGTTGTATTCTTCTCGTTCTCTGTCAGTAAAAGACGCAGGAGCTTTCGATTTTATAGCTCTTATGAGAGTGTTTTTAGGTGTGTTTTCGGGGTCTGTAAGCTCAAGCACCGTAACGTTATATCCATTTGCCGAGAGCCTTTTTGCCCTGATCGCATCGGTAAGAACCTCGCAGATCTTTGTGTTGAGATAGGGGTGCTTTGTAACGAATTTAAGCTCATCTGCCTTGACCTTGTCGCTTAAATACCTGTGGCAGCAGGGTGTGGAAAGTATGATCTTTGCACCAAGTCTGATGGCAGTGTCAAGCACAATATCTGTCGCAACGTCGCACGCGTGCAGGGAGATCACCATGTCGGGTGTTACGTCGGTTGGTGTGTTTGTTATGTCATCTGTAACAAACGTCATTCCGGTGTAGTTAAGCCTTTTTGCAAGATCGCCGCACCAATTGATAACGTCGCGTTTGAGGTCGATTCCGAGCATTTTAACAGCTCTTTTTTTGATAAAAACAAAGTAGTAATAAACGGCGAAGCTAAGATAACTTTTTCCGCAGCAAAGATCGTAGATAAGTATTTCCTTATCCTTGTCTATCTGGTCGTATATATCCTCAATGTGCTCGAGAAAGCGGTTGATCTGTCTGTATTTCGCTTGCTTTTTGTCGTGAACGCGGCCGTCTTTTGATGAGATACCAAGCTCAATAAGGAAATCCTCTTTACCGTTAAGAATATAATTCTTTCTTGTATCGAGCGATTCTATAGCCTTTTCAAAGCTCATTTTGTCAGCGCTTAAGGATCTTATCAATTTGTATGTGCCAAGCAGTGCCTCTTTGCCCTTTTTTGAGAGCTTCCATTCGGCATCGCCGGCTGTTGTGATAAGGTTTGCTTGGTCGTATTCTTCAAGCATACCGGTAACCGTGTCGCGAATTTCAGCTTCAGTAACGTTCTTGTGGGAAACAGTGTTGCCCGGCAGCGAGTATTCAAATGCAAGGATCTTTCTGCCTCTATGGTTGCAAAGCCTGCCGCTTATCTTCGTGATTTCGGAAGCATTGGGTCTTGAAAAAACAAGTTTTTTAATAGCCTCCTTCTGAAAGGCCAGCAAGATGAGGTCGATAAGCTCCTCTCTTTTATTCGTCATCTTTTTCAACCTTCTGGGCATCTGCAAGTGCATCTGCCTTTTTTCTCTTTCCAAGTGTAACCTTGCGTTCAGTCTTATCTGCGATTCTCTTAAGGTTTGCTCTGTGGCTCCAAACAACGAGTATTGCGATAGCGATGCTGGATGCTGCAATTACAGGATCCATTCCGCCGCCAAATACTGCAAACCATATCTTGAGCGCTACGGGATATAAAATAGAAAGCGTTACAGATGCCAAAGACATATATCTGAATGCAAAAAGTATGATAAGAAACAGTATAAAGAGCAGGAGCATTGGGCCGTGAGAAAGCAGTATTGCCATCGTCATTGTGGTCATAACGCCCTTGCCACCCTTGAATTTGTGGTATATCGGGAAAATATGTCCTATAACTGCGCAAAGTCCGGCAAGATAGCAGAAGGGCTGTATGCTGATTCCGAAATAGCCCCATTGTCCTGCTTCAACAGCCGCGATGTCAACAAACTGAAAACCGAATATAATTCCGGGTATAGAAACCGCGATAACCGTTTTCAAAAGGTCGCCGAAAAATGTTCCCGCCGCCGCAAGAGCACCGTAGGTTCTGAGCATATTGGTCATTCCTGCATTTCCGCTACCGAATTTTCTTATGTCTTCGTGATAAACAATACGGGAGATGAGAATAGCTGAGTTTATGCTTCCAAGCAAGTAAGCTCCAACACAGCTTAAGCTGATAAAGAGTATGAAAAGAAAAAGGGAGTCGTTAAAGTTTGTATAGAAAAATCCGTTATTCAAAAATTTTAAAAAAGGCATTTTAGATATCCTTTGCTAAAAATTGTTGTTAGCACTTGCCGCAGGGCAAAATACCACAAATAGATTTTACCATAATGTGCCGGCAAAGTCAATAAATATATTGCATTTTTCGCCCTGAGG
>JAZLCY010000114.1:0-22291 GCA_045614485.1 Eubacteriales bacterium
TGTTGCAGAGATAAGCGATTACGCATTCTATAGATGTATCGAGCTTACAACGCTTACACTTGGCAACAATGTAACGAAGATAGGCGATTATGCATTCTCCGGATGCAGCTTGCTTAGCAAGTTCAACTCTGAAAATGAGGACGAACTTATTATACCGAGCAAGGTGGAAAGCATTGGACAGTATGCATTCCAAGATGTACTTCTTGTGAAGAAGGTTATTGTTCCTGATACTGTAACAAGCATCGGCCTTGGTGCATTCAAGGGATGTGTTGCAATCGAAGATATAACCTTGCCGTTTGTAGGTGCGAGTGCAGACGCTACCTATTACAATGCTGTGTTTGGTTATATATTTGGATATGTGACACCAGAACGTTCAAAAGATTATTATAGCACAAGTCAAAATAACGACAACTTTGTTAATCGTTCGCGAACTGTCGAAGGAACAATATGGCAATATAGCGCATACAATGGCGGCTATTGGTACGGACAAGTTTATTGTTACTACATGAATGCGTACTGTTATTATATACCCACAACAATTCAAAAAGTAACAATAACCGTTCAAACGGACATACCTTTAGCGGCATTTAATAACTGTGGTTTTATTAAAACAATTAATTTGCCTGAAAATACTACAAGTATTGGTGGTTATGCGTTCCAGAATTGTACAGCTACGGTAAACTACATCGTTGTTTCCACGGCAAGTGTGGTGTGGAATGGCAACAAAATTGCTACAAGCTATAATAGCGGTAGCGGAATGCAAACCGATCCTTATGTGATATTTGACGGTTCGCAGCTTGTGTACTTTATCAATCAAATTAATGCAGGTGAAACATATGAAGGAAAATATTTCGTGATAGGCTCTGACATCAATATGGGTGATTACACAGTACCTATGGCGAGCACAACCGAAGCAACCGCATTCGCGGGAGCGCTTGATGGTAACGGATTCGTAATTAAAAACCTCAAGGTTTCTGCAAGCGGAAGTGTAAATGGCTTGTTCGGTTATCTCAATGGAACTCTCAAAAACCTCACGGTTGATAACTACACCTTCACAGCAACCGTCACAAGCAGTAGCATTACCTATACGGGTGCTTTTGTCGGTCATGTTATGGAAGGAGCGATAGTGGAAAATTGCTCCGTTTCAGCAACTGCAACGATAACTTCTATCGGAAGTGCTAATGCATTTGCATCTGGATTTATCGGATTCAATGAAGGTACAGTAAACAACTGTATTGCGAATGTTAGCTCAACTGTTATCGGCGATTACACCATTTACGCAGGTGGATTGGTGGCAAAGAACAACGGAACTATTACAGATTCCTATTCTACCGGAAATATTGACGGTACGAGTAACAACTTTATGGCATACGTTGGTGGCTTTGTCGCTCAGAACAATGGAACTGTTCACGGATCGTTTGTAACGGGCAACGTATCCGCAACTGGATCATCGCTGAGCTATAGCAGAAACGGAGGCTTTGTTGCTGATAACAAAGGTACGATTGAGGAGTGCTATCGTGCCGAAACGCAAACGCTAACGAGATATAATGAAACAGGCGCATATTGCGGTGAAGCAACAGTAGCAACCATAAGCGATATCACAAATTACTGCAAAGAGAATTGGTCAAGCACTATCTGGAACACAGACGGAAACCTCCCAATTCTAAACTAACAAAATGAGAGCCGCCGCTTTCGGCGGCTCTTATAATAGGAGCTACATTATGAGTAAAAGACCGCAAATTTTACTCTTCGGCAACGGTTTGCTACAGTCGTTTGGTGGAGAGTCATGGAATGAATTTTTGATAAGCATTAAAAAACGAGATGATTTGCCTCATCCGAACGAAATTAAATGTCCGGAACCATTAAAAGCAATTTTGTTAACACAAGATAAAATTGATATAGCAATGAAGGAAAAGTGTAGAAATTTGCTCGGCAAAAATGATATGTCTCCAACACTTGTTAATATAATACGAGAACTGATTTCTATCGGCTTTGATCACGTTTTAACTACAAATTATACATATGAACTAGAGCAAGCTTCCATTTATCCAAAAGTTTTAACAGAATCGAAAGTTAAGGAAATGACAAAATCTACCAGAGGACGTGTTGAGCCAAAATATCTCATCCACACTTATAACGAGGCGATTTTTAGTGGCATTACAAATAAGATCTGGCATATTCACGGTGAAGCACGCAAGCCCGATAGTACCATTCTTGGACACTATTATTATGGGAACTCTTTATACAGAATCAAAGAAGAAGCAGAAAAAAGAGCCGATTTTGAAAATAGCACGGAAGCTAAAAGTTGGGTAGAAGCGTTCCTTTTTGCAGATGTGTATTGCCTAGGTTTTGGGTTTGGTCTTGCTGAATTTGATTTGTGGTGGCTGCTAAATCGAAAGGCGAGAGAAAAAGACAATTCAGGCAAAATGTATTTTTATGAGCCATTAGATGAATCTCAGTGGGAAAAGGTTGAGCTTCTTAAACTTATGAAATCCACAACCGGAGAGGACCTGGTAACTATAGAAAATTTGGGTTACAGTCGTAGTGATGATATGGTGTGGCAACAATTCTATTGTGATGCTATCATTGATATAAAATCCAAAATACGTCAACATTTGTCAGTAGAGAACGAAAGAACGGTTGCAATCAAAAATTAAACCGGCTCAACCGATAACAAAAGCGGTGAGCTTTAGATCGCCGCTTTATTTTTTCTAAATTTGCAAAAACGCAACGAACCGTTGTTGATTTTGTACAAATACAACGCGCGCGTTAAGTTAAAATGTGTTAAGCTTTGCGTTTTTTCTTGACTTTAGTGTTTTGTTGGTGTACAATTATATTTACAATATAATTAGTCGAAAAATAATACATTCTATACTTTGGAGGAAAGATATGTCAATTGCAAAGGTTATAATGGCTGAGGACAATCATAATTCTTTTATTTGGAAGCATCCTTGTGAGGATTTTGAAAGCACAACTCAGCTGATAGTTCACGAGTCGCAGGAAGCGATATTCTTTATGAACGGCCAGGCGCTCGACCTTTTCGGCCCCGGTAGGCACACTCTCGAAACACAGAACATTCCTAAGATAGGAAAGTTCTTTAAGCGTACCACCAATGATACCCCCTTCCACTGTGAGGTTTACTTTATTAACAAAACCGTGCAGATGTCTATCAAGTGGGGAACGGATAGCAAGGTAAGATTTATCGAGCCCAATTACGGATTCCCGATCGAGATCGGCGCTTGCGGTGAAATGAATCTTGAGGTTGCCGATGCAAGAAAGCTCCTTGTAAAGCTTGTTGGCACAACCAAGGGCATCGCATGGGGTGACAAGGATGGATACACAAAGTCTCTGCAGGCTTGCTTCAAGCCTTTGATCTCCAATGCGGTGAAGGCGCACCTCGTTGGCGCAATCAAGTCGCGCAATATTGACCTTTTTGAGATCGATGAGAACCTTGAGTCGCTCTCTGAGGTTCTTCGCGCCGCCATTCTTCCCGGATTTGAGGAATACGGCTTAACCATCCCTCAGTTCTATATTTCAAACGTTCTCCTTCCTGATCCTAATACCGATAGCAACTTTAAGAAGATGCGTGATCTTCACACTATTGCTATTCAAACCAAGACCATCCAGGCAGAAACCATGATCAAAACCGCCTATGCTGAGCAGGAGGTTGCGCTGGCTGCTGCCAAGGCAACAGTTGTTGCGGCAGAGCGCCAGGTTGAGCTTGAGCGCCAGGCAACCCTGACCGAGAAGGAAAAGCGCGAGGCAGAGCGTGAGTTGATTCGTGCTCAGACAGCAGCGCAGAAGAAGAAGCTCGAAGGCTTCGCCGATGCTGAGGTTACAGCAGCACAGGGTAAGGCTGAGGCTGAGGTTATGGCAGCTAAGGGATACAACCAGAGAGATGTTCTTGCAGCAGATGTACAGAAGGCTTATGCCGAGGGCATTGGCAATATGAATATAAGCGGCGGTGCCGGGGGCGGAGTTGCAGGCGATATGATCGGCCTTGGCGTTGGTATGGCGGCTGCAGGTGCAGTTGCTCCCAAGCTTGGCGAAATGTTCAAGGGCCTTGGTGACAGCGCATCAAACGTTGCTTCCTCTACCCAGCAGGAGGAAAGGTGCGCAAAGTGTGGCGCATCTCTTCCCAAGAACGCGAAGTTCTGCCTTGAATGTGGTGAGAAGGTTGTGGCAAATGACGCCGTCGTTTGTCCTAAGTGTGGCAACACTGTTGCCAAGGGCAAGTTCTGCCCCGAATGCGGATATAAGTTTATCACCGCTTGCTCTAAGTGTGGTGCAACGGTAGCTCCCGGCGCAAAGTTCTGCGCTGAATGTGGCGAAAAGCTTTGATGGAGGTAAATAATTATGAAAAAGAGCTTTAATTTGTACGCAGTTGCATGGGTGCTTTTGCTCGGCTTGTTTAACCTTTGTGTGTTCATAGTTCCCGCATGGCCCAATATTGAAAAATACACCCACTCCTTTTGGATCGGATATAGCATAACCACCGTGGCATTTATCGGCCAGCTTGCTTGCACCTGGATGGCTGTTAAGGATGATAAGATAAAAAAGATCTTCTATAATATCTCTCTTATATCGGTCAGCTATGCCGCATTGATAGGCACCGTTTCTGTTGCATTTATCTTTATGGTTATAACTCCCTTGCCTTATTGGATCGCCGCAATCGGTTGCTCTCTTGTTTTTGTAGCAAACGTTGTTGCAGTTCTCAAGGCAAAAACAGCGATCGACATTGTTGAGAGCGTGGATGCAAAGGTGGAGCAGGCAACGTCCTTTATCTGCTCTATGAGGGTTGATAGCGAGAACCTTATCGCAAGGGCAAGCGCATCCGATATTCAGGATATGTGCAAAAAGGTTCGCGATGCATTTAAGTACAGCGATCCTATGAGCAGCCCCAAGCTCGCCTCGATCGAGGGAGATATAAACACGCGCTTCGGCGCACTCAAGGAGGCGGTTCTCTCCGCTAACAGCGAGGCTGTGGCAGCCGAGGGCGCAGAGCTTCTTATCCTTATAAAGGAAAGAAATACAACCTGCAAGATGTTTAAATAAAATGCTATGCCTGGCTCTTTTGGGAGTCAGGCATACACAGTTTATATATAGCTAACTTCAGAGGTAAAAAATGTCAGTTTTCAAGTGTAAAATGTGTGGCGGAGACCTGCAGATAGAAGCAGGCGCAACCGTTGCAGAATGCGAATATTGCGGCACAAAGCAAACCCTGCCGAGGCTTAATGACGAGCGCATCGCCAACCTTTACGACAGGGCAAATCACTTTCGCCGTAATAATGATTTCGATAAGGCAATGAGCATCTATGAGAAGATACTCATCGAGGATAGCACCGATGCCGAGGCATATTGGTCGCTCGTTCTCTGCCGCTTTGGAATTGAATACGTGGAGGACCCGCAGTCCCACCGCCGTGTTCCCACGGTCAATAGAGTACAGTTTACCTCAATATTTGATGATGATAACTATAGATCTGCCTTGAAATATGCGGACATATCGCAGCGAGTAATATACGAGAAAGAAGCAAAAGAAATAAACGAGATACAGAAAAACATTCTTTTGGTTTCACAAAACGAAGAACCTTTCGATATTTTTATTTGCTATAAGGAAACGGATAACCAAGGTAGAAGAACTCCGGACAGTGTTCTTGCACAGGAGCTGTATTATCAGCTCACGCAAGAGGAGTTTAAGGTTTTCTTTTCACGTATCACACTCGAGGATAAGCTTGGCACAGCGTATGAGCCGTATATCTTCGCCGCTCTGAATTCGGCAAAGATTATGATCGTGCTTGGCACAAAGGCAGAGTATTTCAACGCCGTTTGGGTCAAGAACGAGTGGTCAAGATATCTCGCCCTTATAAAGCAGGGACAGAAAAAGATGCTTATCCCGGCATATAAGGATATGGATCCTTATGATCTTCCGGAGGAGTTTTCTCATCTTCAAGCGCAGGATATGTCCAAGCTCGGATATATGCAGGATCTCATCCGCGGCATAAAGAAGATCCTCGGTCGTGATACTATGCCTGTTCGCACACGCGGTGTGTCTGTAGGGCAGGCGGGAAATAATCAAGACGTTGGCGCAATGCTTCGCCGCGCGGCCATCTATCTTGAGGATTCCGAATTTAAAAGGGCGGATGAGTATGCTGAAAGGGTTTTGGATAAAAAACCTGAGTCCGCAGAGGCATATATAGTTAAGCTATTGGTAGAGCTTAAGCTTAACAGTGAAGCAGATCTTGCTAACCATCCCTCCGTGATATCCGGCTATCTCAACTATCAAAGAGCATGCCGATTTGCCTCGCCGGAATATAAGAAGGTTATCGAGGGCTATAATGCGGCCATCGTCGAAAGGATCAGCAACGCCGGCATTGAAAAGACGTATGTCCGCGCAGTTGAATTGATGCGCTTGCGCAACTACGAGGGTGCAATACAACTGTTTAGGAGTATCTCGCAATATAAGGATTCTTTGGGCAAGATAGATGAATGCAATGAATTAATAAACATTGCGGAAAAAGACGAAATATATAACAAGGCCATCGCCTTTATGAAAAGCAAAAATATCGAGATGGCTATCAGCCTTTTTGAGAGCATTAGGGATCATAGGGATTCCTGGGAGCAGATCAAACTGTGCATTGGTCAAGAGGAAGCAGAAAGACTCGATATGTATAATCGCGCCTCAAGTCTTTTTGAAGAAGGCGAGTATGGTGAAGCATTTAATATTTTTTCTAATCTGAAGGGATATAAGGACTCTGATGCAAAAAAGGACGAATGCAAAAAACGTCATAAAATGATTCAGAGCGAAGCGCTTTACAGCAAAGCCGTTTGGCATTTTAATGAAGGAAGGTACACGGATGCCGTTGCTATTTTTTCGGATCTTAATGGATATAAGGATTCGGAGGAGAAGAAGGAGGAGTGTACAAGACTTCTTGACTCTATCCATAAAGAAGAGCTTTATAACAGAGCATTAAAACGTGTTCAATCTCCCGTTGTTACCAACGTGGATTATGAGCGAAGCTTGGTTGAGCTTCGCAACATATCGGGTTATAAGGACGTTGATATGCAGATCAGGCGCCTGAAGGCGGAGCTTGATATTTGGCTCGAGACAAAAAACAAAGCAAAGCGCAGGGTAAAAACAGAGGCAGAGCAAACGAAAATAATCACAAAACGGCAAAAGATTATTACCCGTGTAACATTTGTATCCGTTGTCAGCCTTCTTCTTGCAATAATTTTACTATTCACACTGATCATCCCGTTTGCACGATATTTCAGAGCAGAGCAGCTGTTTAAAAAAGGCAGGGTCGATGAGGCTTATGATATATACAGACAGGTGAAGATCTATGGCGAAAGCAAGGATCGAATAGAAATCATCAACGGCATGAAGTATATTGATTCCGGGGAGTATAAGTACGGTGTTAAGAAGATTCTTGGCACAGGCACAAACGTTGATATCATCTATAACACAAGCGGCGGTAGCTTTTACAGCTCCGATGACGAGTCGTTTCTCAGTGGCTCATATGGCGGCGAGTATAAGTTCTCATATGATTGCTCGGCAGATTTTATCGATGTTAAAACACCTATGAGAAGTGGTTATGTTTTTGCAGGTTGGATGCTTGATGGATATTCCTATGATATGGATGATACGTTCGTGCTAAGGCTTCGTGCAATCTGGATAGCGCGCGTTAATTAACTGCTTTGATTAAAAACAAATTAAGCAAAATTTTTTGAGGTAAAAAATGTCAGTTTTCAAGTGTAAAATGTGTGGCGGAGACCTGCAGATAGAAGCAGGCGCAACCGTTGCAGAATGCGAATATTGCGGCACAAAGCAAACCCTGCCGAGGCTTAATGATGAGCGCATCGCCAACCTTTACGACAGGGCAAATCACCTTCGCCGTAATAATGAGTTTGATAAGGCAATGAGCATCTATGAGAAGATACTCATCGAGGATAGCACCGATGCCGAGGCATATTGGTCGCTCGTTCTCTGCCGCTTTGGAATTGAATACGTGGAGGACCCGCAGTCCCACCGCCGCGTTCCCACGGTCAATAGGGCGCAGTTTACCTCAATATTTGATGATGATAACTACAAATCTGCTATTAAAAATGCAGATGCAAGTCGCCGCGCCATCTATGAGGCGGAGGCAAAGGTTATAAATGAAATTCAGAAAAACATTCTCTCTATATCTCAAAAGGAGGAGCCCTTCGACGTTTTCGTTTGCTATAAGGAAACCGACAGAGACGGCAGGCGAACCCCGGATAGCGTTCTCGCGCAGGAGCTTTATTTCCAGTTGAAGAACGAGGGCTTTAAGGTGTTTTTCTCCCGCATCACCCTTGAAGATAAGCTTGGCACAGCATATGAGCCGTATATCTTCGCCGCTCTCAATTCGGCAAAGGTCATGGTCGTTGTTGGCACAAAGCCGGAGTATTTCAACGCCGTTTGGGTAAAGAACGAGTGGTCAAGATACCTCGCCCTTATCAAAAAAGGAGAGAAGAAAACTCTTGTCCCTGCCTACAAGGATATGGATCCTTATGATCTTCCGGAGGAGTTTTCTCACCTTCAAGCGCAGGATATGTCCAAGCTCGGATTTATGCAGGATCTCATCCGCGGCATAAAAAAGATAGTAAAAAAAGATGCAAAAAAAGAGTCTACGCAGAGCGTAGATACCAAAATACAGTCAGCACCCGCACCTGTTAGCGGAAGCATTGCACCCCTGCTTCGCCGCGCATTTATGTTCCTTGAGGACGGCGAGTTTGACTCTGCAAACGAATATTGTGAGAGAGTTCTTGATGCCGAGCCCGAAAACGCCGAGGCATATCTTGGCAAGCTCTTGGTGGATTTGAAGCTAACGCACAGAGATGCACTTGCAGAAACGCAGGAACTCTTTACCTCTAACTCCAACTACAAGAGAATAATGCTTTACGGAGATGATAATATCAAGGCCGAGGTTTCGGGTTATCTTGACTCGATGTGCCGTCATATCTATGAAGAGGCGCAAGTGGCTATGGATCAAAATACTGTGGAGCATTACGGGAAAGCAGTTGTATTGCTTAAGCAAATTCCTGAATATTTTGACTCTAAAGATCTGATTGAGAAATGTAAGATTGAGTCGGATCTGTTGGAGAAGGAGGCGGCATACAATCAAGCGCTTGGGCTGATAGCTACGAATTCAGCAATGGAACGTGAAAGAGCGGTCCTTATACTTAAGGAACTAGCTGATTATAAGGATGCCCCGGATATTATATCGGATTGTAAAAAGCAGGATGTTTATGATTCAGCTATGTTCGACCTATCCAACGGTAATATGAATGATGCATACCAAAAATTCGAGATGCTTAACGGTTGGAAGGATTCCAACGAACATATGCAACGCATAAACGCGCACAAAAGAATGCGGCGAATAACAATTTTATCGGTCGTTTCCGTGATTATTGCACTGGCCGTTATCTTCTCTTTTGTTGGCATTGTAAGATCGCTTTCCCGTAGCAGCTATGGTCGCCAGGTTGCAAGGCAGGAATTAACCAGCTTTAGCATCCCATACGGCACTAACAAAATAGGCGCAAGTGACTTCAAAAATTGCACAACTCTTGAAACTGTAGATATACCGCAAGGTGTTAAAAAAATAGGAAATAGAGCTTTTGCCGGTTGCACCGCTCTCGAATCGGTAATTATCCCATCGAGTGTAGATACGATAGGAGCAAAGGCTTTTGCAGGTTGCACTAATCTTGAATTCGTATATCTACCATCTGGAGTCAGTGTTGCTGATTCAGCATTCGAAGGCTGTCATAATCTAAAGGCTGTAATTTGTGAGACATATGCTTATTTTAGCTGGAAAAGTAATTTGCCGTCGGGATGCACATTTTATGAAAATGTATCAAATGTAGTAGATTGCGGTATGACGGCATCAGGTCTTATATGGGTAGGGCGAAAATCCAATAATGATGCGAGCACAACGGTAAGCATAATAGCGTATACAGGTAGTAATTCCTATATTGAAATACCGTGGCAGATCAACGGTTATAATGTTACTGCGATAGGCGAAGGAGCCTTTAAGAGTAATGATTGCATAATGGAGGTTGCGCTTCCAAACGGTGTAAAATCCATTGGTGATAGTGCATTCCAAGGTTGTTATAAACTAACCAGTATTACAATGCCAAATTCGCTCACCTATATTGGTGACAGCGCATTCGATGGTTGTGCAAGTCTAACCAAAATCGTAATACCGTCTTCGGTAACGTCAGTTGGTTTATATGCATTTGACGATTGCTACAAGCTGCAAATATATTGCAGGGCTTCATATGAAGGTTCCGGCTGGGAGTATAATTGGAACCCGGATAAACGCCCTGTCGTTTGGAAATATACGGGATAATAAAGAACCTAATTTAAATAAACAAAGCCGACTCGTCGGCTTTGTTTAATAGAAAACCATTTTATAGAGGTAAAAAATGTCAGTTTTTAAGTGTAAAATGTGTGGCGGAGACCTGCAGATAGAAGCAGGCGCAACCGTTGCAGAATGCGAATATTGCGGCACAAAGCAAACTCTGCCGAGGCTTAATGACGAGCGCATCGCCAACCTTTACGACAGGGCAAATCATTTTCGCCGTAATAATGAGTTTGATAAGGCAATCGCTATCTATGAACAGGTGCTCAATGAGGATAGCACCGATGCCGAGGCATATTGGTCGCTCGTTCTCTGCCGCTTTGGAATTGAATACGTGGAGGACCCGCAGTCCCACCGCCGTGTTCCCACGGTGCATAGGGCGCAGTTAACCTCAATTTTCGATGATGATAATTACAAACTCGCGCTTGAAAAGGCGGATATCGGCCAGCGCGTTATCTATCAGGAAGAGGCTAAGCAGATCAACGAAATACAAAAGGGCATTCTTGCGATTTCCGATAGGGAAGAGCCGTTTGACGTTTTTATTTGCTACAAAGAGAGCGACTCTTACGGCGGAAGAACGCCGGACAGTGTTCTCGCGCAGGATCTTTACAGCGAGTTGACGGAAGAGGGTTATAAGGTGTTTTTCTCCCGCATTACCCTTGAAGATAAGCTTGGCACAGCATATGAGCCGTATATCTTCGCCGCGCTCAATTCGGCAAAGGTCATGGTCGTTGTTGGCACAAAGCCGGAGTATTTCAACGCCGTTTGGGTAAAGAACGAGTGGTCAAGATACCTCGCCCTTATAAAGCGGGGTGCAAAGAAAACTCTCGTGCCTGCGTACAAGGATATGAGCCCCTACGATCTTCCCACCGAGTTCTCGCACCTGCAGGCGCAGGATATGTCCAAGCTCGGATTTATGCAGGATCTCATCCGCGGCATAAGAAAGCTCGTTCCTAAGGAAGAGCCTAAAAAAGCCGCTCCTGAAGGCACTGCCTCAAGTATAGCCGCCAGTGGCAGCGCTTTTGTGCATGATCTCGTTCGCGGTGTGAAAAGCATCTTCTCGGCTGATGAAAAAAAGCCCACCTATCAGGCTCCTGAAATGGCAAATGCGCAGGCGCTCCTTCGCCGTGCGGTTATATTTATTGAGGATGGTCACTTCCAAAGTGCGAACGAATATGCTGAGAGGGTTCTGGACATCGAGCCCGAAAATGCAGATGCCTACCTCTGTAAGTTGATGGCTGATCTGCAGATCCGAAAGAAGGAAGACCTCAGCAAACGTGTGGATAGCCTCTTACATAACCCGAATTACAAAAGGTTAATGGAATACTGCGATGATTCTCTCAGGGCAGAGATAGGCGCTTACGTGGATAACTATCGCGAGAAGATCTATCAGAAGGCCAAGCGTTTAATGGCATCCAATACTCCCTCGCAATATACAAGCGCAGAGATGCTATTGGGCCGCATTCCCGATTATAAGGATTCCTTCTCCCTTGCCAAGGTGTGCCGCCTCGAGCGAATATATACTCTTGCCAACGTAGATCTTCATAATAAGAACTACGTAGATGCGCTTGCAAAATATAAGTCGATTTCCGGCTGGCGCGATTCGGAAAAGCGCGCCAAGGCAGTAGAGAACAAGATGAGTGCCAATAAAGAAAAAATCAAAAAGATCATCATGATCGGTTTAGCCGCAACGGTGGCATTAACTGTTTTGTGTGTTGCTGCTGTAATGCTGTTAATTTTTGGCGGTGTCGGTTTTTTTGCACTTGTCTGATTTTATATACCAATAACACAAAAAAGGAGTGGGATGATCCACTCCTTTTTCATTCTTTCTCGATATAAAATACCGGCGAATCTATCGCCACGATCGATTCGATAGGTATCTTTATTCCGCTGAGAACAACCTGTGTGCCAACGTCATCAAGCCCCTCAAATTCACCGTCTGCCGTGAGGTAATGGCCGCCCTCTTTTTTTGCATCGCTTTGGTAATAAGTAACGGTAGTATGGGGGCGTGTAACCAAAATAGCGCACAGTGTGTGCAATTTTTGGTCGAGAATACGTATTGCCTCGTCATCAAGCTCGATCCTTTTCTCCGTAACCCTTGCCACCTCGCGCACTGCATCGTCGTGTCCGACCACGGCAGAGAAGGGGGCAAACTGCGCCGCCCTGTCGCCTATCGGCATTCTCGGGTGCTTTTCCGAACTTGGAGCAGGCATGTCTATTATATCGTCGTATATATGATCGTAATTCATCATGCCTTGTGCCCGCCTATCTGTGTATTTCTTTCAAGCCCTGTTGCGCCCTCTTCAAGATTCATTCCCTTAACCACAGCGTTTTTGCCGTGCTTTTTCTTTATATTCAGCACCGCGTCCTGCAGCTTTCTCTCGCGCTTCAGTCTTTTTTCTTCTCGCTCGATCTCCTCGTTTTTTCCGTCAAGCAGGGAAAAAACGTCCATTTGCTTACCCCGTGTAACTTTTTTCTCCCCTTCGCCGATAAGTCTGCCAAGGGAAATGTTGATCCTGCGCACCAAAAGTGCCCGGTTCACTATCCTGTCAAAAAGGGCAAGTGCCGCCTCGGTCAAAAGCCTCGTTGATGAAGTCGGCTCGTCAAGGGAAATGCTGCCGTGCGCTCCCTTGGGCACCTTCCTGCCATAAAAGTCGGAGGTTATCTCGCCGTCATATCCTTTGGTGCATTCAATATCGTAGCCTGCCGTGATCGTGATATGGTCGGAAACAAGCCCCTTGTCCACAAGATCGAGTGAGAGCGAGTCTATCATCTCGCGCAGTATCAGTCTTGCTTTCTCGTATTCGTATGCACAGTGCAAAACCTGGCCTGATCCAAGGCTTGAAGCGCTCGGCTTGTATGCCTTGATGTCCTGCATCGTGCAAGGTTCAACACCCCACGCGTGGTCTATCAGCAGCTCTGCATTAACTCCGAAAAGCTTGTATAAAAGCTCCTCGCCGCCAAGGCTTTTTGTGTCGAGTGATGCGCGCGCCACGTCTCCCATTGTATAAATCCCGTGTTCTTCAAGCTTCGCGGCATATCCTCTGCCAACGCGCCAGAAGTCCGTCAGGGGTCTGTGCCCCCACAAAAGCTTGCGGTATTTCATCTCGTCAAGTATTGCTATTCGAACGCCTGCCTTGTTCGGCTCCTGGTGCTTTGCAAGTATGTCCATCGCAACCTTGCAAAGATAAAGGTTCGTGCCGATTCCGGCTGTGGCGGTTATTCCTGTTTCCCGATAAACCTCGCAAACGATCTCGGTAACGAATTCCTCTGCCGTTTGCCTTCTAACCTTAAGGTAGGACGTCGCGTCGATAAACACCTCATCCACCGAGTAAACGTGTATATCCTCCGGCGCGGCGAAGCGCAGGTATATTCCGTATATCCTCGCGCTGTATTCAGTGTAAAGCGCCATTCTCGGCGGAGCGGCGATATAATCTATCGCAAGGGCAGGGTTGTTTTTCAGCTCCGTCGCGTCATAGCTCTTTCCGATAAGCCTGCCGTATGGCGCATTAGCTCTTCTTTTGGCATTTGCTTCCTTCGTCGCGCTAACAACCTCGAAAAGTCTTGCTCTTCCGGGGATTCCGTGCGCCTTCATAGATGGGGAAACCGCAAGGCATATCGTTTTCTCCGTTCTTGATCTGTCTGCTACCACAAGATTGGTTGTCAGCGGATCAAGTCCTCTCTCCCTGCATTCAACCGAGGCATAAAAGGATTTTAAGTCTATTGCAATATATGTTCTTTTCATTTTCTTGCCTCGCTTTCCTTTAAATTTTCCGTGCGCACCGCACCCTTTTTCGTTACCGTTATTATACCAAAAAAACGCGCAACAATCAAGCACAAATATATAAAAATATATTTTGCGCGTAAAATATTGACAAAATATATTTAATATGGTAAAATACATCTCGTAATGCTATTTACCTGTGCGGAGGAGTAGCGTATATCGCAGTCTTAAGAGAAAAGACGGTTGGTGCAAGTCTTGGCGCGAGTACGTGAAGGTAGCCGTGCAGTATTCCGAAAAGAAAGCTTTTTGCAAGTAGAATTCGGCGCACCGCTGCGTTATAGCGTAATGAGGAGGGAGTTATCCCTTGAATTCGGGTGGTACCGCGATCATTCGCCCCGAAAGCGTTTTTTTGCGCTTTCGGGGCTTTTTTAATTCCGAAAGCAGAACTCGAATATTATTGCAAAGAACAAGGAAAAAGAAAAATGAGAAAAGAATTGGCAAAAAACTACAACCCCCGCGAGTTTGAAGACAGAATTTATGAGAATTGGTGTGAAAAGGGATATTTTAAGCCCGATCCCGACACAAAGAAGAAGCCCTTCTCCATTGTAATACCTCCGCCCAACGTAACAGGCCAGCTTCATATGGGCCACGCGCTTGATGAAACTCTTCAGGACGTGCTTATCCGTACCAAGCGTATGCAGGGATACTCAACCCTTTGGGTTCCCGGCACCGACCACGCAGGTATTGCAACTCAGATCAAGGTTGAGGAAAATCTCAGAGTAAACGAGGGCCTTACGCGTTACGACCTCGGCCGTGAGAAGTTCCTTGAGAGAGTTTGGGATTGGAAGAATCAGTACGGCAACAGGATCATCAGCCAGCTTAAAAAGCTCGGTGCATCTTGCGACTGGTCTCGCGAAAGATTCACTATGGACGAGGGATGCTCCCGCGCTGTAAGAGAGGTTTTCGTTAACCTTTATAATAAGGGTCTTATCTACCGCGGTTACCGCATCATCAACTGGTGCCCCAACTGCCGCACAGCGCTTTCTGATGCTGAGGTTGAGTACACAGAGCAGCCCGGCTCTTTCTGGCACGTAAGATATCCTGTTAAGGATTCTGACGAATTCGTTACCGTTGCCACCACCCGTCCCGAAACTATGCTCGGAGATACTGCTGTTGCAGTTCACCCCGAGGATGACAGATATCAGCACCTTATCGGCAAAACCCTCATCCTTCCTCTCGTAAATCGCGAGATACCCGTTGTTGCAGACGAGTACGTTGAGCGCGATTTCGGTACAGGCTGTGTTAAGATCACTCCTGCGCACGACCCCAACGACTTTGAGGTAGGTAAGAGACATAACCTTGAGATCATTAAGGTTATGAACGACGATGCTACTATCAATGCAGAGTACGGCGGAAAGTATGCCGGTATGGATAGATACACCGCAAGGCGCGAGATGGTTAAGGATCTTGAGGAGGGTGGCTACCTCGTTAAGATTGAGCCCTGCGCGCACAACGTAGGCACTTGCTACCGTTGTAAGACCACCGTTGAGCCTCTTACGAGCGACCAGTGGTTCGTAAAGATGCAGCCTCTTGCAAAGCCCGCTCTTGACGTTGTTCTCAGTGGCGACGTTAAGTTTGAGCCCGAAAGATTTACCAAGATATACACCAACTGGATGGAGAACTGCCATGACTGGTGCATTTCCCGTCAGCTCTGGTGGGGTCATAGAATTCCCGCGTTCTACTGTGATGCCTGCGGCAAGATGGAGGTTTCAAAGGAAGATATAACCGTATGTCCTTCCTGTGGCGCTCCCGTTCGCCAGGAGGATGACGTTCTTGATACCTGGTTCTCCTCGGCTCTGTGGCCCTTCTCAACTATGGGCTGGCCCGATAAGACCGCGGATCTTGCTCGCTACTATCCCACAAGCGTTCTTGTAACCGGATACGACATCATCTTCTTCTGGGTATCCAGAATGATCTTCTCCGGTATGGAGCATATGGGTGAAAAGCCCTTCTCAACCGTATTCATTCACGGCCTTGTAAGAGATGCTCAGGGTAGAAAGATGTCCAAGTCCCTCGGTAACGGTATCGATCCTCTTAAGGTTATTGATGAGTACGGTGCAGATGCGCTCCGTTTCGCTCTTGCAACCGGTAACGCACCCGGTAACGATATGCGTTTCTCCGATGAGAAGATCGAGTCTGCAAGAAACTTTGCAAACAAGCTCTGGAACGCGTCAAGATTCGTTCTTATGAATCTTACCGAGGAGGATGGCGTGCTTCTCGCTCCTGCAAAGGAAGAGGAGCTTGCTATTGAGGATAAGTGGATCCTCTCCAAGTTCAACAGCCTTGTTAAGTCTGTTACAGAAAACGTTGATAAATATGAGATCGGCATTGCCCTCGCCGAGATATACTCTTTCGCATGGGACTACATCTGCGACTGGTATATTTAGATGGCAAAGAGCCGTATATTCGAGGGCGGCGAGGCTGCCATCACCGCAAAGCGCGTGCTCGTTCACGTTCTTTCCGGTATTGTAAAGCTTCTTCACCCCTATATGCCCTTCATTACAGAGGAGATCTATCAGGCGCTTCCTCATAGCGACGAGTCTATTATGATCTCAAGCTACCCTGTATACGATCCCGCCCTCAGCTATGCTGAAGAGGAGGATAGCGTAAACAGAATTATCGGCTGTATCGTTGCTATCAGAAACCGCCGTGCCGAGATGAACGTTCCTCCGTCAAAGAAGGCAAAGCTTATCGTTGTTACAAAGTACGAGGATACCTTCAAGCAGGCAGAAAAGATCCTTATGAAGCTTGCTTCGGCATCCGAGGTTGAGATTGCGGACAGCTATGATTCCGACGATGCGGTTATGATCGCAACCGACTCCGGCTCGCTCTATATTCCTCTTGCGGAGGTTATAGATTTCGAGAAGGAAAAGGCTCGCCTTGCCGCAGAGATGAAGAAGAATGATGCCGAGATCGAAAGAATAGAGAAGAAGCTTGCAAACGAGGGCTTCGTAAGCAAGGCTCCCGCCGCAGTTATCGAGGGCGAGAAGGCTAAGCTTGCTAAGTATATCGAAACCCGTGAGTCGCTTACCGCGGCTATTGCAAAGCTTAAGTAAAACGGAGAAATAAATGGATTTTAAATTCACCTCGGGTGATGCTCCTAAGGTTGAGGAAGAGAAGATAAAGGTCGTCTTTTCCGGTAGCTTTGAGGACACTCCCGATATAAAGGAGCTGTGGATCGAGGAGGGAATTGAGGAGATTGCAGAGAATGCCTTTCGCGGCTTTTCGAATCTTGAAATAATTCACCTTCCCAAATCCTTGCAGCAGATTTCCGCCTGTGCATTCGCTCAGTGCGATAATCTTCGCACGGTCGATATGCAGTACGGAATCGTAGAGATACAGGACGAGGCTTTTTCGTCCTGCCCCTCGCTCTCGTCGGTGATAGTTCCCGACAGTGTTAAGAGGATCGGAGAGGGCGCTTTCGAGGGCTGTGCATCGCTCAGCCGTATCAAGCTCTCCGAGTCGGTTCTGATGATAGGGGCAAGTGCATTTGCCTTCTGCTTTAATCTTGTGGACGTTACTATTCCCGATAGCTGTGTGCTTGTTGAGTTCAATGCGTTTGCAGGTTGCTTCGCTCTTGAATCTGTCAAGCTCAGCGTAAACATGGGCCTTATAGATGAGTCTACCTTCGAGGGCTGCCGTTCTCTCAAGATCGTTGATATGCCTGCCCGCCTTACAAAAATAGGCCGCCGTGCATTCAAGGGTTGCATCTCGCTCTCGTCCCTTATCCTGCCGGTATCGGTGAAGGAGATCGGTCTTGATGCGTTTGCAGAATGCACCGCGCTTTCAAGGATCGCTATTCCCAAGGGCACAAGGGAGCTTGAGGATGAGGACGTTTTCACCTGTTGCGATAACCTTAAGGAGATCTCCTTCGGCGGTTCGGAAACAGAGTGGGAGCTTCTCACTCACGGTAGGGCGATCACCGTGGAGCGCACTGATGCAACAGTATTCTCCCCCCGTGTTGTCTGCCTTAACTTAAAAGAAAGGGGGCAGAGCGCAAATGAAATTTAAGTGTCTGATTCTTGATCACGACGATACCGTTGTTGCCAGCAGTGAGGCAATACATTATCCCAGCTTTATCGAGTACCTTAAGGACTTTAAGCCGGGCCTTGAAAAAAATTACACCTTTGAAAGCTTTATTATAAAGAATTTCGATCCCGGCATACTCTCTCTTCTTCGCGATGAGGTTGGCCTCAATGAAGAAGAGATGAAGCATGAGGAGGAGTATTGGGCGCGCTTTGTTGAAACCTGCACACCCAAGGCCTTCCCGGGTATGAAAAAAATATTGGAGCGCTTTATTGAGGCTGGCGGCATAGTTATCGTTGCCTCCCATTCCTTAACCAGATATATCGAGCGCGACTATAAGGCAAACGACCTTCCTTTTCCCAACGCGATCTACGGTTGGGATATTCCGAAGGATAAGAGAAAGCCCAGCCCCTTTACCGTTCTTGACGTTATGGAAAAGTACGGCTTCGAGAGGGAGGACATTCTCGTTGTAGACGATCTTAAGCCGGGTTATGATATGGCGCGCGCCGCGGGTGTATCGTTTGCCGCGGCAGGCTGGGCATATAACGTGCCCAAGATCGAAGATTTTATGCGCAAAAATTGTGATTACTATTTTAAGAAAACCGAAGAGCTTGAAAAGCTTGTTTTTGAGGAGTAGAAAATGAAGATATTTACAATAGGATGCGGAAGATGGGGCTCGTTTATCGCGTGGTATCTTGATTCCGTAGGTCACGAGGTAACTCTTTACGGCAAGAGTGATGCGTTGGATATTCAGCAGTTTATTGCTACGAGAACAAACGGCGTTGTTACAATGCCCGAAACTATGAAGTTTTCCACCGAGCTTTCGGATATAACCAAGGCTGATGCAGTTGTTATTTCCATAGGCTCGCAGGGGCTTTCCTCGCTTATGAAGGAAATCGATGAGTACAAGCCCGAAAATAAGATTTTCATACTTTGTATGAAGGGCGTTGAGATCGGCACAGGCAAGCGCTTGTCCGAGATCGTTGAGGAGGCTATCTCTCCCACAAACAAGGTTGCCGTTTGGCTCGGCCCGGGGCATCCGCAGGAGTTCGTAGCCGGCAGACCTAACTGTATGGTTATTGACAGTAAGGATGATGCGGTAAAGCGCAAGCTTGTTTCCGAGTTTTCGTCCTCTCTTATCAGGTTTTATTACGGAACTGACCTTATCGGCAACGAGATAGGCGCGGCAACCAAGAACGTTATCGGTATCGCCGCAGGCGCTCTGGACGGCCTCGGCCTTTCATCTCTTAAAGGCTCGCTTATGGCAAGAGCACCGCGCGAGATCTCAAGGCTTATTGCCGCTATGGGCGGTGATCCTGTTTCAGTGTACGGTCTTTGCCACCTTGGAGACTATGAGGCAACCGTTTTCTCAAAGTACAGCCACAACCGTATGTTTGGTGAGCTTCTTATCAAGGGTGAGAAGTTTGATAGGCTTGCTGAGGGATATTACACCGCCGAGGCTATCGTTCAGCTTAGCGAAAAGTACGGTGTTGAGCTTCCTATCTGCCGTGCCGTTTATAACGTTCTTTATAAGGGTGCTGACGTTAAGGAAGAAATGGGCGCGTTGTTCTCACGTAGCCTGAAATACGAATTTGAATAATATTAGCTATTGATTTAGATAAAAGCTTATGTTAAAATGAAATAAAGGGGTGATTAATGAAATGCTCAGTATTAAACTGATTGCCGAAAACGGTGACGTAAAGTTCAAGGCATATGGCGAAGAGATAGACGTTCATTACAGCGGTGAGTATGAGCCCGGCGACAAATGGCGCGTTGAGCTTGAGTACTGCGAGTTTGTAAAACTCAAATTGGACGAAACCTTGGCTGAGTCTATAGTTTTCGTGCCGGACGGAGTTTTTGAATTTCCTATTCCGTTCGACTATCATAGGAATGCGTGCTATGGCAAGGATGCCTTCGCAGGTGACGATCACAGAGTGATCGCGATCGAGCCCACCGAGAGCGAGATTTATGCCGAAAGACTTATTTCTCTTAACTCTCACGATATGCACAACGTTCCTAAGTATTTTCCGCACGCAGTTGCAAACTTCGTAACTCGTGAGGATCCCTGCTTCTTTGAGCGTAACGCAATAGACGGTGTTACCGATAATGAAGGACATGGCCCGTATCCCTATCATTCTTGGGGCGGTGGTCTCCGTGAGGATCTCGAGTTCGAGATTCACTTTGGCACGGAGGTTGAGGTGGATCGCGCAGTTGTTCATCTTCGCGCAGATTTCCCCCACGATACGTATTGGAAAGAGGCTGATCTTGAATTCTCAGACGGATCGAAGGTTCATCTTGACCTTAAGGGAGTTTCGGCAGGCCAGGAATTCCTGTTTGAAAAGAGAGTTACTGAGTTTGTAAGACTCACAGGCTTGAAGCAGCAGCGCCTTGAGGATGGCTCACTGTCGTTTGCGGCACTTTCACAGTTATCAATTTACGGTAAATATATCAAAAAGGAGAACGAAGGAATGGAAGTAAGACACGCTTCTAATGCAAAAGACGTCAGATATTACACAACTGACAGACTTAGAGAGGAGTTCCACATCGGAAATCTTTTCACCAAGGACAATATAAGAATGGTATATAGCCACACCGATAGAATTATCGTTATCGGTATGATGCCCATCAAGCTTGAGCTTAAGCTTGAGGCTGGCAAGGAGCTTGCAGCGGATTATTTCCTTGAGCGCCGTGAGCTTGGTTGTATCAACATCGGCGGTAAGGGTATCATCACTATCGACGGTGAGGAGTATGAGATGAATCCCCGCGACGGTATCTACGTTGGTAAGGGACATAAGGATCTTCGCTTCAAGAGTGTAGACGAAACCAATCCTGCTAAGTTCTATATCACCTCTTGCCCTGCGCACACCACCTATCCCACTGTTAAGATCGACATCACCAAGGCTCGTAAGGTTCCTTGCGGATCTGTTGAGGATTGCAACAAGAGAGTTATCAATCAGTACATTCACCCCGAAGTAATGCAGTCCTGCCAGCTCGCTATGGGTCTTACTCAGCTTGAGGTTGGTTCTAACTGGAACACCATGCCCTGCCACACTCATGACAGACGTATGGAAGTTTACCTCTATCTTGATATGGGCAAGAACGATGCAGTGTTCCACATGATGGGCGAACCTAAGGAAACCCGCCACATCATTATGCACAATGAGGAGGCAGTTATCTCTCCCTCTTGGTCTATCCACTCCGGTGTTGGAACAAAGAACTACTCGTTCATCTGGGCTATGTGCGGCGAGAACCAGGAATTCACCGATATGGACCATATCGAAACTAAGGAATTAAGATAATAATTTTTTTAAAGGAGAATACATAAAATGGCTAACAAGAACATTTTCTGTCTTGAGGGCAAGGTTGCTCTCATCACCGGCGCATCCTACGGTATCGGCTTCGCAATCGCAAAGGGCCTTGCTGCAGCAGGCGCAAAGATCGTATTCAACGATATTAAGCAGGAGTTTGTTGACAAGGGTCTTGCAAACTATGCCGAGATCGGCGTTGACGCAAAGGGTTACGTTTGTGACGTTACCGACGAGGACGCAGTTTACGAAATGGTAGCTAAGATCGAGAAGGAAGTTGGTGTTATCGACATTCTCGTTAACAACGCAGGTATCATCAAGAGAATTCCTATGATCGAGATGAAGGCTTCCGAGTTCAGACAGGTTATTGACGTTGACCTTAACGCACCCTTTATCGTATCAAAGGCTGTTATCCCCTCTATGATCAAGAAGGGCGCAGGTAAGATTATAAACATCTGCTCTATGATGAGTGAATTCGGTCGCGAAACAGTTTCTGCATATGCAGCAGCTAAGGGCGGTCTTAAGATGCTCACCAGAAATATCGCATCTGAGTACGGTCAGTACAACATTCAGTGCAACGGTATCGGCCCCGGCTATATCGCTACTCCTCAGACAGCTCCCCTTCGTGAGCCCCAGGCAGACGGTTCTAAGCATCCCTTCGATAGCTTCATTACCGACACCAAGACTCCCGCAGGCCGTTGGGGCAACCCCGAGGATCTTGCAGGTCCTGCAGTATTCCTTTCCTCTACTGCATCTGATTTCGTAAACGGTCAGATACTTTATGTAGATGGTGGTAT
>JAZLCY010000115.1:0-6854 GCA_045614485.1 Eubacteriales bacterium
TAATCGGGAGCTTCGTCACAGTAGAAAAGTACCGTATCGCCTGCCACAACGCCGTGTTCCGTGCCCAATTCATAAGCAAGGACACCTTCTCCGTCATAAACCTTGGTAATTTCAAGGTAGTTCAAGGTCTTGGGCACGATGTTTGCGGTGCAAGTGGTAAGGTCAAGCTCATAGTTGGTGTAATTGTCGCCGTCATCTGCATCTAAACCTGCGCCTGTTACTGCTGCGCCAACATTTTTGTTTGCAAAGGTGATGCAAACCTTAATGCCGTCTGCCACATCGTCTGCTAAAATACCGTTTGCTGCACCCAAAGGAACTTCAAAGGAATTGGTGCCGGCATATGTCAGATCCACGCTAAGGCCCGAAAGAACCTTCTTCGCAATGGTAAATTCTCTTTCAACCGTTTCGCTAACGTGAGTTTCGGTCTCATAGATAGTAACCTTAACGGTGTAGGTGCCCGCATTGGTGGGCTTGCCTTCAAGCTTTGCGCCGTCCTGGAAGTACTCAAACATCTCGCCGCCAACACCGTCAAAGGTGATCTCGGGCTCTGATACGGGGGTGCCGTCATAGGTCTTGGAAATATCGGAAATTTCAAGATTAACAGGGAGCTTGTCGGTCTCGAAGGTCTCGGTATCCGATGCCTTGCCACACTCGCAGGACTTGTAGTAAACTGCCTTGGTGGTGGAGGTTGCCGCAGCTTTGAGGTAATCGGAGGATGCTATGGCTTTATCAAACACGTGTGCGGTCTCATCCTTCTTGTCACCGCAAATAGAGCAAGCATACCAGTGAGTTGTGTCACCTGCGGTAAGCTCGGTCTGGTAAACGTGTGTGATCTCGCGAGCCGCCTTGCATATATTACACTCGGTATCGCACGCGTTGTCGTAAACGTGCGCTCCTACGGTTCTTTCATAAGCGCAAACGTTACAGGTGGCATCGCATGCGTTGTCGTAAGCGTGCGCTGCAAGATCTGCCTTTTCGTCTTCGTGTTTGCAAGTAGCGTCGTGCCAATGGTTATCGGCATCGTGTGTCCACTCGTCTGCAAACTTATGGTTGTGCAGTGCTATCGGCAGAACAACGCCGAGGGTAGCTGAAACTGCAACAGCGGCCGCTATAATGATAGAAACGACCTTGTGCGCGGTTATCCACGCCCAAATTTTGCTAAAAAAAGCTTTCATTTTCTTTTCTCCTTTTTTTATTAAGCATAGTTTTCGTTAAGCTTGACGGTTTCTAACACCTCAAAAAACGGTGGCTTTCCCTTCATCATACGAATGCAAGGGTCGTTGGTGTCCACGGTTATCTGCCCGGGCAGCCTGTGTGTCACTCCTGCCGCATCCAAAAGGTCTACGTAGAAGTACCACACCACCGAGTCAAGATTTTTGTGCTTCTCGGGGCAAAAGAATTTGATCATTCTCCCCGGCCTCTTGATCTCTAACAGGCAGTAAGAGCGGTCACTGTTTTCCGGCACGTTGAAGATAGGAAAGTCCTTTTCAAAGGTCATCGAAAATCTGTCGTTCGGTTCGTTGATAAGCAGAAAATCGGTCTCGGCAACGCCCTCGTTAACAAGGTAACGCAGGCCCTTCTTAACCGGAAATTCAAATTTATCGAACAGAATTCGCTTTTCGGTCAATTTCACCACCTCCATGTTTTTTGATAGCTTATAAAATCTATCTTAACTATATTCTATAATATAGTTCGCTCTGAAATCATCACCCCGAGGGGTGAAAAACAAGGCGGGGTAGGGGTGAAATAGGGTGAAAATTACAAAAACGGTAAAAAACGGAAAAAAGAAAAAAGAGACGGCAGAATTTTCTACCGTCCCTTTTGTAAACTAATATTTACATTTATTAAATTTGTTGTTTTTGAAGCAAAATGGTGTAAAGCTCCTCACGGCAGCTAACTCCAAGCTTGGAATAAAGCGATCTTGTGTAGGTCTTTACGGTGTTTTCGGAGAGGTGCAATTCGTTCGCTATCTCCTTGCGCCTCTTGTTGTTAAGTATAAGCTCAAGTATCTCACGCTCGCGGATACCAAGTGATTCTGCTTCTTTTACAACGAGCAAAACCTTTGTGAGCTTCTCTTCCATTGAGAGCGCCGTTATCCCAACGGCAAGGCGCTTTTGCTCCGCCGCGGTAAACTTGGATATATCTCTTTTATGCACGTAATCCTGCAGCATAAGCCACACGGCAAGGAATGTGCCTGCGCTCATAACGTAGATGGCGGAAAGTAGCTCAAACTCCCAGGGGATAACCTTGCCAACGCACCACATAACGATATTTCCAAGCACTATAATAAGCACTGCGATAGCGTTTTTTTGCGATGCGCTCCTGTGCTTGATAATCGAGATAAGGATAATCGTGAGCATAGCCACGAAGTAAAGAACAACGTAGATAAGGTTGGTCGGGTGCAGGAAGCCGTATTCCTTTTTAAGCACGGTGGCGCCTGCCACGGTCTCTATCGATGCGCCGGTATAATACCAGCCAAGGTTTGTAACGGTGGTAAGGATCACGGCGTACATCAATACCGCAAGGCCGATAAGAATACCAACCAGCCATCTTCGGCGCGGATATCCGCAAAGCTTGTATATAAGCATAAACATACAAAGCGGCATCATAACCTGCCCAAGGTAGGTTATGACGTTTGCAAAGAGAGCAAAGTCCACCGATTGCGAGAATGCGACCATGGTATATCCGAGGTTAACTATTGAAACGCAGATAAAGTGAATGAAGAGCCAGGGCTCTTTTGCCTTCTTGCGGCTAAGCGCAAAATACAGCGGCGCCAATACAAGCGAGAGCAAAAATATCACGCCATACGTATACTTCATAGCCAAACCTCCTTTGATTTATTTATATATCGCGCGTTATGATATTATATCATATAAAAGGAAATAAATCAACCCTATATGCACCTTTTTTCTCACCTATGCTCTATTGCCGCCGTGCGAGAGAAGATCGCGGAATATTTTTCGGGTGGGAATTTGAATTCTCTTTCGTAGGTCAGAAGGCCGTTTTGCTCCTGCTCCACGTCGGTGAGCTGAGTGTAGCAAAAGGCGAAAATATGGGGGTTATCAAGCAGGGCGTCGGTAAGCCCTTTAAGGCGGGTGAAAAATTCTTCCTCGCTCTTAACGCTTACGCCGTAGCCCCAGGCGTCCTCGTCCTTTTTCATAACCCAGGCGATTCCGCCGTATTCGCTTACGAAAACGGGCAGGGCCGTGTTAAATTTTTGGCGATTTTGATCCTGTCTCCAAAGCTGATCGCGGATAATTCCGTTCTCAATGTCGGCATAGTAGGATGCAAACCTCTCGGGGTCCTGCTCGTAATCATGCACGTCGTGCACGTCGGTGCGCTCGGTGGGGTAAGAGCCGCTTGAGGTTATGGTGGGGCGAGTCTTGTCCATTTCCTTGGTTTTGTCATATATCTCGTCAAGGAGTCTGTTTGACTGCGGTCTGCCGTCAATATCCCAGGTTTCGTTTGTGGGGCACCAGCCGATAATTGAGGGGTGAGAGTAATCTCTTTCAACCTCTTCGCACCATTCGGGCAGGATGTTTACTATATTCTCATAATCGGTGTGGTCAAGTCCCCAGTTTCCAAGCTCTGCCCAAACCATATAGCCAAGCCTGTCTGCGTGGTAAAGGAAGCGTGGCTCAAACACCTTCTGGTGCAGTCTTGCACCGTTGAATCCGCACGACATAGCCGCTTTTATATCAAAGATAAGCGCCTCGTCCGAGGGGGCGGTGTAAATTCCGTCGGGGTAAAATCCCTGGTCAAGCACGAATCTGCCATAAACGGTCTTGCCGTTTATTTTAAGTCCGCACTCTTTGGTAAGGGAAACCTCGCGCAGCCCGAAATATCCGTTCATTCTGTCGGTGCGCCCGTTCTTTTCAAGCGAGAACTTCAGATCGTAGAGTCTGCCGTTTCCGCACTCCCAAAGGTGTGCTTCCTTAAGCGGAAGGGTGAGGGTGGCTTCATTGCCAACTACCGTGGCGGTCGCCTCTGCCATAGGTCTGTCCTCAAATAGCGCAGAAACGGTAAGAATCGCACCGTCTGCCGCCTCGCTCATAAGCACGCGAACGGTTGCCGTAGCCGTGCTTATATCTGTGTCTACCTTATATGAAATAATATGGTGTGCCTCAACTGCCTCAAGCCAAACGGTCTGCCATATGCCTGTTGTTCTCGTGTAAAAGCATCCGTAGGACTCGCGCTTGGTGGACTGCTTGCCTGCCACCTGCTTTCCGCTCCTTACGTCGTCTTTTGCAAAAACGGAAATAAAGTTTTTGCCGCCCTTAAGGTAGTCGGTAATATCGAAGCAAAACGGGGTGTATCCGCCCTTGTGCGAGCCAACGGCAGTGCCGTTTACAAAAACGGTTGCCTCGTAGTCGCAGGCATCAATATGCAAAAGTATCCTCTTTCCGTTCCATTCGCCGGGCACTTCTATATCTCGCCTGTACCAAACACCCGCCATAAAGTCGGTGTGTCCGATGCCGGAAAGCGAACTTTCGGGGCAAAAGGGAACGTTGATCTTAGAGCTGAGGCTATCCCTTTTATAAAATTCCTTCTCAACGCCTGAAAGGTCGTTGTCGATCTCAAAATCCCAGCATCCGTTAAGGCAAAGCCACTCAGCCCTCATTCTGTCGGGGCGCGGATGCTCGGCGCGAAGTATCTCATTCATAATACGTACCTCACAATAATAGATGGTAAGTTAGTTATATCATTTATTGCGCGCGTTGTCAATGGGGGAAGGGAAAAGTAAGGATAAAAGAAAAACGACCGTCGGGGGATGGTCGTCTACGGATCAAGGGTGTTCGCTTGCAGCGAAGATACCCACACCCTACGCCTGACAAACGAGCTTGTCGATCTTCGGGTGGGGTATGCGAACCCAGTCTCGCAGGTGCGAGAGGCTGGGATCTTCCTGATCTGCTGACAAAAGAAAGAAAAGAAGACCATCAAACGATGGTCCTCTTTTCTTTGGCAGCGGATCTAGGATTCGAACCCAGACATACAGAGTCAGAGTCTGCTGTGCTACCTTTACACAAATCCGCTATGCACTGTTTTTAGCGCTTGTATATTGTATCATATGAAAATGCGTTTGTCAAGAGATTTTTTAAAAAATAATTTTGAATGAAAACGGCGCGAGATTTTCGCGCCGTTTTGTAGGTGTATATATTCGTCTTTCACTAAAAAATTAAAGTGAAAAGGCGAGGTACGCGTGCAACCAAATTCTCCCCACTCAAATTCCCGATTTTCAATTGATTTTCAAGCGAAAATATGCTATACTAAACGCAGAAAGGCGGTGGGGATATGGTATACGGAACGATTATCCAAAAAGGCGAGAAACATTACACTCATCTCAAAAAACTTTTTGAATCCATTGATAATATTCAGTTAAATTACAAGTGGTTAATATCTTATCCGGAGTGTTACCCATCCGATACAGATATTCAAAAAGTATTGGAGAAAGAATACTGTATATTGACAGGGAAAGAGCTGACGGATTTAGTCAACAAAGAAGATTTTCAATGGATTTGGGGAACATTTTCTGCATTTGACCCGACAACCTCCAATGAAGATATACTAAATCATAAACTTCCCGAAAATGATATGTATCTCGAATTTTGGAAGAATCCGCCTACAATGCAACACCCGTTATCAAAAATAGAGATTGTTGCATTTGATTCATCACTAACCTTGATTTTTACAAAAGATTTTGCGTTACCTGAAAAGTTCAAAAAGCATTATCCCAAGGCGGAAGATTTAGAGTTGGTTAATCGCTCATTATAGATTACATAGATCTGTTGCCAAAAAAATCGACAAGTTTCGACTTGCCGATTTTTTTATCCAAGCCGCAGGCTTCGCATTGATGATATGCACGCCCTTGGCGTGATGTGCCGAGAAAGCCTTGCAATCTCCCCGGTTTTATGCTATACTAAACGCAGAAAGGCGGTGGGATTATGGAAACAAATAAGCTTTCGGAACGATCGACGGAGCTAACGTATCGCACATATTTATTTGATTTTGACGGAACGTTGGTTGATTCGATGCCGTCGTACGTATCGGCTATGCTCAGGATACTTGACGAGAGCAATATACCGTATGAAAACGATATTATAAAGATCATAACGCCGCTTGGATATTGGGGCACTGCTAAATTTTACGTTGAGCGACTTGGCGTTGAGCTCACCGAAGCTGAAATTGTAGCGCGAATGAACCGATACGTCTATGACGAATATGCATACCGCATTCAAGCAAAGCCAAACGTGATAAATACGATTGAGGAGCTGAAGAGGAGAGGTGCCGATCTCAACGTTTTGACGGCAAGCCCTCACGCTGTTCTTGACGTATGCCTGAAGCGACTCGGCCTGTTTGATTACTTCACTAATATATGGTCTTGCGACGATTTTCAAACGACGAAGGCGAACCCCGAAATATATAAGATGGCAGCATCAAAAATCGGAAAAGACGTGGACAAAATATTATTTTTGGACGACAATTACAATGCGGATAAAACTGCGGCTGATGCGGGGATGAAGGTTTGCGGCGTTTACGATCCTTCCTCGGAGGAATATACAGAGGATATTAAGAGGGTTTCCCATCATTACGTTACCGACTTTTCCCAAATTCTCAAGCTTTAAAAATGGCGTTGTCCTTTGGACACCCGAACTAAAAAGGGCGAAGATACCACTAAAACAGGTATCCTCGCCCTTTAATTGCATAACAAAAACCACGCGATAGTCGCGTGGTTCAAAAGAGGTTAACCGGTGAGAAAACAGATGCAAAAAAGCCTTCTCCAGCGGGAGAAGGGGGACCATTTATGGTGGATGAGGTGTTTATAATGATGAGCGCTTTAACTAACTCCTCATCCG
>JAZLCY010000116.1:0-12880 GCA_045614485.1 Eubacteriales bacterium
TCGACACTTATAAGGTGGGCACGGTTGCCAACTCAACCTCTACGATGCACAAGATCCAGGCAAAGGAATTTTGCCGCGACGACTTCTCCTGCGAGAAGCTTACCGGCGGATCGGTAGCGGTTATGGATTCCGTTATCGCAATGCTTGAGGAGGAAAGACTCAAGTTCATCGAAACCAAGGACAAGGCGCACTGGATAAATATGATCCAGCTCCTGCCCTCATCGTACAACCAGCTTCGCACGGTAACGATGAATTATGAGGTTATGATCGCGCTCTACTATGCGCGCCGCACCCACAAGCTTACCGAGTGGCACACCCTTTGCGATGCCATTCTCTCCGTTCCATATGCAAACGAGCTTATTAAGGTAAAGGATTGATAAGGATATGAAAAAGATAAGGCTTGCACTCGCATCACCTAAAATAACCCTTTGCGACACCGAGAAAAACGCAAAAGCTATCATTGGCGCGATAAAGGAGGCGGCAGGCAAGGGGGCAGGGATCATCGCATTCCCCGAGCTTGTTATAACAGGGGCAAGCTGCGCCGATCTTTATAAGCAAAGATCTCTTCTTTCGGCGGCAGACAAAGCGCTTTCCAAGGTGCTTTCGGCAACCCGTGAGTGTGATGCGCTCGCTCTTGTCGGACTTCCGATCCTGAATAACGGGAATATATACAATGCGGTTGCCGCCATTTCGGGCGGTGAGGTGCTTGCGGCGGCGCTCGGCGGCGGAAAGTATTTTTCCGAAGCACCGCTTGAGAGGGTGGAGATCACCCTTGCCGGCAAAAAGGTAATGGCAGGCACGGATTTCCTTTTTACAAACGATCAAACGGGTGTAAATATGTTCATTGAGATAGGCGGAATCGCGCCTGTTTCGGACGTTGCGAAGGAAAAAGAGGCAAACCTCGTTCTTAATATTAGCGCGACCGAGGAATATCTCGGCCTTGATGAGATAAGAAAGAATGCGGCGATAAACGGTGCAAGATCGCTCGGCGCGGTTTATGCCGTTTGCTCGGCAGGTGAGGGCGAAAGCACTACTGACGGCATTTATTCCGGCGCGCGCATAATTGCCAAAGGCAATAGGATCATAAAAGAAGCTCCCCTTTTCTCAGAGGATATACTCTATGCTGACATAACCGTTGGGGGCGACAGGGTGTCAAAGCCTAAGTCAATGCCCAAAGAGGTCATCACAAAGACACCCTTCGTTCCCGAGGATAAGGAAAAGCTTGAAAAGTGGTGCGCTCTGGCACTTGAGATACAGAGCCGCTCCCTTGCGGCAAGGCTTATTCGTTCCTATTCCAAAAAGTGCATAATCGGTGTTTCCGGCGGTCTTGATTCCACCCTGGCACTGCTTGTTTGCGCAAGAGCTATGGATATGCTCGGCAGGGGCAGGGAAAACGTTGTTGCTATAACTATGCCCTGCTACGGCACTACCGAGAGAACGAAGTCAAACGCGCTTGCCCTTTCGGATATGCTCGGATGCGACGGCCGTGAGATAGACATCAAGGCGGCTGTAACCCAGCATTTCAAGGACATCTCGCACGATGAAAATTGCTACAACGTGGTTTATGAAAACGCACAGGCAAGAGAGAGAACGCAGATCCTTATGGACGTTGCGAATGCCGAGGGCGGTATCGTTGTCGGCACGGGCGACCTTTCGGAGCTTGCGCTTGGCTTTGCTACCTATAACGGCGACCAGATGTCGATGTACGGCGTGAACGCATCCGTTCCCAAAACCCTTATGCGAGAGATTATCTCGTATGAGGCAAGAAGGCTTGGCGAGGTATCGGGCGGCGAGCTTGCAAGGGTGCTTTTGGACGTTGTGAAAACCCCCGTTTCACCTGAGCTTTTGCCCACCGACGGCAAGGAGGTAACACAGCAAACAGAGGACATCGTAGGCCCTTACGTTTTGCACGACTTCTTCCTCTATCACACGGTGAAATACGGCAGAGCGCCGAAAGAGATACTCAAGCTCTGCAAAAAGGTGTTCACGGAGTACAGCGAGGAATATATAAAGAAATACCTTGAAATATTTACAAGAAGATTCTTTACACAGCAGTTCAAGCGCTCGGCTATGCCGGACGGACCGCGTGTAACCGAGATCTCTCTTTCGCCGCGCGGCGCATTCAATATGCCCTCAGACGCGGCATCAAATATACTACGCAGAATATAACGGTGTAAACAATGGCGAATATTTTTGACCTTTTCAAAAAAATAGAAAAAACCGAGAGCCAGGCGCCTGTTTCGTATATCGTGGCAGGCCTTGGAAATCCCGGGCGCGAATATGAGAAAACAAGGCATAACGCAGGCTTTCTCGCGATAGATTATATTGCCTCTAAAATGGGCACGTCGATAAACCGCGCAAAGTATCACGCGCTTGTCGGCGAGGGCGAGATAGCAGGCAAAAGGGTGCTTCTTATGAAGCCGCAAACCTATATGAACAACTCGGGTGTTGCGCTCGCGGAGGCGGCTTCGTTCTATAAGATCCCGGCAGAGAATATTATCGTTCTGCATGACGAGATAAGCTTTGAGCCCGGCCTTATGCGTATTCGCAGGAAGGGTTCTGCCGGTGGCCACAACGGGCTTAAGAGCATTATTGCCCACGTTGGCTCGCAGGATTTTCCCAGAGTTAAGATCGGTGTTGGGCAAAAGCCTACCCCCGAATATGACCTTGCCGATTGGGTGCTTGGCAAGATGCCGTCCTCCGATGCGGAGAAGATGGCAGAGAGATTTGCCGATATATATGCATCGGTCGAGTACGTTGTTTCGGGCAAGATCGACGAGGCAATGAACAAATTTTCAAAATAAACCGCGTTAAGCAAAAAACACGGGATAGGGAATAAAAGATGCTTAAAATATCCCAGATGATCAGGGCCGATAAGGAGTTTGGCGCTTCCGTTGCCACAGTAAAGGCTGAGCTGTCAGCACAAAAGCCGCTCCCCGTTATTATCAACGGGCTTTCGGGCGGTCTTACCGACGCGTATGTTACCGAGTGCGTGAAGGATTTGGCAAAGGAAGGCGTTACCACCCTTATCCTCGCACCAAGCGAGGCACAGAGGGGCAGGTACTCAAGCCTTCTTTCATCGGCAGGAATACGCACCGCAGAATACAAGGCGCGTGATTTCGTTTTTCATAATATAAGTGCCTCCCACGATCAAGAGCGTGAGAGGCTTTCGGTGCTTCTCGGCATATGCCGCGGCGAGCTTGACGCGATAGTTACCACCCCCTCCGCCGCATCGCAGTACACAATGCCGAAAGAGGTGCTTGAGTCCTGCGCTATAAAGATCTCTGTTGGCGACGTTTTGCCCCCGCGCGACGTTGTGGCATCTCTCACCCTCGGCGGCTACGCAGTGGTCGATATGGTGGAATCGGCAGGGCAGGTCTCCTTGCGCGGTGATATTCTCGATATATGGCAAAACAACTCGAGCGCCCCTGTGCGTGTTGAGTTTTTCGGCGATGACGTTGATAGGATCGCATATTTTGATGCCGAGAGCCAGCGCTCAGGCGAGGGGATCTCGTCTGTTACGGTGCTTCCTGCATACGAGGTCATTCTTGATGCGCAGGCGGAAAAGCGCACCATTGCCGAGATAGATAAGCTTATAAAAAATGCGCCGGACGAGATCGTTAAAACAAAGCTTGAATATGAGAGAGCCGCTGTAACGACCTCTCTCCCTCTCGATTCTCGCGATAGATATATTGGCGCGATATACAAGAAGGCGGAGTGCCTTTTTGACTACCTTAATGAAGATAGATGCGCCGCTATAGTGCTTGGAACTAACGAGTGCCGCGAGGAGATCTCGCGCAGTTCCGCCTCTTTTGACGAGAGGAGGCAGGAGCTTATATCAAGCGGACTTATAAGCGCGCAAAAGGCGAAATACACACTGGATAAGGCAGGATACGAGGATGCTCTTACCCACCTTGTTCCGATCCATATAAATTCGTTTGCCGGCGTTGGAAATATGCGCGCGGCAGGTCTTTTCGGTTTTCGTTGCCGTAGGGTAACTGCCTATGGCGGTAATCCCTCCCTCTTGCACGAGGACGTGCGCGGATTCATAAAAATGGGCTACAGAACCCTTATTCTTACAGAAACCAAGCAGGGCGCACATTCGCTTGCCTCGGCACTTTCGGAAAATAACATCTTTGCCTCGGTCGTTGACGGCGGTGAGGAGTTTGATATAACCGAGAAGCCTGCCGGAGCGGTGTTTGTGGCGGTTGGAGATAACCCCGGCTTTGAGCTTATCTCCCTCTCGGTTGCGGTGCTCTCCATGCAGATGCCCGAGGGCAAGAAGATAATGAAGGAGAGAAAACAGCGCCGTATAATCAAGCGCGCAGGCGGTGCAGGAGAGAGGCTGATGAGCTATGCCGATCTCTGTGTCGGCGATTACGTTGTGCATGCAAGCTACGGTATCGGTCTTTTCGAGGGTATCGAGGCTGTTAATATAGACGGCGTTGTAAGAGATTATATAACGATAAGATATGCAGGAACGGATAAGCTCTTCGTTCCCTGCGAAAGACTTGAGCTGATAGGCAAATATATCGGCGAAAAGGATAGCGACGGCAAGGTAAAGCTCTCTAAAATGGGCGGCGGTGAATGGGGGCGCGCAAAGGCAAAGGCTAAGAGCGCCGCTAAGAATATCGCCAAGGACCTTATCCGCCTCTATGCCGAAAGGCAAAGGCTGCCCGGCTTTGCATTCCCCTCGGATAACGATATGGAGGATGAGTTTGCCGCGGAGTTCCAATATGAAGAAACAGATTCCCAGCTTATCGCGATAGAAGAGATAAAGCAGGATATGATGCGCCCCGTTCCTATGAACAGGCTTCTTTGCGGCGACGTTGGCTTCGGCAAGACTGAGGTGGCACTGCGCGCGGCATTCAAGGCTATTATGGGAGGCAAGCAGGTTGCGATCCTCGTTCCCACAACGATACTTGCACTGCAGCATTTCACCACCGCAACGGCAAGAATGCGCTCCTATCCCGTAACGGTGGAGATGATCTCAAGATTCCGCACACCCAAGCAGGAGGAGAAGATCTTAAGGAAGGTGGCAAGAGGAGAGGTGGACGTGCTTATCGGCACGCATAAGCTCCTTTCCAAAAAGGTTGAGTTCCGCGATCTCGGACTCCTTATTATAGACGAGGAGCAGAGGTTTGGCGTTGCGCAGAAGGAAAAGCTTAAGGCTATGGCAAAGAACGTGGACGTTCTTACCCTTTCGGCAACACCCATACCGCGCACACTCAATATGGCGATGAACGGCATATCGGATATGTCGATACTTGATGAAGCACCCGGAGAGCGCCGCCCCGTGCAGACCTACGTTCTTGAGCACGACGACGCAGTTATAATCGATGCCTGCCGCAAGGAGCTTGCCCGCGGCGGTCAGGTGCTTTACGTTTTCAACAGGATAGATAATATAGAGCTTGTTGCAACCAAGCTTATGAGGGCGATGCCCGAGGCGAGAATTGCCACAGCGCACGGCGCTATGGACAAGGATGAGCTTGAAGAGATCTGGTGCGCGCTCGTTAAGTGCGAGATAGATATCCTCGTTTGCACAACGATCATAGAAACGGGCGTGGATCTGCCCCTGGCAAACACGCTGATCATAGAAAATGCAGATAGAATGGGCCTTTCCCAGCTCCACCAGATACGCGGCCGCGTTGGAAGAAGCGAGAGGCAGGCTTATGCATATTTCACCTTCAGGCAGGGCAAGGCGCTCTCCGAGATCGCAACAAAAAGGCTAACGGCGATCAAGGAGTTTGCAACCTTTGGCGCAGGCTTCAAGGTGGCACTGCGCGACCTTGAGATAAGGGGTGCGGGAAACCTGCTTGGCGCAGAGCAGCACGGATATATAGAGAGCGTTGGATACGATCTTTACGTAAAGCTTTTATCCGAGGCGGTGCTTGAAGAAAAGGGAGAAGTGCCGAAAAGCGACTATTCGGCAACCGTGGATATTAAAATATCCGCCCATATTCCCGAAAAATATATCAAAAACGGCGCGCAGAGAATTGAAATGTATAAGAAAATATCTCTTATCAGAGATATTCTCGATATGCAGGATATTGAGGATGAGCTTACCGACAGATACGGCGAGCCGCCGAAAGAGGTGGATGCGCTTCTCAAAATATCCCTTATCCGTGCGCTTGCATCACGTGCCGAAATAAAGAAGGTGGACGACGGGGCAGGAGTGCTATCGTTCAGGCTGGAAGCCCCCCGCCTTGATATATGGAGCGAGGTTTTCGCCTTAGTGCCCGAGCTTTCCTTTAAGATGGGGGCAAGCGAGCCCACCGTTGTTTACAGGGCAAGGGGAAAGAAAACTTCGGATATTATGAATATGGCAGTGAAGATACTCAGCGAATACTGTAAGATTCTCGAGGAGGAGAAAAATGGCAAGCAATAAGAAAAAGCCACAAAACCAAAAAGACGTTACCGACGTTTTATATAAGAAAAAAGAAAAGAAAAAGACCCGGCTTTCCGCCCTGTTTGCTACAAAACCGCTTGCCATTACAACGGTTGCGGTGGCTGTTTTGCTTGTGCTTACCGTTATTTTCGGTGCAACGTTTGGCACGATACTTATCGTGAGAAGCGCAACTGCGGTCGTTAGCTACGGCTCTGTTACGATGAACCGGGGGGTTGCCTCATATTTCGTCAGCAGATTCAAGGCAACCTATATAACCTCCGTTCAGAAGGAGGGATTCTCGATGGCCGGGGATTATGAGGAGTTCTGGCAGTCGGAATATTCACCCGGGCTTACCCATGGCGAGAGGTTCGAGAGGGAGGCGATAGACTACCTTAAGCAGCTTGTTGTGGCATCAAGGCTTTTTGACGTAAAATCCGGCCTTAGCAAAGATGATAAGGCTATCATAAAAAGGGCATATGAGGACGTGCTTGAATATCAGGCAAACGGCGACGTGGATACCTTTAATGAGATGGGCAAGAAGTACGGCTTTACCTACAAGGATTTTAAAAAGGCTGTAACCCTGCTTTATAAGGCAACGCAGGCATACGGCGTTTTGTATCAGAGCACCGATGACCTTTCGGACGATGAAAAGAACGCCTACCTCAGCGAGTACACCTGCGCAAATCTTCTGTTTATCAGAACAGAAACCAAGCTTGTTACCAACACCGTAACCGGCGAGGTGGAAGAGATCACTCTTACCGAAGCGGAGAAGGAAAGAAGGCTTCAGGCTATCAGCGAGCTTCGCGCCGCTATCAATGCCTATTACAACGGCTCAGATGGGCAGATAAACGCGGAAACCTTCGCGCTCTACCTTAAAAACTACGGCGAGGGCGATGCCACTATCGACCCTTACGGATATTATTTCCACCCGAATGCCGAATGCACCGAGGAATTCCGCGAGGAGTTTGCCGACGTTGTGGACAAGGCATATGAGATGCAGGTTGGCGACTATGCCGAGGTTAAGGTTTCGGTTGGCTACTGCTTCATATACAAAAGCCCCGTTGTTTCGGGTATCTACGACGTTACCGCGCTTGAGCGCTGGTTCTCGGATTTCCTTGCCGACGTTTCAACATACAGCTATTCCAAGCTTATAAGCGAGTCTGCCGCCGTTGTTAAGGAAGGCCCAAAACTCTCTGATATAAACTTTGTTGCAATGCCCATGAACGTGGAGCTGAAAGTTGTTGGATTTGGTGATTAATAACGGTCAAGCAGAGCTTGAATGAGATTACATTGTAAAAAGATCCTGCACAGCAGGGCAACAAACTTCCTACAACATAGGAGAAAAGACGATGAAAAAGAGAATTTGGCTCAGCATACTTCTTGCAGCAATACTTGTGCTTTGCACGTTTGCGCTTTGCTCTTGCGGCGGCAACGGAGCAGGGGAAGAAAACGGCGGTGAAAATGATCAAACAGAAAACAATTCTCCAACACGGCCGTCGTGTGAGCACCGGTACCAGTGGGATGTTTTAGAAGAAAGAACCTGCGAAACTAATGGTATAACAGTGTATACCTGTGATTTGTGTCAGCACACGTATAGCATGACGACTCCTGCTATGGGACACGATCTTGTAAACCATAGCCAGAAAACACCTACTTGCGCAGAGGTAGGCTGGGATGCATACGTAACCTGCTCTCGCTGTGATTATACTACTTATGAGGAATTGCCGCTATCGCATTCGCATACGATGAGAAACGGCAGGTGTATTGTATGCTATGCTCCCGAAAGTACCCGCGGATTGGAGTATCAATTCAATTCTGATTCAAAGGGCTATACTGTAACGGGAATTGGCACCTGCACCGGAAGCAATATAGTGATAGGAATTTATAACGGATATAGTGTCACAAGCATCGGCGAGTATGCGTTCTCTTATTGCAACAGCTTTACGAGCGTAGTAATTCCTGATAGCGTAACAAGCATCGGCGAGTATGCGTTCTATGATTGCAATAACCTTACGAGCGTGACAATTCCTAACAGTGTCACAAGCATCGGCGATGGCGCGTTCTCTTCTTGCGGAAGCCTTACGAGCATTACGGTAGATGAAAACAATAGCTCTTACAAATCTATTAACGGTAACCTTTACACAAAGGACGGAAAAACACTTATACGGTATGCAATAGGCAAGAAGGGTACAGAGTTCGTGGTGCCGAACGGTGTAGAGAGCATCGGCTCTTTTGCGTTCTATTATTGCACCAACCTTACGAGCGTGACGATTCCTGACAGCGTAACAAGCATCGGCCATTGTGCGTTCTCTCATTGCTACGACCTTACGAGCATAGTAATTCCTAATAGCGTAACGAGCATCGGCGATTATGCGTTCGGGCGTTGCGATAGCCTTACGAGCGTAGTTATTCCTGACAGTGTCACCAGCATCGGCGAGAAGGCGTTCACTAATTGCTATGACCTTACGAGCGTGACAATCGGAAACAGCGTCACAAGCATCGGCGAGTATGCGTTCTCTGCTTGCTACAACCTTACGAGCGTGACAATCGGAAACAGCGTCACAAGCATCGGAGATTATGCGTTCTCTAATTGCTCTGACCTTACGAGCGTGATGATCGGAGACAGTGTCACAAGCATCGGCAATGAAGCGTTCCGTACTTGCGCCAGCCTTACGAGCGTGACGATCGGAAACGGCGTCACAAGCATCGGCGATTATGCGTTCTCTGTTTGCGAGAGCCTTACGAGCATTACGGTAGATGAAAACAATGGCTCGTACAAATCTATTGACGGTAACCTTTACACAAAGGACGGAAAAACACTTGTACAGTATACAACAGGCAAGAAGGATACAGAGTTCGAGGTGCCGAACGGTGTAGAGAGCATCGGCTCTTATGCGTTCTATTCTTGCGAGAGCCTTACGAGCATAGTTATCCCTGATAGCGTCACAAGCATCGGCGAGTATGCGTTCTATGAATGCACCAGCCTTACGAGCATAGTAATTCCTGATAGCGTAACAAGCATCGACGAGTATGCGTTCCGTTATTGTACCAGCCTTACGAGCATAGTAATTCCTGATAGCGTAACAAGCATCGGCAATTATGCGTTCCGAGCTTGCACCAGCCTTACGAGCGTGACGATTGGAAACAGCGTCACAAGCATCGGCTCTTATGCGTTCTCCCATTGCGACAGCCTTACGAGCGTGACGATCGGAAACAGCGTCACAAGCATCGGCGGTGATGCGTTCTTTAATTGCGCCAGCCTTACGAGCGTAGTAATTCCAGATAGTGTCACAAGCATCGGCGATTATGCGTTCTATTCTTGCGACAGCCTTACAAGCGTGAAGATTGGTAACAGCGTCACAAGCATCGGCTCTTATGTGTTCTATGAATGCACCAGCCTTACGAGCATAGTAATTCCCGATGGTGTAACAAGCATCGGCGATTATGCGTTCGATTCTTGCGCCGGCCTTACGAGCGTGACAATTCCTAACAGCGTAACGAGCATCGGCGAGCGGGCGTTCTATTGGTGCACCAGCCTTACGAGCATAACGGTAGATAAAAACAATAGCTATTACAAATCTATTGACGGCAACCTTTACACAAAGGACGAAAAAACACTTATACAGTATGCAATAGGCAAGAAGGATACAGAGTTCGAGGTGCCGAACGGTGTAGAGAGCATCGGCGATGGTGCGGTCACTCATTGCACCAACCTTACGAGCATAGTAATTCCTGACAGCGTCACAAGCATCGGCGAGTATGCGTTCTTTAATTGCACCAACCTTACGAGCGTGACAATTGGAAACGGCGTGACAAGCATCGGCTCTTCTGCGTTCTATTATTGCAGTAGCCTTACGAGCATAGTAATTCCTAAGAGTGTAACGAGCATCGGCAAGTCTGCGTTCGAGCGTTGCGACAGCCTTACGAGCATAGTAATTCCCAATAGTGTAACAAACATCGGACAGTATGCGTTCTCTAATTGCACCAGCCTTACGAGCATAGTAATTCCTAAGAGTGTAACGAGCATCGGCTATGGTGCGTTCTATGGTTGCGATAGCCTTACGATATACTGCGAGGCTACAAGCCAGCCGAGCGGTTGGAATTCCGGTTGGAATCTTTATCGGAACTATCTGAAGTGCCCTGTCGTTTGGGGCTACAAGGCGAATTAATAACCCCTTCGCCATTTGCGGAAGCAAAGCTTCTCGCAAATGCCACCTCCCCTTGCACAGTGGAGGCGAATAATGAAATCTTGGCATAGCCAAGAATAAAATCCTTAATTTAGGAGAAAAGACGATGAAAAAGAGAATTTGGATTAGTATAATTCTTGCGGCGGTGCTTGTGCTTTGCGCATCTGCGCTTTGCTCTTGCGGCGGCGAGGGAGCAGGGGAAGAAAACGGCGGTATAACGCCCACCCCCGATATAAGCACCACCGAGATTCCTGAGGAAAGCACGGCAGGGCTTGCGTTCAGCCAGAATGCAGACGGCACGTACAAGCTTATCGGCATGGGCGAATGCACCGAGAAAACCGTTGTTATCAACAAGCATCAGGGCGCTCTCGTTACGGATATCAGCGAGTACGTTTTCGTTGCTAATCAAACGATAGAAACCCTCGTTATCGGCCCTTACGTTAAGAGCGTTCCCCAAAATGCTTTTTGTGAGATGTCTGCGCTCAAGAACATCGTTATTGCAGAGGGAGTTGAAAGGATAGGCAATTATGCCTTCTCATCCAACCTGATCGTTGAGAGCGTTATTATTGCCGAGAGTGTTACCGAAATAGGCGAATATGCATTTGCCGGACTTAACAAAATGACAAAATTTAATATTCCGTCGGCTATCGTGGATATTCCCGCAGGATTTATAAACGGCGCGGAGTCGCTCCCCGAACTCGTATTGCCTGCAGGAACAAAAACTATCGGCGAAGCGGCATTCTGGAATTGCTATCAGGTGAAGAGCTTTGAGATTCCCGCAACAGTTAAAACAATAGGCGATCGCGCGTTCTCCGATTGGCGAAGCTTAACAAGTATAACAATCCCTTCGGGTGTTGAGTCGATAGGCAAAAATATCTTCTATGGATGCTATTCACTTACAGACGTTAAATTTGAGGGAAGCACCAAGATAGGAGATTTTGCCTTCTATCAGTGCACCCAGCTTGTTAATCTTGATCTCGGCGGTGTTACCGAGATTGGAAAATCGGCATTTTGTTACTGCATTGATCTTCAGACTGTCATCATCCCCGGTAGCGTACAGAAAATAGGTGAGAGCGCATTTTCCGAATGCGAGATGCTGAAAAGCGTTGATATCAGGGAAGGCGTGACGGAAATTAGCGGCAAAGCATTTGAAAACTGCCGTGAGCTCAGGGCTGTTTATATCCCGATAAGCGTTACAAAAATCATGGGATATGCGTTTTATAACAATCCGCACATCACTATCTATTGCGCCACTGACGTGGAGCAAAAGGGCTGGGGCGATAATTGGCACGGCGGCATTAACTCAAGCTCTGTTATCTGGGGCAGCCTCGGGCTGCCGAGCGAGTGAGCGGAGCGCACTCGCAGTGATATCTTGGCTTTGCCAAGAATAAAGCTTTTGAAAAAACTTCCCAACGGCGGAAGACTTATAAACTTCCTACAACTTAGGAGAAAAGACGATGAAAAAGAGAATTTGGATTAGTATAATTCTTGCGGCATTACTCGTGCTTTGCACGTTTGCGCTTTGCTCTTGCGGCGGCAAAAGTACAGCGGGACTTGAATTTGAGCTTAATGAAGACGGCGAGAGCTACACTTTAACGGGACTTGGTACTTGCACAGAAACTGATATTGTTATTATTAGTACGTATAAGGGTAAGCCGGTAACAGCGATCGGCTCTTCTGCGTTCTCTGGTTGCGAAAGCCTTACGAGCGTAGTAATTCCTAATAGTGTAACAAGAATCGGTAATTCTGCGTTCTCCGATTGCTCAAGCCTTACGAGCGTGACAATTGGAAACAGTGTCACAAGCATCGGCTCTTGGGCGTTCCTTTCTTGCACCAGCCTTACGAGCGTAGTCATTCCGGACAGCGTAACAAGCATCGGCTCTGGTGCGTTCGCTTGGTGCGACAGCCTTACGAGCATAGTAATTCCTGATAGTGTCACAAGTATCGGCGATTATGCGTTCGAGGGTTGCGCCAGCCTTACGAACATTACGGTAGATGAAAACAACAGCTCTTACAAATCTATTGACGGGAACCTTTACACAAAGGACGGAAAAACGCTTATACAGTATGCAATAGGAAAGAAGGATACAGAATTTGAGGTGCCGAACGGTGTAGAGAGCATCGGCTCTTCTGCGTTCTATTGTTGCTACAACCTTACGAGCATAGTAATTTCTGATAGCGTCACAAGCATCGGCAATCGTGCGTTCTCTGATTGCTCAAGCCTTACGAGCATAGTAATTCCCGATAGCGTCACAAGCATCGGCGAATTGGCGTTCTATTATTGCGACAGCCTTACGAACATTAC
>JAZLCY010000117.1:0-17267 GCA_045614485.1 Eubacteriales bacterium
GCCTCCGACTTCGGGCATTTTCAAAAACATGAAGGTGTTCAAGAGAAAGGAGCTCGGCGCTTATATCGGCATGGTGGCAGTTGTGCTCCTGCGCTTTATCTCCCACTACGTAACCGGCGTTACGATCTGGGGGCAGTGGGCAGAGGGAATGAGCAAATATCTTTATTCATTCCTCTATAACGGCGGATTCTTATCCCTCGACTTTGCAATCTGCATAGCCTGTGCCGTACTTATGATGAGAAGCAGCGAAATAAGAAAGCTTATCGCAATGCCTAAAAAAAGAAAAATATAGTGCTTGACTAAAATACTTGTGCGTGTTAAAATATTTACATGCACAAGTATTTTTTATTGAGGTGTTTTATGAACAAAAAACTCAGAATTATTGCAATATTTTTAGCGATGGCAACGCTGCTGATGCTGCTTGCTTCTTGCGGCGGTGGCAGTGATACTGCTGCTTGCACACACGCTGATGAAAACGGCGACGGCACGTGCGATGCCTGCGGCGAAGAGCTCGGCACTTCGGGTGGCGGCACAGATGCAAACGGCATATCGCTCATTAAGGACGGAAAGGTGAACTTCCAGTTCGTTATGCAGTCCGGCCTTTCATCAAGCTCTACTTCTCTGGTTAAAAAGCTTGCAAAGACGATCGCATCACTTACAAACACCAAGGAGGTTGCAGTTGAATTCGACTCCGAGGACGGAGCGATCGACGTTGAGATCCTTATCGGTAAGATAACCTCTCGCGGCGACGAATATACTGTAGACGAGCACTACCTTGGCCCTAAGGGATATGCTATCAAGGTTATCGGCTCGAAGATACTCGTTCTTTTTGGAAGCGAGGATGCTTTTTCCTCCGCTATCAAGCATCTTGAAGAGAACGTGTTTGGCATTTCGGGAAACACCAAAAAGCTTACCGACGTTTCATTTGACAGCGACTCCTCCTATCAGTACATTCAGGACGACTTCAAGCTTAAGAGCGTTACCGTAGCAGGCGAGGACCTTGACAACTACGTTCTCGTTTACAACAGAAACGATGCGGCAACCAAGAATGCGGCAACCAGCGCACAGACAGCGCTTTACAACAAGACAGGCATGTGGCTCGAGCTTGTTAACATTTCCTCCTACAAGGAAGGAACTCTTGCCGTCTTCATTGAGACTATAGAAAACGGCGGCCCTGAAACTACCGCAGAGGGCGCGAGAATATTCGTTGATGAAAACAAGAATCTCAGAATTCAGTGCGAATTCCCCGAGAGAACCGAGAAGGTTGCTACCGACTTTTTGGTTAACACCATCGCCAACTCCACAAAATCAAGCCTCAGCTATGCTGAAGATTTCTCCCAGCCTGTTGAGGTAAGAAGGATAAACTACAAGGAATTTGGCGCAAAGGGCAACGGTAGGGACAACGATTTTGAAGCGATCCTTGCCTGCCACGAATATGCAAACACCTACGGTCATTCAGTAGTTGTTAACAGCGGAACTTACTACATCAAGGAAACCGGCGGAAAAACGATTCCCGTTATGACAGACGTTGACTGGACGGGAGCAAAGTTCATTATCGACGACTCGTTTATTACCGAGGCGGATAAAAACGAGTATAAGAACCACATTTTCGATATTGTTTCCGAATTCGATTCGATCACCTATGCCCCCAACGCTGAGGCAACGGTTGGAACGATAGAAAACACCCTTGCAAGCATCAATGCGCAGGGCGGTATTGACAGAAACAGCTTTACCACCTTTGAGCATGAATTTGGCTATGCGATCCTCGTGTTCCTTTACAACGATGAACACAATAACTACATCAGATACGGCAGCAATGCAGACGAGGGCACTGCACAGAAGGAATTTATCTACGTTTACGCAGACGGCAGGATATCGGAGGACACTCCCCTGCTCTTCGACTATGCCAAGGTTACGCGCGCAACGGTTTACAGAGTGGACGATGCTCCCATCACCGTAAAGGGCGGCGAGATAACCACTATTGCTAACCGGATGAGGCGCAATTACAACTACTACACCTCACGCGGTATTCTGCTTACAAGATCCAACGTTACCATTGACGGTCTTGTTCACAAGATCACAGGCGAGGGTGATGACGGTGCTCCCTATTCCGGCTTCCTTACTATATCCTGCGCATCCGATATTACCGTTAAGAACTGTGTTCTTACGGCACACAAGGCTTACGCATTGGAGACCGACGCGGGCAACATCATGGGAAGCTACGATATTTCCCCTTCAAGCTCAAATAGAGTTACGTTCTATAACGTTACACAGACAAACTTCTTTGCCGGCGACGGCGTCACTCCCTCTATCAACGCGGGATACTGGGGTATCATGGGCGGTAACGACTGCAAGAACCTTACCTACGACACCTGTACCCTTACGAGATTTGACTCGCACAGAGGAACGTATAACGCAAAAATTGTAAATTCTACCGTTTCAATGATTTCAATCATCGGCGGCGGAGATTTCACGCTTGAGAACAGCACCGTATACGCCACCAACAGAAACGCAATCGTAACCCTCAGAGCTGACTACGGCTCTATCTGGCACGGCACAATGAACATCAAAAACGTTGACGTTATCATAAATCCGAATTACAGTAGTGATACGTACTACGTTTATTCCGGTGAATGGTATGGCATCAACCACGGATATACCGTAGGCGGCCCAAGTGCAGTTACGGTTGAGGACGTTAGAATCTCCAACCCCAACGTTACAACTATAAGCCTTGCAAGCGGAGCTATCTCAAATATAAACGCAACCAACGCGATGGTGAATGCATACGTATATACAAAGAACTTCACCGTTGTAGATACGGAGAATAAGTACACATACAAACTTCCTAAGGCATACACCGAAACCAAACTTACGGTTAACGGAGTATTGCAGTAAAACAAAGGCGGCATCGATAAGATGCCGCCTTGACTTATTATTGGTTTTTTATTTTCTGATCCTCGGCCGATTGTTTCTCGATGAGGAAACAGAGCTCTTTTTCTTGCCACCGTTCTTGTTGAAAAGCTTCATTCTCTTTGCGGTATCAACAAGCGTTCTTATATTACCGCTGACGTGCTGCGCGATCTGGCGAAGCCGCCTTTCCACCAAAAATGCAAGTATCTCAAAGAAGATAAGCGCGGCGCAAGCGATACACATAAGCACCGTTAAAACAACGTAAAACGCAGTTCTGTCCACTTCGATCGTTGCAACGTTATAAATACTGTACACCATCATAACGATAGTGAAGGTTCTGGTTACAAACTTAAAAAACTTAAAGAGTCTTTTCGTTACGTGGCGCACCCTTTTGGTTGCCTTGATATTCTCTGTTACAGCATAAAACACAAGGTAGGTTGAGCACACAATGGCAAGAGTGAAGTTGATAAACTGGCTGCCTATATCGTTAACTATTGCATAAGCAAGGTATAAAAGATACAGTATCTGTGTTATTATTCCAACGACGAACAAAACGATCTTCGTTGTTTTTAATATTCTCGACAACACAGTTTTTGTTTGACTGAACGTCATATTTATACCTCCTTACACAGTTTTGTCAAAAATAAAACCCCGCCGATTGAAAAGCGGGGTTTGAATCATGCCAAAATAAATTGGACAAATTAGAACTGATCAAGTCCTATTACCGGAGTTTCTCCTGTGCCCCAAGTGCTGGTGGAGATAACGTCGGTAACATCCAATTTAACTATTTCGCATGTAGGGATTTCATATTTCATAATATTCCTCCATACACAACAAAGCATAGCACGATCGATTGCAACATTATTATACAATAATCCAGGCTATTTTGTCAATATATTTTTTCAAAAAATTCGTTAAAACACACAATTACCGTTATTCTGCGGTAGAAGATGCTGTCATTTTTCTCTTGGGCCTCGGATTTTTTCTGCGTGAACGGCGGCGGATCGCACCCTTTTCAAGAGCCTCTCGCAACTGAGCAACCTTGCCCTCATCAGCCTTTTCAATAGCGATCCTTGCGCGCCAGGTTTCGTTGAAATTGCGAAGCAGCTTAAGGGTTAAGAGCATCTCTCCGTCCTTTTCGCAGCCGTAGTGGAACGTGTATCTCTGCCCCTTTGAATGAAGGGGCTTTGTAAGAAGACGCATCTTGCGGCCGCAAACGGGACAGCAGGCCGCCTTCACAATATCATCATCAAGAAGCTCGCCTATCGTTACGTATCCGTCATCGCCTGCATCTGCATCGCCGATAACACTCTGATAAAGTATATTACCGTTGTTCTTATTATATGAGCGGATTCCTTCTGCAAGGTTAAGCTTTTTTGCAACGAGGGCGGTAAAATACGCATCGTTAAGAGCATCGTGCGCAGGGAGATTTTGGGGAATATCAAAATATTCCATAGCATATTCAAGCGAGCGCTGCTTCTTATCATCCTCTGTTTGCCTTGCAAAGATAACCTGGAGGTCGTACACAGAATCAAGCCAATCGCTCTTCAAAGAATGCGCGTTGAAATTCTCTTTCAGCATCGGAATATCGTCAGGGCCCCAGGTAAGAAACGCAAAGTCCTCACCGCACCACTTTTTGAATCTTTCAGCCGCCTCGGGAAGAGAAACGCCAAGGTCCATCTTTTCCTGCGTGATGCCGGTAAGCTCGCTGACGTGCTTATGAAGCTTTTTGAAATACTTCGGCTTAACGATGATCTGATACGAGCCGCATATATTCATATTCTTATCAAGCTTAACCGCGCCGATCTGTATAACCTCGCCGCGCAAACGCAGTGAGAGCTGGCGCTGCACCGCAAGTGCCTTTTGAGCATATGCCTGATTCCATTCAAGGTCAAGTGTTATATAATGCATTTGTATGTCCTTTATTTTTTTACATTTTATCTCATGATAATTATACACTTATTATACTCTAAAGTCAATACATATTCTTGACAATCGCGCGGATGTGGTATATAATACTTTTATTAAATTATTTAGGAGAGGATACCGATGGAGAACGGCAGACGTATTTCAGAAATATTTGCATCAATGGTATTTAACGAGGACGTAATGCGCGAGCGACTCCCGAAGGACGTTTACAAGTCGCTTTTAAAGACCATTGAAACCGGCAAAGAACTTGATCCGGGGATAGCAGACGTTGTTGCAAGCGCGATGAAGGACTGGGCTATTGAGCACGGTGCAACGCATTATACACATTGGTTCCAACCCCTTACGGGCATCACTGCGCAAAAGCACGATGCATTCCTTACCCCCGTTGGCGGCGGCAAGGCGATAATGGAGTTTTCGGGCAAGGAGCTTATCAAGGGCGAGCCTGATGCATCAAGCTTCCCCTCGGGCGGCCTTCGTGCAACCTTTGAGGCAAGGGGTTATACTGCATGGGATCCCGCATCATATGCATTCATAAAGGATGCTTCCCTTTACATACCGACTGCGTTTTGCTCTTACACGGGTGAGGCGCTTGACACAAAAACCCCCCTCCTTCGTTCTATGGACGCAATCAACGCGGCAGGACTCAGGATCATGCGCCTTTTCGGTGATACAAGAACCGAGAGGGTTACGACAACGGTTGGCGCCGAGCAGGAATATTTTCTTATAGATGAGAAGGACTTCAGAGCAAGGCGCGACCTTTTCTTCTGCGGAAGGACGCTTTTCGGTGCGCCCCCTGTTAAAGGACAGGAAATGGACGACCACTACTTCGGCACTATTCCGCCGAGAGTGAGCGCATTTATGCACGAGCTTGACGAGGAGCTTTGGCGACTTGGCATTCCCTCAAAGACAAAGCACAACGAGGCGGCACCGGCACAGCACGAGCTTGCCCCGATATACACGACCACGAACATCGCCACAGACCACAACCTGCTTATAATGGAAAATATGAGAAGGCTTGCCCCAAAGCACGGCATGGCTTGCCTGCTTGCAGAAAAGCCCTTCGCCGGAATGAGCGGCTCGGGTAAGCACAACAACTGGTCGCTTGGCACAGACCTTGGAAAGAACCTTTTAAAGCCCGGAAAGAACCCCGCGGATAACAAGCAGTTTCTTCTTTTCCTGGCGGCTGTTGTTAAGGCAGTTGACGAATACCAGGAGCTTTTCAGAATTTCCGCGGCATCCCCCGGAAACGATGCAAGACTTGGCGGAAGCGAAGCACCTCCCACGATCATGTCTGTTTTCCTCGGCGAAGAGCTTGATGCGATCATCGACTCTATCATCGGCGGAGAAAAATACGAGAAGAGCGGCGCAAAATATATGTCACTCGGCGTTGCGGCAATGCCCTCTATAAGACGCGACTCCACAGACAGAAACAGAACCTCCCCCTTTGCATTTACAGGAAACAAGTTTGAATTCCGTATGGTTGGCGCATCGCAGAATATTGCGCTTGCGAATATCGTTCTCAACACTACTGTTGCGAACTCGCTTACAGAATTTGCCGAGAGGCTTGAAGGCAAGAAGAAGTTCGACGCAGAACTTGATAAGCTTCTTAAGGAAACCTTCAAAAAGCACAGACGGATCATCTTCTCAGGCGACTGCTACGCGAAGGACTGGGAGATCGAGGCAGAAAGACGCGAGCTTAAGAATCTGAGATCCGCACCTGATGCTTACGAGCATTTTACCGACGAGAAGAACGTTGCACTCTTTGAAAAATTCGGCGTTATGAGCTCAACCGAAATGCGCTCAAGACGGGATATTTTCTTTGAGAACTACAGGAAGATAAAGAACATCGAAGCAAAGGTTATGCTTGAGATGACGATCAAGGATATAATTCCTGCCGTTTCAAGCTACGTAAAATCTCTTTCCGACACCGTGAACGCGATCCGCCTTGTAAGTCAAAATATTGACACGGGTTGCGAGGTTGATATTATCGAGAAGCTTGCACTCCTTACCTCAAGAGCTTACGCGGCGTACAACGCGCTTGATAAGGTGGAAAAGATTGCAGTTACAAAAAAGGACGCAGATGCGGCATTCTACTACAAGAACAGCGTTGAACCTAAAATGGCGGCACTGCGCAAAATAGTGGACGAGATGGAAGTATTGACCGCACGTGACGTATGGCCGGTACCGACGTACGCTGACATAACCTTTAAATTCTAAACAAAAAGGAGAAATCGATTTGATTTCTCCTTTTTTTATTATCACGAAGAGTAGCCGTTCTTATAAAGAATTGCACTTATTTCTTCCTCAGTAGCACCCCGTGTTACTTTTTTTGCGATCAATTCTTCCTTGTTTTTTTGGAAGTCTATCTCGCCTGCCTCACAGAGCATATCAATGACCGAATCTATATCAGCGCGTGAATACCCCTTCGCCATAAGCTTGGGAATAAGCTTTTTAGGGCCGGCAAGAGATCCGTTTGCCTCTTTCAGAATGAGTCTTTCAAGCTGCCTTTTTTCGTTCACGTAGCCGAGCTTTATCATCTCGGCAACCGTATCGCGTGCCACTTCCCTGCCGATGCCGCGAGATACAAGCTTTGTAATAAGCGATCTCTCGTTGTTATCTGCATATGAAAGAAGCCTCAACGCTATGGATTTTGCCCTGTAGCACTCATCGGCAAAGCATATCGACTCAAGCATACCGCCGTCGATCTCGCAGGGGGGATATGGCGATCCTATCTCGCTGTAAGCCGATTCGCTTACAGTGTATATATGCTTTTCGCCGCTATCAATCAGTCCGAGAACAAGATAACCCTTGCTTCTCGATGCCTTTACAAAGCTTAGCTTCACCGCGCCGCCTCCTTAAAGATTTTTCGAGGCTAATCATACGAATAGCCTCGATAAGTATTTATCAGTCGTTCATATCGAAATCGTCGATCTCAAAATCGTCATCAGACGCAAGCTCCTCGCCTGCACCCATATTAGCAACCTTCTCGCGAACGATTGCCTCAAGCTTAGCCATAAGCTCGCTATCGGACTCGATAAGCTTTCTAACGTTTTCCTTACCCTGTCCGAGCCTATCCCCGTTGTAGTAGAACCAAGCACCGCTCTTCTCGACAACACCGAGCTGGATAGACATATCGATTATCTCGCTGGACTTGGAAATACCTGTGCCGTAAAGAATATCGAATTCCGCGGTCTTGAAGGGAGGAGCAACCTTGTTCTTAACAACCTTGCACTTGGTGTGAGAGCCGTAAACCTCAGTGCCGTTCTTGAGCGATTCAACGCGGCGAACGTCGATTCTTACAGATGCGTAGAACTTAAGGGCGCGGCCGCCTGTGGTAACCTCAGGGTTGCCGTACATAACACCAACCTTCTCACGAAGCTGGTTTGTGAAAATAACGATGCAGTTGGACTTAGCAATAGCGCCGGAAAGCTTTCTCATCGCCTGGGACATAAGGCGAGCCTGAACACCTACGTGGGATGCGCCCATATCACCTTCGATCTCCTGACGGGGAACGAGAGCCGCTACGGAGTCCACAACTATGATATCGATAGCACCGGAGTTTACAAGTGTTTCCGCAATCTCGAGCGCCTGCTCACCGCAGTCGGGCTGGGAAACGATAAGATTGTTGATGTCAACACCGAGCTTCTTTGCATAAACGGGGTCAAGAGCATGCTCTGCGTCGATAAACGCAGCCTCTCCGCCCTGCTTCTGTACCTCTGCAATTACGTGAAGAGCAATGGTAGTTTTACCTGATGATTCAGGGCCGTATATCTCTGTAATTCTGCCGCGAGGAATTCCGCCGATACCAAGCGCGAAGTCAAGCGAGAGCGAGCCGGTGGACACTGCAGATACGTTCATTGACGAATTCTCGCCAAGACGCATAATAGATCCCTTTCCGCATTCTCTCTCTATTCTCGCCATTACGGATTCAACCGCCGCCTTTTTCTCGCTTACACCAACCTTTTCAGTGGTGGGAACTGCTGTTTTCTTTGCCATTTTATATCTCCTTTTTATGTTTTGTAAGGTAATTATATCGCACTTACTGTACGATAATCAGGACTTTATCAAAGCACTTTTACAGCGCCATACGGACGAACCGAAAGGCGCATAACCGCACCGTCGCCAAAAACAGAGTTCATAAGAGCCTCATACTCGTCTGCGCGCTCGCGCTTTACGTATGCCTGTATCGTACCTGCAAAGCCGCCGCCGTGAACGCGGAAAGCAGGGATAGCATCACCGAGAGCACCGTCTGTAATCGCAAGCGCTACGGATATGCCCTGCTCTTTTACGTTCTTGTTAGTGTACACGTTCTGAAGGTACTGGAATGAGGATGCACCCGATTCCTTAACAGTTTTGAAAAATCCCTCAACGTTTTTATCTTTAAGCGCGGCAAAGCCACGCTCAACTCTCTCGTTTTCCTTTGCAAAATGCATAGCGCGAAGGAAGGCTCTGTCTCCTGCCTCGCATCTTATCCTCTTCGCATTCAGAAGAAGTTGAGACACGGTCGTGCCGCAAAGGCAGGACTTGCCGAGAATTGATGCAACCACCTTCATCTCAGCAGGCACAGATGCATAATCCTCATTCAGATCCGCGTGATTGCCGCCGGTGTTAACTATGCAAAGCTCATATCCCGCATCGGCAAGCGAGAACTCAAGCGGAGTTACAACAGCAGATCTCGGATCTTTGAAATCGATATACACGAATCCGCCTACCGCACACGCCATCTGATCCATAAGCCCCGAAGGCTTGCCAAAGTAAACGTTCTCCGAATACTGCGCGATCTTCGCTATCTCAACGTTTGAAATAGCACCGCCGCAGTAAAGGTGATTTATGATATTGCCGATCATAACCTCATATGCCGCAGAGGAGGAAATACCGCTTCCCTTCAACACGTCTGAAGTTGTGTAAGCATCAAATCCACCCACCTTATATCCTGCACTGCCAATACCGTGCACCATACCCGCAATAAGAGCGCGGGATGTGAAGTTTTCAAAGTTTTCGGGTGATGCCGCAGCAGAAAGCTCAACAATATCCTCATCATATCCTTCTGAAAGAAGGCGCACAACACCGCTGTCATTCCTTACTGCTACCGCGATAATATCCCTGTCTATCGCGCCGGCAAGCACCTTACCGTTATTGTGGTCGGTGTGATTGCCGAGTATCTCGCTCCTGCCGGGAACTGACAGAAGCATCACGTTCTCCCTCTCGCCGTACTTTTCAACGAAAGAGTCAAGCGCACGTATATATCTTTTGCATGCCAAAGCTGTGTCCTTATAAAGTGCCGAAAGCTCAGGACAGTTACCGCCCGACAAATATACTTTAAGTTCCTTTGTGTTCATTTTAAAAATCAACCCTCGTTTTTTCAACAACCTCATTAAGCCAAGCTACCAGGTCGGCAAAAACCTTATCCCTGTCAGCTTCCTTGAAAAGCTCGTGCCTGTCATTCGGGTACATCTTCAGACTGACGTCCTGCGCGCCCCTGACAAGAAGATTTTTATATACGTATCTCGGGCCCTTTCCGTTAGCACCGACGGGGTCATCCTCACCGGCCATAACCAAGGTTGCAAGATTCTTGGGGTAGTTCTCAAACCAAGCTTTTTTATTGCACGCGTGAAGCATCGTGAAAAGGTCATAATATCCGCACGCGGTAAAATCAAAGTTGGAGAATGCGTCGTCATCATGATCTGCGATCATCTCAGCATCGGTTGAAAGCCAGGCATTCTTGCCCTCTTTCTTATACTTTTTCTGATAAGCACCGATAGCAAGCCCCTTGAGTATGTTGCTCTTATGGTATCCGCCGCGAAGCGCAATTATAAGCTTTGCCAAAAGCTTGCCCATAGGAAGCGCAGGATTAGGGCCTGCAGTGCCGTGAATTACAGCACCCTTGATGCTATGAGGATACTTCTCAACGTAAAGTCTTGTTAAAAACGAGCCCATAGAATGACCGAAAATGATTATCGGCAGGGTGGGAAACATCTCGCGAAGCTGCTTGTTCATACGGTGCATATCCTCGATAACGTAGTCTACACCGCCGCTCTTTGCAAAATAGCCAAACTCATCCTCATTCTTAACACTCTTACCGTGGCCGAGGTGGTGGTTTCCTGCAAGAATATAGCCCTCTTTGGCAAGATAATCAGCCATATCCTTGTATCTGCCAACGTAATCTATCATTCCGTGAGCAAGCTGGATAACACCGCGGGCAGATACCGTTTTAGGAGTGTATATCTCAGCGTATATTGTGTGAATTCCATCCGAGGAGGGAAAGGTCTTTTCGGAAAAATTATAGTTCATTTCTCATCTGTGCGCGGAAGCGCCCTTTCTTATTTATCGGATTATGCCGGTTGTTATAAGCCTTCTTACTTCCTCGGCAGTAGGTGCTGAGGATGCCGAACCAACGCGCGAAACGGATATCGCGGCAGCGGCATTGCCGTACCTGACCGCCTCCTTTATATCCTGCGTGCGAAGGTATTCAAGGGTCATAGCCGCGGTGAACGTATCGCCTGCGGCGGTGGTATCAACTACCCTGTCAAGCTTATATGCGGGAATCATATCGAAATGCTTGCCGTCATATATACAAGCACCTCTCGCCCCCTGCTTGATCACCACGTACTTACATTTAACGCGCCTGTAAAGAGCAAGGCATGCCCTAAGGGCAGAATCCGCACCTGCAGGCATAACACCCGTGTATTCAAACGCCTCTGTTTCGTTGGGAGAGAATATCTCCGAGTACGGCAACAGATCAAGCTGTACGTCGCCCGATGCCGGTGCGGCGTCAATAAATATCGGAATACCGCGCGAGGCGGCGATCCTTGCCGCGCCGAGCGCCACTGCAAACGAAGCCTCAAAACCGATGTAAAGCGCATCGGGCTGAGATGAATTGAATGCAGAAAGTATGTTATCGTTAGTTATCCTTGCGTTAGCGCCGGGATAATGGATTATCCTGTTTTCGCCGTTTGCCTCTCTTATAACTACGGCAAGGCCCGTGGGCATCTCGGAATCAACCTTGATAGCCGAGGTGTTCACTCCTGCATCGCTATAGTACTTGTAGAGTCTTTTACCGTGCGCATCCTTGCCAAGCTTGGTTACGAGCATAGCATCTGCGCCAAGCCTTGCAAGAGCAACGGCGGCATTTGCACTTTTGCCGCCGGGGGTGTACGCAACACCGCCGTTATCCGAGACTGTCTGACCTGCCTCGGGCATCTTATAAACGTTGAGGCAAAGATCCATATTGGCGCTTCCCACAACAAGTATTCTCTTTTTCATCATCTGATCCTTTTTGCTTTATGCAAAATCGTCGCCATAGGCGGTAAGCTTATATACACCGGAGCGCTTGGAAACGTCTCTTGCAAGAGCAGCCTCTCTTTCGCGGCAGGTGAATACGAAGAACTGCTGGCCGTCATCAGAAAGCTTCTTAAGTGCCTTCATCATCGACTTAGCGCGCACGTTATCCTGATGCGCGAAGCTCTCGTCGAAGCAAACGGGGGGCTTTTCACCGTAAAGCATATCAATAAGCGCCATACGGAGCGAAACGTAGGTAAGATCTCTCGTGCCTCCAGAAAGGAAATCTACAGAGCGATGCTCGCCGTCCTTTGATACGAAGGAGACCTTAAGCCCCTCCGAAACGTCAAGATCGGTGTATTTCTTGTCCGACATAACACCCATAAGCTCAGCACTGAACTCACCAAGGCGGGGCGAAACCTCGCGCCTGAGATTTTCGCTTGCACCCTCGATAGCCTTAAGCGCGAGAACGCACGCGTCGTACTGTATAAGAAGCTCCTCGATCTTGGCATCATTTTCCTGTATCTTTGAATGAAGCTCGCTCGGGTCGGTTGCGCGTGCCTTGAGCATAGCAAGCTCAGCCTCAACGTTCTCAGCCTCTCTATCCTGCTCAATGATCCTGCGCCTGCAATCCTCGATTCCCTCTTTTATGCTATCGGGATCGATCTCGGAGAGAACCTTGCGCTTGAGAGGAGAAACCTGGCCTCTTATCTCAATTTCGCTCTTATCGGCAAGGTGGCGGCGAAGCTCTCTTACAGAGATCTCGAGCTCGTTCTTTTCCGCGAGGAGCTTCGTTTCACCCTCAAGGAATACTCTCACCTTGTCTTCAAGTCCGTCAAGGAAATCGTTAAGATTTGAAGTGGGAGGCTCTTCTCCCCATTTAAGAATTACTGCAAGAAGATCCGCCTTTGCTCTCTCATAGCCTTCCTTGGCACTCTCGTAAGCCAGGCGAGCTTCTTCTGTATCGTGATTGAGTTTATCTCTTCTTATTCTTTCCTCATTTACAACACCGAGCTTGGTTACGAGATCGGAAAGTGTTTCTGTACCGAAGCTTTCAAGTATGGCCGAGAGAATCTTTTTCTCGCGGAAGAACATAACCGTCATAGCCACGGAAAGCGCAACGCCGAGAACACCGGGAATTGCGAAGCCTATACGGGGAGCGAGCTCGGCAAGCGAACCCCTGACAACGATCTGGAACACAAGCGCCGCAAGAAGCACAAGACCGCCGAATGCGGCAAATGCAATATTGCGCACCTGCTTTGCCCTTGCACTCTTGGCATTTGCAATTATCTTAGCCTCTCCGCCAAGCTCATCGCAAAGCTCGATCACAGCCTCAGATTCCTTGGTAATGCCGGCAATTCGCTTTTCCTCGGCATATTTATCCTCAGCATCAACGAGGGTGCGGTAAGCATCATCTACAGAACGGCGGCTAACCGCGATATCCGTAAGATAGGTGTTTGTGGGAACGAATCCCGCCCTTGTGTGCTGAGCTATGTATTCGTTATATTCCTCAGTCTTTTTGTCGCACTGCTGCTCGATCTCGTGCAGCTCGTCAAACGATTTGATTACAAGCACGTTGCGATAGCAAAGATCGAGATCGGCAAACTTCTCCTGCATAATGGCCGCTTCCTTGCGCTTTGCACGGATGTCGTGCAGAACAGCCTCCTTCGCGAGGATCTGCCTGTTATCATCATCTGCGGTGTTGAATCTGTCAGCAAGCTGATCTTTACGGCGGCGAAGCTCATATATAGCACCGCCGGCACCGCTCTTGTGAAGAAGGTTCTCCATCTTAACGGCAACCTTACCTGCGGCGCGCTGAGTGTTTATCTTCTCGCTGCCGGAGAAAAGAATATTTTCCATTGACTGCTTTACTGCATTCTCATTTATAGACGAATCGCCTATCTGACCGATGAAGGCAGTGTTATCAAAAAGCTCCCTGTCCACACCGAAGAAAACCTCTCCCGCGGCAACCTTGCCGAATGCGGGCGAGCCGGTTTCAAGGTCGGTGATCGAGCTATCCTCTTTGTAAGAAACTCTGTCGCCTGACTCAACTCTTTCGGTGGTGCGGCTGATGAGATACCTCTTGCCGTCCGCCTTAACCGTCATAGTTCCCTGCGCTGTGCCGTTGACCCAGTTCAGCCTTTTCTCCCTTTCATCAGGAGTGTCCTCGCCTGAGGGCTCGTTGGCAAAGCCGTAAAGCATATATTTGATGAAAGCCGCGATAGTGCTCTTGCCCGACTCGTTATGACCGACGATAACGTTAATATCGTCGGCAAAGGACATGGCCATATCGGTTATCATACCAAAGCTTTTTATGTTAATGCTCTCAATTATCATACTTTTCCCCTTTAGTCATCCCAGCCAAATTCGCCCGAGAGAAATTTTTCCGAACGAGCGACAGAGTCCTTTGAATTATACCATGGCTCTTCGTCGTACCTGTAGTCAAACTTCTTACAGAACCAGCTCACGTCATTCTGAAGCGACTTGGCATATTTTTCAACAATACCGTGCGCTATACCGTAAAAGGTGTGAAAGTTCCTTTTGCTCATCTTCTTTGATGAGTATTCTATAAGCTGCCTGTGGTGAGGCAGGCAGAAATATCCGGTTTTTTCAAATTTTTCCCTGAAATCGAAATCACTCTCCCAAAGATAAGAGGTGGTTGCGATCATAGCAGAGAGATTCTTTTCGATCCTTTTACAAACGTAGCAATCACATTCAAGCTTGCCGAGAGCACTCGCCGCCGCCTGCGCCTTGTTGCCAAGCAGTGTTGGGCCGTTGATCTTCTTGATGACCTCGGTAAGATGGCTTTCCATCATCAAGCCCATGCCAAGCATTCTCTTGCGGCGGAGCATCATTGAATAGTGATTGTGGCAAAAGCCCTGCTCATTGGTTTTGATCCTTATATCCGGCTCCATCATCGAAGCGCCGAGAATTATATCAAGCTCATCGTTTTGCAGCTTTCTGTAGAGCATACAGATAGGGCAGCCAAGCTCGTTTTTTTCTGCAACCGCATCAAATGCTTCGTTGACCGGTATGGTATAGATCTGTTCCATTCAAAACCTCCGAGAGAAATACCTTGCGCATGCAAATATTTATACTTGAAATTACGCGCGCGATATGTTAAAATACGTATACAGATATATTATACAACACATTATTCGTTTTTTCAAGAGGATACAACATGTTTGACGAATTTTTTTCTTATAAGAAAAAAGTGATTGGCGAAAGAGATGCCATCGCGGTTACTACAAAGGGGGCTTACTCTCTGTTTGACACGCTTGAGTGTGGCCAATGCTTCAGATATGAGAAGATTTGCGACACTGACGGTTATAAAGAATACGTAATTCCGACAGGATCACACCTTATAGGCGTGGCACAGAAGGAACGCGGAGAGCTGATATTTTACGGAATAAGTGAAGACGATTTTTTAAACGTTGCCGTTCCCTTTTTCTCCCTTGATACAGATTACACCAAGATACGCGACGATATAATCTCACGCACCGACTCCGAGTGGCTTAAGTGCGCAGCAACGTATTCCGACGGCATCGCCATACTGCGCCAGGACGCGTGGGAAGCCCTTTTCTCCTTTATCATATCTCAGAACAACAACATTCCGAGAATCAAAAAGATAATCAGAGAGCTGTCAAGTGCGTACGGAGTAAACTTAACTTTACAAAACGGTGGTGCAAAATGCCCATGCAACAAAACAGATGCCACCCCGTGCGACGAAATTTGTTCATCCTGCGGCGTGTGCTACACCTTCCCTAAAGCAGAGGACGTTGCCGAATGCCCAGATAAAATGCTTCCCTCCCACCCCGGATTTCGCTACAAGTACCTGCTTGACGCGGCAGAAAAGGTTGCAGGTGGATTTATCTCGCTTGATGAGATAAAGGCGGCAAATTCATACGAATTTACCGTTACAAGACTTAAAGAGATCAAGGGTGTTGGCGACAAGGTTGCCGCCTGCTGCGCCCTCTTTGGCTTTGGAAACCTTGAGGCATTTCCGATCGACGTTTGGATGAAGCGCGCTATCGATACCTATTTTAACGGCAAGCTTGATCCCACAACACTCGGCCCTTACGCCGGAATTGCCCAGCAATATATCTTCCATTATATTAGAAATATAGAAGGAAAATAAATCAAAAACCCCGATATAAAATTTTATATAAAAAAGGTAGAGATGCATTTGCACCTCTACCTTTTTTATTGTTGCCGCGATGTTGCGGATTTTGAGATAGATTTTCTGTTTTGATCCCGACGGCGTAGTTACCTGCGTCGAGAGGTGAAAAACGGGAAATATAGCCAAAATACACGATGTTGCAGATTTTGAGATAGATTTTCTGTTTTGATCCCGACGGCGTAGTTACCTACGCCGAGAGGTAAAAAACGGGAAATATAGCCAAAATATGCAATATCGCCACTATTAGCGAGCAACCTCTTCCATTATGAATGCCTCAAGAACGTCGCCTTCCTTGATGTCGTTGAACTTAGCCAATCCAACACCGCACTCATAACCGGATGCAACCTCTTTTGCATCGTCCTTAAATCTCTTAAGGGAGGAAATGTTGTCCTCGAAGATAACGATACCGTCACGAACGATACGGATCTGAGACTGACGGGTGTTCTTACCGTCCTGGATATAGCATCCCGCGATAGTACCAACGTTAGGAACTCTGATAGTCTGTCTAACCTCAGCATGACCAAGAAGAACTTCCTTGAACGTGGGAGCAAGCATACCCTTCATAGCCGCCTCAACCTCGCCGATGATCTCGTAGATGATACGGTGAGTACGGATATCTACACCGTTTCTCTCTGCGGAGTCAAGCGCATTCTTATCGGGACGAACGTTAAAGCCTGTGATAATTGCATTAGATGCAGCGGCGAGCATAACGTCGCTCTCGGTGATACCACCAACCGCGCTGTGAATTACGTGAACCTTTACCTCTTCGTTAGAAAGCTTAACAAGAGATGCCTTTACTGCCTCTGCAGAACCGGCAACGTCTGCCTTAACGATGATGTTAAGAGTCTTAACGCCGTCTGCTATCTGGTTGAAGAGCTCATCAAGGTTAACCCTTGCATTAGCCGCAAGGATCTGCTGACGAAGTGTCTCACGGCGCTGATCGGCAAGGTTACGTGCCATCTTCTCGTCC
>JAZLCY010000118.1:0-14377 GCA_045614485.1 Eubacteriales bacterium
CGCATACGGTTCGTGAACATAAAAATACGTATTCGTTGCGGGGTCATAAGTGTTCAAGCGATTGTTCTGAATAAATTTATTGCCGTATTTATCTTTAAAGCAAGAATACCATTCTATCGTATCATTGGTGAAAAGAGAAAAGATTTCAACTTCATCATTTTCATTAATTTTAAAATCATAAATGAAATTATCATTCTCAGAAAGAAGACATTTTCCCTGTATCTCTTTGATATTGAAATTGTTTATTTGATAAACATAACCGGTAGAATTATCAATTATAAAGCTTTGTCTTGTGGAATTGCTGAAATAGTTACATTTGTCATAATGCGCGATACCGTCGGTATCAAATGTCAACTCGTCGTCAGAGGGTCTTTGAGACGTTCCGAGCGGAACAAAACTTATAAACGTATAATTATCCATAACGTATAGTTTATCGATTTCACCGTTTATTTCGTCTTGTGTAATTGTAGTTTCTACTCCAATACCCTTATAATTTACTTCGTATTCAATACCGTCAATTAGGTTGTCGAGTACAATTACACCAATTTTAGCATCTTTATCGTTGGAATCGTTATCTTGCACTTCGCTATATATTAAACTATCGTTGTAATAAACTGTATATTTAAAACCTTCGGTGGCAGAAATTGAGATTGTGCTCTCGTTAGCGATTATATATTTTGTTCCCGTAGTTTCTGTTGTTACGTTTTCGGTGACAATTTTAGTGAATGTAACCTTTGCAAGACCTGTTTTGTCAGTTTCCGGAGCATTAGCGTCGTAATCCGTGGTAGACATTACGATATAGTTTTTATCTTCAGTATCTTTGTCAGAAGCTAAAGTGTTGCAAGATAACAGTTGGATACCAGAACTATTTGTTCCATAATAAGCCATAGGCGAGACGCTTGCTTTTGCCTTTTTAGAAATACCAAGAGCAGTAGCGTTTCCAATGTTTGCAACATATCCCGCTAAATCTACGCTAAATGGTTTGTTTGGGTTTGGATTATCACCGCCGGGATTGTTTGCGCTTGGATTATTACCGCCGGGATTGTTAGAGTTTCCACACGAAATCAATCCAATGCATAGCGAAAATGTCATAGCTAAAACCAATAAAAGAGATAATACTTTTTTCATGTTATTTTTCTCCTTAAAATTCAAAAAGGTGCGCAGCCGAAACCACGCACCGAAAAACGCAGTTTCGCTTCTGCCTGACACAGTTTGCGTCTGAAGATATGACAAGCAAAGCCTACGTTTTTACCAAACATAGACCTCGGACAAAAATATTCAACTTGTCGTACAATTAGCATATCACACTCTAACAGATTTTTCAAGTATTACGAAATAATTTGTGCCATTTAGCACCGAGGCGTGTGCTTGTCCCCGAACAAGTCGGCGTCGCTTCGCTAAAAAGTACGGTAGCAGTTGCCTGAAATTGACGGATATAAACTACAGAATTTTGTATATACGACTTGCAAAAAATGCGAAAAAGTGCTATAATAGATATGGTGATTGCACCCGAGTAAAAGACTTGCACAAGGAGGTAAAAATGATTAAAACATCCATTCGTTTTTTTGATAATATTCCCGTGCGCGCAGTGTGGGATGATGAGACCTCCAAGTGGTGGTTTTGCGCTGTGGATATTGCCGAAGCTTTGACAGGCAGCAAATCTCCAAGAAAATATTGGAACACCATCAAAACGAGAAATCCTCAGTTGTCCTCAATTTGCAGACAACTGAAATTAATGGCGAAAGATGGGAAAATGTATTTGACCGACGTTATTGACGATGACGGTGTAAATACTCTTATTGCAGTTATCCCGAGTAAGAAAACTGCCGTCTTTGCTCATTGGATGAAAACGATGGGCACGACGCTCGACGAGAAAAGCAAGCAAAAGGCATACTCGCTATATGAGGGCGGATTGATCGAGCGCATTGAAGTTGGAACGGTTAAAGGGCTCCAACAGATTCACTCTTTTATTTTCGGCGGTCTTTATGATTTTGCCGGTCAAATCAGAACTCATAATATCAGCAAGGGCGGCTTCAAATTTGCTAACGCGTTGTATTTGGAAGAAAATTTGAAATTAATTGAGAAAATGCCCGAAAGCACTCTCGGTGAGATCGTTCAAAAATATGTAGAAATGAACATAGCGCATCCTTTTATGGAGGGTAACGGACGTACTACGAGAATTTGGCTTGATTTGATTTTGAAAAAGAATTTAGGCAAATGTGTAGATTGGAGCCAAATTGACAAAACAGCCTACCTCGAGGCGATGAAAAAGAGTCCTTTTAATGCGAATGATATTTTATCCTTGGTCCAAAATGCTCTCACGGATAAGGTTGACGATAGAGAACTGTTTATGAAGGGTATCGATTATTCATATTACTACGAGGAAGAATAAAAACATAAAGCAAATACACAAAAATACCCCCGACAAGCTGTCGGGGGTATTTTATAGAATTTATATCAACACATAGAGTTGCAGGACATATACTTATAAAGCCCTTCTCCGTGGTTTTGCTCTTCCTTCTGAATATGGTTCAAGGTATCACGCAAGGTGGGGCTGTTGAACTCAAAGATAGAGGTGTTGTAGAGAGATGAAACGTGCTTTTCCATGGAAAGTGCATCCTGGCAGAGATAGGCATCCTTCTTTTTGGAGTCCGCCGAGCAGGATGAGGGGGTGCAGGACTTAGCCGCTGTGGTTGCGCTTGGTGCGGCAGGCATACTGACCTCGGTGCCGTTCATTATCTTACACACGGTTTCAAGGTGGCGCTCCTCTGTTTTCTTGATGCTTTCAAAAAGAGCTTTGAGCTGAGGATCGCAGGCTCTTTCGGCATACATACCGTACTTTTCAATGCAGACCTCCTCCTGCGTTTTAAGGTCCTTTAAAAGCGAGGTTTCTTTCTGTGTGAGTGTCATTTTCTTGTTTCCTTTCTTTTTTTGGTGTAAGAAAATATTTCCCCGTTTTGCATATTTTATACGCTATTTGGTTCGATTTTCTTCTCACGGGGTGGTACTTTGCCGCTGTTTGCTAACTTTAATTTACATTTTGCAAAGGTGTGCATTATTCCGATGTAATGCAAAATATTTTAAATTTTATATTTTTGTATTTATTTTTTGAAAAAGGTATGATATAATACTATAATGCGCGAGATATACGCGTGCGCCACGCAAGTGGCAAAGCTACTTAATATATTCACGAAAGGCAAATATAGATATGGCAAAGAAAAAATGCTGTGCCGACCGACTTAACAAGGTTGGCGGACAGGCAGTGCTCGAAGGAGTTATGATGAAAGCAGGTGAAAGAACCGTTACCACCTGCAGAAAAAGTGACGGATCGCTTGTTGTTACAGACGGCAAGTTTCATTCCGCAAGGAAAAAGAATAAGTTTTTAAACCTGCCGATAATACGCGGCGTGGTTAATATGATCGAGATGCTTAAGCTGAGCTACCAGACCCTCGGTGCATCTGCCGACGCGCTCGGCCTTGATGAAGAGGACGAGAAGACCAAGGCAAGACGCGAAAAGAGAGAGGCAAAGCGCATTGCCAAGGGCAAGCCCCCGAAGAAAAAGAAGAAGGACTCCGCCCTTACCGACGCAGTTATGGTTATCTCCCTTTTCCTTGGCGTGCTTTTGGCGATAGGACTTTTCCTCGTGCTTCCCGGCATCGTGGCTGAGGGTGCGGATATTCTCTACACCTACTATGACCACGTTACAAACCCCGACAGATTTGCAAGAAGCCTTAGCGATACCCCCAACGGCTACACTATCCTCGCATTGATCGAAGGTGTGGCAAAGGTCGTGATATTCGTTGGCTATCTTTTCCTTGCATCGCTGCTTAAGGACATCAAACGCACGTTTATGTACCACGGCGCAGAGCATAAGTCTATCGCTTGCTTCGAGGCAGGCGAGGAGCTTACCCCCGCTAATGCAAAGAAGCACAAGAGATTCCACCCCAGATGCGGCACGAGCTTTATGTTCGTTATGGTATTGCTCGGCGTTCTGGCAGGAATAGTTATAAACAACCTTCTTGGCCCGACGTTTACAGAGATGTTCGGCGAAACCTTTGACAGAGTGGCTCTTATAGCCGTTCGCCTTCTTATCCTGCCCTTGCTTGTAGGTGTTGGATACGAATTTATCATGGTTGCCGGCAAGCACGACAACTTTATTACAAGGATCCTCTCCGCCCCCGGCCTTTGGATGCAGAGAATCACCACTAAAGAGCCCACCGAGAAGATGCTTGAGGTTGCGATAGTTTCTATCAAGTGTGCGCTTCGTGATGAATATCCCGAGTTCAAGAAGTTCTACGAAGAGCGCGGATGGGAAACCAAGAAAGCACCGGTTATAGCCGAGCCTGTTGCTGACGAGCCTAAGGAAGAGGCTGCCGATGAAGCAACCGAGAAGCACGCCCCCGTTACCGAGCCCGGCGAAGAGGTAGCCAAAGAGGCTTGCGTTAACGCAGAATGCACCTGTTGTGAGTGTGCAAGCGCCGAAGCTGTGGCAAAGGTTGAAGAATGAAGCTCACCGAGGCTTACAAAATACTGAGGGAAGCGGGCATTGAGGACGCAAAATGGGAAGCGCGGATGCTTTTTTCCGAGATCGGAGGGATCCCGACCGCTTCGCTTATCGGCTGTGATGCCGAGTGCGACTCCCCTGCCCTGAAGGTGGCGATACGGAAGAGGGCAAAAAGAGAGCCCCTTCAATATATCCTGGGCTATGCGGATTTTTACCGCGAGAGATACACCGTAACCCCCGACGTTCTGATACCGAGGCAGGATACGGAGATCCTCGTTGACTACGCGGTGAAGAGCCTTAAGGACGGCGCGACTTTCTTAGACCTGTGCACCGGATCGGGCTGTATTGCAATATCCACCCTTAAAAACACCAAAAACACCCGTGCGACCCTGGTTGACATCTCCCCACGTGCGCTTGACGTAGCGAGGGAGAACGCGAAGGCGAACGGTGTTTCTGTGCGCGCCGAATTTACACTTGCCGACGTTCTTGAAAAAAAGATCGAGGGCGAGTTTGACGCGATACTTTCAAATCCCCCGTACGTTACCGAAAAAAGCTACGAAACCCTTTCTCCCGAGATATACTTTGAGCCGAGGATCGCCTTTGTTGGCGGCGGAGACGACGGCGCGAGCTTTTACGAGAGGATCACCGAGCTTTATCACAGATCGCTTACCGACGGCGGTTTTATTGCCTTTGAAATCGGCTACGACCAGAAAACCGCGATAGAAAATATCGCAAAGCGATACGGTATGACGTGCGAGGTAACGAAGGACCTTGGCGGAAAATACCGCCTTGCAGTGCTGAAAAACGCAAAATAACAAAATTCTATCACCCTGCATACCCTTTAGTGAGAATGCGAGGTGATATCATGAAAAAGAAAATAGCCCTCATCTACGGTGGCGAGGGCAAAGAAAAAGGCGTTTCCAAAAGGAGCGCAGAGACACTCTTTTCTCTTATTGACAGGGAAAAATACGAGGTTTTACCCATTTTCATCTCCGAGAGCGGCGGCTGGTTCATAGCCGAGCGCGACCCCTTCGGCAGTATGCCGACCTTGAGCGCACGACCCACCTATCCCATAAGACTCAACGGAAGGTGCGGATTGCTTTCGGGAAAGGAGATGATCGAGATCGACCTTGCAATACCTGTTTTGCACGGCGATCGCGGTGAGGACGGAACTGTACAGGGTGCGCTTGACTCGGCGCACGTAAAATATATCGGATCGGGCACTGTGGCAAGCGCGGTTTGTATCGACAAATACGTAACGAAGCTTGTGGCGACAGCACTCGGCATTCCTTGTGCCAAAGGAATTCTTTTTGATGGCGAGCCGGCAGACCGGGCGCTTTACATAGCCGAGGAAAAAATCGGTTATCCTATGTTTATCAAGCCGACCTCCCTCGGCAGCTCGATAGGTGCTAAAAGAGTTGACACCAAAGAGGATTTTTACAGAGCATATGCAAGAGCAAAATGCTACGGCAGAGTGCTTGCCGAAGAGCTTTTGCCCATAAAATACGAGATAGAGTGCGCCTACTTTTCTGACGGAGAGCGCGAGGTATTCAATCCCGCGGGCATCATAGAAACAGGCGGCGAAACCTACGACTTTGACAGAAAATACCGCACGAAAAACACCGCACGGGTGCTTGATACACCGCCCGAGGGCGCCGAGGAGATGACCGAGGCGGCAAAGAGGCTCTGCCACGCGATCGGCGTGCGCCATATAGGGCGCGTTGATTTTATCGTAACCAAGGACGGTAGGGTTTATTTCAACGAGATAAACACGATCCCCGGCATGACGAAAGCCAGCCTTTATCCCGAGCTTATAAAAAGGGCGATAGGGCGCGATTTTATCGGCGCACTGCTTGAGGCTGTTGTATGATAGGTGTTTTTGACAGCGGAGAGGGCGGCCTTGCGGCAGTTGACGAGATAAAAAGGCTTTGCCCCGAATGTGATATTGTATTCCACAAGGATAAAGAGAACGCGCCATACGGCACAAAAACAATATCCGAGATAGTAAAGCTTGTGAAGCAGGATATAAAGATCCTTACCGAGACCGGAGCAGACAAGATCCTTATCGCCTGCTGTACGGCAAGCACGGTTTATCCTTTGCTCTCGAAGAGAGAAAAAGAGATCTGCCTGCCGATAATCACCCCCGTGGCGAAGCTATCGGTTAAAGCCACGAAAACAAAGAGGATCGGCATTATCTCGACCAATGCGACCGCAAGATCGGGCGCTTTCGAAAGGGCGATAGAGGATATCGATCCCACTGTAAAAACGAAATCAATTCCCCGAAGCGAGCTTGTTGCGCTCGTTGAGGGTGGCGCGCGCGACGGTAAATGCACCGCGCACGACGTGATGAAAATAAAACGGCTGACCGAGGAGCTGATAGGCTTCAATCCCGACACGGTGATCCTGGGATGCACGCATTTTTCAAGGATCAGCGGCATCATAGGGCATATTTTTGAGGGCGCGGCGGTTATCGACTCGGCAAAGATCGGAGCAAGACTTATCCTTGAGCACCAACGGGGTGGCGAGGGAAAAATGATATACGTTTAGGCAAAAGGCCTGACTGAAAGGACAAAAAATGGCAAATTACAGAAGAGGAAGAATTAACGACGCGGTGGCACAGGAGCTTGCAATAGCTCTTGGCAACGTTAGAGAACCGAAGGTTGTTGACAATTTTGTGAGCATCACAAGAGCAGAGGTTGCACCCGACCTCAAGTACGCAACCGTATATTTTTCATGTATAGGAAGCTTTGAGGAAGCGGGCGAGGGCCTTAAGAAGTGCACCGGTATGCTCCGCCACCACCTTGCAACCACCCTTAACCTCAGAATCACCCCCGAACTTCACTTTGTGAAGGACGGATCTATGGAGCACGGCGCAAGAATTGCGAAGCTGCTTGACGAGGTTATGCCCAAGGGCGAAGAAAACTGAAATTAAAAAAACAGGAGATCTAAAAATGAAAAAGGTTACAAAAGCTATAATTCCCGCAGCAGGTCTTGGCACAAGAATGCTCCCCATATCCCACGCAGTTCCGAAGGAAATGCTCCCGATAGTTGACCTGCCCGCAATATATTATCTTGTTGAAGAGGCTGTAAAGAGCGGCATCACCGATATTCTTATTATCACCAACAGAGATAAGGACGCGATCGAGGACTTTTTCGACCTTTCTATCGAATACGGCAATGCGCTTACCATGAAGGGCAAGCACGAGCAGGCAAAGGTGCTTTACGATATTGCAAACATGGCGAACGTTTACTTCCTTCGCCAGAAGGAAACCAAGGGCCTTGGCCACGCAGTTGGCAGAGCGCGCTCCTTTGTTGGCGACGAGCCCTTCGTTGTGCTTTACGGCGACGACGTTGTGTTCTCAAAGACCCCTGTTTGCCGCCAGCTTTGCGAGGCATACGAGAAGTACGGCAAGGCGGTTGTAGGTGTTAAGCCTGTTTCAATGCAGGAGATATACAAGTACTGCTCGCTCAAGGTTGAGAAGATCGAGGGCGACCTTTATAACTGCACCGATATGATCGAGAAACCGAAGCCCGGCGAGGAATTCTCTAACCTCTCTATCCTTGGCAGAGTTCTTCTTACCCCCGATGCATTCGACGTTATCGACGCGCTTGAGCCGGGTGCGGGCGGTGAGTACCAGCTTACCGACGCGATGGCAAAGATGGCAAGAGATAAAGGCGTTCTTGCGCTCGAATACGAGGGCGAAAGATACGATATGGGCTCTAAGAGCGGTTTCCTTAAGGCTAACATCATAAGAGGCCTTGAGCATCCCGAAACCAAGGACGACCTTAAGGCTCTTATCAAAGAGCTTGCAAAGGAGCTTTGATTTGGAATTCAGACGTTCCCTTCCCCAAGACTCCACCGAGATCGCCGAGGCAGAGGAGCTTATCTTCTCTGACCCGTGGACGAAAAGGGATATTGTTGACACTATAAGCACCGAGGGCGCAATGTGCTACACAGCCGTAAAGGACGGCAAGGTTGTGGCATACATTATCGGCAGAGTTATTGCGCCCGAGGGCGAAATATACAGGATCGCCACTCTGCCCGAATACCGTGGGCGAGGTATCGCGTACAGACTCCTTGACTACGCGTACAAGACCGAAAGAGGACGCGGCCTTGAGGTGCTTTTCCTTGAGGTGCGTTCCAAAAACATACCGGCAATATCACTCTACCGCGAGTACGGTTTTACAAAAATGGGTGTGCGCCGCGGCTACTACAAAAACCCCGATGACGATGCGATAATTATGGTTAAAGCATCAAGATGCGACCTTATAAACTGAAAGGAATTACGAAATTGATCATTCTCGCGCACGAAAGCTCTTGTGATGAAACGAGTGCCTCCGTTATCGAATTTGACGGAGAAAAGTTTAATATAAAATCGAATATCGTTGCCTCGCAGATAGAAACGCACGCGCTTTACGGCGGCGTTGTGCCCGAGATAGCATCAAGAGCGCATATAGAGGCGATCTCAGGCATCACGTACGAGGCGCTTGAGGTGGCAGGAGTTAGTATTTCCGACGTAGACCTCGTTGCCGTTACGGCAAACCCCGGCCTTATAGGTGCGCTTTTGGTGGGTGTTAACTTTGCAAAGGCGATAGCACGCGCAAACGGCATTCCGCTCGTGGCAGTTGACCACATAAAAGGTCATATCGCGGCGGCATATCTTACCGAGGACAAGCCCAAGCCACCCTTTATCGCGCTTACCGCATCCGGCGGACACACCTCGATCTATCTTGTTGAGGATTATAACGACATCAAAGAGATCGGCTCGACAAGGGATGACGCGATCGGCGAGTCCTTTGACAAAATAGGCAGGCTTCTCAGCATTCCCTACCCTGCCGGCAAGGGATTTGACACTCTTGCAAAAGAGGGCTTTATAAAGGCTACGGGGGATGAAGTGAAGTTCTACTCCCTTTACAAAAAGAGCGCGGCATACAAGGACGGCGCAATGGCGCTTCCCTCTCCCGCACTTAACGACGGCACGCTCGATTTCTCCTTCTCCGGACTGAAAACGGCGGCTATAAACCTTTTGCACAGATTTGAACAGCGCGGCGAGGAGCTTGACAAGGCGCTTTTTGCCGCAAGATACACCTTTGAGGTAACCGAGGCGGTTGCCAAGAAGATAAAGGCGGCGCTCGATATATATCCCGGCGCTGACCTTGCAATTTCGGGCGGTGTTGCGGCAAACTCACACCTTAGAAACAGACTCACCGAGGTTGCAAAAGAGAAAAAGAGAAACATATTTATCCCCCCCATTTCCCTTTGCGGAGATAACGCGGCAATGATCGGCGCGGCAGGATATTTTGAGTATCTTGACGGCAATTTTGCCGACGGGTCGCTTAACGCTTGCGCAGAGGATTCCTTAAAAAAGATTTGATAAAGGATTATTTATGGAGAGAATAGACAAGGTGACGGGAACGTTTGAAAAGAGGCTTATAGAATGCAAGGCCACGGTTTCGCCCGCGGTTATTAAAAGACTTCCGAGATACCATAGGTATCTTGGCGAGCTTCTGCGCGAGGGCAAGCTCAGGATCTCATCACAGCAGCTCTCGAAGATGATGAACGTTACCGCATCACAGATAAGACAGGACCTGAACTGCTTTGGCGGTTTCGGTCAGCAGGGCTACGGATATAACGTTAAATATCTTTATGCAAAGATAAGCGAGCTTCTCGGCGTTAACGAGGGATTTCGCGCAGTCATAGTCGGCGCGGGCAATCTCGGAAGCGCGCTTGCGGCAACGCGCATGTTTGAGAGGCGCGGAGTTAAAAGAGTGGCTATGTTTGACGTGAACGAGAAGATCGTTGGCACAAAGATATACGGCATTCCGGTTTATCCGATATCCGAGCTTGAGGATTTTTGCCGAAGAGAAAAGGTGACTATCGGCGTGCTTTCAGTCCCGAAGGAAGCGGCGCTGGACGTTTCAATGAAGATGATAAACGCAGGCGTTAGGGGTCTTTGGAACTTTGCAAACATGGAGCTGAAGATCGACAGAGATGACGTTATCGTTGAAAATATACATTTAGGAGATTCGCTGATGAAGCTCTGCTACGAGCTCAAAAGCAAGGATAACAACGAATGAAGCAGTATATAATAAACCGTGATGCGCTCACGGAATGTGAAGCATTCGAAACTGCGACGGCAGATGAGCTTCGCGTTTTGCTTGCCGTTATAGCAGGCGACGGCGTTGCCGATAAGGATGCGATCGCCAAGGCGGCAAAGACCGCACCTGCAAGAGCGAGAGCATCTCTTGTTTTGTGGGAGGAGTGCGGAATACTCACCCCCGCAAAGAAGCAGAGCATCACAGATGAATTTGAAGAAAATATAGCCGACTCAACAATGACCGCAAAGGGCGCGGCAAAGACCATTCGCCAGGGCGAGCTTGGAAAGTTTATGGCTGATTTTGCCGAGATGACGGGTGCCTGTGCGCTCTCCACCGAGGCGGCAAAGCTTGTCAGCGCGGTGTATGGCGAGCTCGGTGTTAAAACCGATTATATGCTCTCCCTTGCCGTATATATTTCCGAGAAGGGCAAGCTTACCGCAAAGAGATTCTTTATCGAGGCGGAAAAGCTTGTAAAGCGCGGTATAGATACCGACGAGGCGCTCGCAGAATACATAAACGAGAAGAAGAACGAAGCTCCGTCGGAGTGGGAATTCCGCCGCCTTATCGGTGTTTACGACAGAACTCTTACAAAGAGCGAGAGAAGCTACGTTAAGAAGTGGTACGGTGAATTCGGCTACAGCAACGAGCTTGTTGGCGAGGCATACGACCTCACCGTTAACCTCAAGGGAAAGCTTGTGCTTTCCTATATGAACAAGATTCTTGAGGGCTGGCACGAGAGCGGAGTTAAGACCGTCCCCGATGCCGAAAAGAAGATGGCGGAGGACAGGGCGAATATAGCATCAAAGGCAAGAGCCGAGCAAACTGAGGGCAAGGCGACAAAAAAGAGCGCACCAAAGAAGGAAAAGCCGGACTGCTCCTTTGATATAGACGACGTTTTTGCCAAGGCACTTGCAAGAAGCTTTGGAACAGAAGAAATCAAGATCAGGGAGGAAAACTGATGTACGGATATACCAACTACCAGAAGATAAAGGCCGAGATCGAGCAAAAGCGCCTTTTAGCTGTTGCAAAGGCAGACGAGAGAAACGAGATGCTTCGCGACAGAAGTGAGAAGATAAGAGAGATCGACCGCGAGATGATGGCAACCGGACTTAAGCTTTTCCGTGCGGCTTGCGTTGGCGCGGACATCGAACCGATAAAGGAAAGAAACCGCGAGCTTGCAAAGATGAGAAAAGAGGCTCTTTCGGAGCTCGGCTACCCCGAGGATTACACCGAAGTGCATTACTCCTGCGAGAAATGCTCCGACACCGGATTTATCGACGGTAAAATGTGCTCCTGCTTCCGCGAAGCGCTTATCAAGGAGAACATCAAGTCGTCCGGTATGGGTGTGCTTATCGAGAAGCAGTCGTTTGAGAAGTTCGTTATAGACTCTACCCTGCCCGAAGAGGAAAGAGCGCGCCTTGAAAGGATCGTTAAGACCGCCAAGGACTATGCGGACAACTTCTCCACCGGCAACAAGAACCTTGTTTTCCTCGGCACTACCGGTACGGGCAAGACCCACATCTCCACCTCTATTGCAAAGAGAGTTATCGAGCAGGGCTACGAGGTGCTTTACGACACCGCGCAGAACATCTTCTCTGCTTTTGAAGAGGATAAATTCAGAAGTGGCTACGGCCCCTACACCCCCAAGGGAGAAAAGTATCTCGAATGCGACCTTCTCATAATAGACGACCTCGGCACCGAGTTTGTAACGCAGTTTTCCACCTCCTGCCTCTACAACCTCATCAACACGAGAATCAACAAGGGCCTGCCCTTTATTATCTCCTCAAACCTCACCAACAAGCAGCTGCTTGATACGTACGATTCAAGAATCGTTTCCCGTATCATCGGCACGTCATCCCTCGTATTCGTCTTTCCCGGCAAGGACAAGAGATTTGAGTGATAAAACCTAATGAGATCTCACTGAGTTCGAACAACGCATTTGACCATCCAAACGGCTTATAGACTAAGCCGGAACTCATATTACAAACAAAAAAAGAGCAGACGTGCCAAGACAAAATTCTTGTGTATCTGCTCTTTTTTATTGATGTTTTTTATATCATCCGACGCCTTAAGAATTTAATTTTATCACTACGTTAATAAGATCGTCTGCCATCCAGTCGTTATAATTATAAGCTCTAAGCTTGAATTCCACGCTTTTAACGTCGGTTACCCCGATTGACTCGAGATTGGAGCTCGACCACGTTACCTTGGCGAAGGAGCATTTTTGCGATTTGACCGAATGCGCAAAAAACGGATCTGCCATATAGTCGTTTACCGATGCATCATCAATGCTGAACATCAGTGTTTTATCCGTTTTATTCTCAAAATAAACGAGGATCTCATACCCGGACGTTTTACTGCTGTAATAACCTACGGCAACAACCCTTGCGTATTGGTTATCAACAAGCACCTTGCCCTGCTGTGCAGGCAACGTGTATTTTGTAGCCTTATCCTTGCCGTGGGGATAAATGTTAACTGTTTCATACGCAACGTCATCAGCAAACCAGTTGTTGTAATCATATACACGGAAGGTTAATTCAATGTCGGTATAATCCGCGGGCTTAAGACCGCTTTCTTCAATCGCACTTGCTGAAAAGCTGATCTTGTTGTTGGACTTTTTGCCCGCCGCCACCGAGCTTGCAAAATAGGTGCTGCACTGGATACCGTTGATAAATGAACTTTCCACCGAGAACATATACTTTTTATCGCTCGATTTATTTTCAAGATAAACCTTCAGTGTATATCCCTGCTTATTATCAAATTCGATTCCCGTTATCTTTACCGCGCATTCCGAATTATCAATGGCAACAACGTCCAGATCCTTTTTTCCGCCTTCGTCCTTTGCGGACTTTTTCGAATTGCCGTCGGCGAACGGCAGATCAAAGCCGCAAGCAGTGAAAGAGAAAATAATAACTACAGCAAGAAGCAATGCAAGAAGTTTTTTCATTGTCTTTCCCCCGGTGTAAGTTCTTATTACAAAGCAGTTCTTAGCCTTAACACTATTATATCACGTATATAAAAAATTGTAAACACAGTTTTGAAACAGAATGCATAACGCAGTTCTCCACCGCCCGCCTTTACAACCTCATCAACACGAGAATAAACAAGGTGCTGACCAAGAACACCGAAAACTACGTTATTATCTCAAACAACAAAAAGGACGTTAAGACCTTCAAGGCCACCGCCCACGGCAGAGAAAAAAGAAAAAGTGCGAGTTCTCATTCCACACCCAACCATGACGTATACAATTCGTATTTATATTTTCCAAGCATCTTGACAAATTCAAATAAAAATGGTAAAATATCAAGGCACGAAACAAAAAGGTGTCGCTTCAGCGGTTCAGCCCGGGAGGGCGCGCGGAAAAACACCTTAAAACAACCCAATAAGAAAAAGAAAAACCTAAATCAAAATACAAAAAACCAACATTTCGAGGTGTAGCGCAGTTGGTGAGCTAGTAAAAACCTTCTAAACGACGGTTTTTGCGACGCGAAGTCCGTAAAGCAAGAAAAAAGCGAGGTGAGTGTATCGCTGCCGACGCTTTGACTATGCGACCGGACGGGGATGCAAGCGAAGCGCGCTACCCACTATCAGCTAAAAAGCATAACATTTTCCAAAACTCAATCCAATTTCGAGGTGTAGCGCAGTTGGTAGCGCGCCAGTTTCGGGTACTGGAGGCCGCGAGTTCGAGTCCCGCCACTTCGACCATAAAAAACAGGCAGCCCTTGCGGTTGCCTGTTTTTTATGTTTGTGGTGCTACGGCTCGAACTCGTCTTG
>JAZLCY010000119.1:0-5232 GCA_045614485.1 Eubacteriales bacterium
AACATCACTCTTGACTGGACTGTTCCTGCTGACCTTGCAGAGCTTCCCGCAATCGTTGGCGGTAAGGAGATGCCCTTCAAGTACAAGGACTGTAAGGCAGAGATGGATATGGTAAACCGCGCGTTTATCGAAACCATGATCGAGGGCGACGCGCACGGCAGAGGATTCCAGTATCCTATCCCCACGTATTCTATCACCCGTGATTTTGACTGGTCTGAAACCGAGAACAATAAGCTTCTCTTTGAGATGACCAGCAAGTACGGTACTCCCTATTTCTCAAACTACATCAACTCGGATATGGAGCCCAGCGACGTTCGTTCAATGTGCTGCCGCCTCCGTCTTGACCTTCGTGAGCTCAGAAAGAAGTCCGGTGGCTTCTTCGGTAGCGGTGAGTCTACCGGTTCTGTTGGTGTTGTAACCATCAATATGCCCCGTATTGCATACCTTTCCGGTGATAAGGACGACTTCTATGCTCGCCTCGATCACATGATGGATATTGCGGCTCGTTCTCTTAAGATCAAGCGTACCGTTATCACCAAGCTTCTTGATGAGGGACTTTATCCCTACACCAAGCGTTACCTTGGCACCTTTGCAAACCACTTCTCAACCATCGGTCTTGTTGGTATGAACGAGGTTGGTCTTAATGCTAAGTGGCTCGGCGGTGATATGACCACCAAGGAAACCCAGGAGTTCACCAAAGAGGTTCTTAACCATATGCGTGAGCGCCTCTCTGACTACCAGGAAGAGTACGGCGACCTCTACAACCTTGAGGCAACTCCCGCAGAGTCTACCTCTTACCGTCTTGCTAAGCACGACGTTCGCCGTTACCCCGCTATCAAGACTGCATCACCTGCAGGCGAAACTCCTTACTACACCAACTCTTCTCACCTTCCCGTTGGATTTACCGACGATATATTTGAGGCTCTCGATATTCAGGACGAGCTTCAGACCCTCTACACCTCGGGTACAGTATTCCACGCATTCCTCGGCGAAAAGCTTCCCGATTGGAAGAGCGCGGCAACCCTTATCCGTACCATTGCAGAGAACTACAAGCTTCCTTACTACACCCTTTCTCCCACCTACTCGGTATGTAGAAACCACGGCTATATTGCAGGCGAGCATTACACCTGTCCCGCTTGTGGCGAAAAGACTGAGGTTTACAGCCGTATCACAGGTTACTACCGCCCCGTTCAGAACTGGAACGACGGTAAGAGCAAGGAGTACAAGGACAGAAAGGTATATGCAGAGAAGAAGCTTAGCGGTAAAGCTCCCCTTAACCTTAGCGCAGTAGTTGACGAGGTTGAGCTTGAGGCGGCAGAAACTCTTGAAGAGAAGGTTATCCTTTTCGCAACTCCCACCTGTCCTAACTGCAAGGCGGCAACTATGTTCCTTGATAAAGCAGGTATCAAGTACGAGAAGCTTATGGCAAATGAGAACGTTGAGCTTGCAGAGCAGTACGGCATTCGCCAGGCGCCCACCCTTATCAACATCTCGGGCGGCAAGGTTGAAAAGCTCGTTAACCTCTCCAACATCAAGGCATTCACCGAGCGCAACTGATAGGAGGCACTCGTGTACGATATTGTTATAGTAGGTGCAGGGCCCGCAGGGCTCTGCGCCGCTCTCTATGCCAGAAGGGCAGAGAAGAGCGTACTTCTTATAGAAAAATCCACCTTTGGCGGTCAGATAACCCATTCGCCGAGGGTTGAGAACTATCCCGGCTTCCTCGCTATGAGCGGCAATGAGCTTGCCGAAAAGCTCTTTGAGCAGGTGCTTGAGCACGGCGCTGAAATCGAGCTTGACGAGGTTAAAAAAATCGAAAAAATTGACACGGGATACAACGTTATCACAGAAAATTCAAGTTTTGAGGCAAAAACCGTTATAATCGCGACCGGCGCGCGCCACCGCCCCCTCGGTATTACGCATGAGGAGGATTTCGTTGGCGAGGGTATTTCCTACTGTGCCGTGTGCGACGGTGCGTTCTATAAGGACAAGACCGTAGCGGTAATCGGCGGCGGAAACACCGCCCTGCAGGAAACCGTGCTTCTTGCCGAAGGATGCAAGAAGGTTTACGTTATCCAGAATATGCCTTATCTTACCGGCGAGAGCTCGCTTATCAGTGCGGTGGGCAAAAGAGAGAACGTTGAGGTCATAGTGAACTCGGTCGTTCACGAGCTCATCGGCGACACCGAGATAACCGGCGTCTGGATCAAGAACACCGAAACGGGTGAGGACACCAAGATCACTCTTGACGGCATCTTTGTTGCGATCGGTCAGATTCCCGAAAACGATGCATTTCGTGATGTGGTTGAGCTTGATGCGCGCGGCTACGTTGCGGCAGGGGAGGACTGCCTTCCCAAATCCGATCATCCCGGCATCTTCGTGGCAGGCGACTGCAGAACAAAGGCTATCCGCCAGGTAACCACCGCCACTGCCGACGGTGCAGTTGCCGCGCTCGCGGCCTGCCGATATATCGACAGCTTGGCATAACTAATAAGAGGGTCGAGGCATTTCGCCCCGGGGCCCATGTTTTCTGTTCAATTAATTTTCACCAAGTGATTTTTTGGCGATCGCGGTGAACAGGGGTCGGATATGCTCGAGCAATTCTTCATCTGTTTCTGCCGCAGGGGTGTCGCACCAAAGGCAGAAGCCTGCGCCCTTTACCAGCTCGCAGGGGCCTTTAATAACGTTTTTGGGGTTGAATGGCGGAAATATGTAGTCATTGCCTTCTGTGTCGCACCTCGAGTTTTCGGGTGCAAAGACGTAAGGATTCCATTCATCCATTATTGCCTCGGGGGTAACGTAGGACGGTGCGCGTCCTGAGGGATATAGCGTGTAGTAGGTATAGGCTCGCGAGAAATTGTAAAGATTATGGCCTTTGCCAAGGTAAAATTCTGCCGTATTGTCGCCGTTGTTGGTGTGGGGCGACCAATACTGAATATCGATGTTTTTATCAAGCTTTACTATTTCCTGCCACCCCGTGTCAGAAAAACGGTAAACGTCATCGTTCCACATGCGTATCGATTTATATCCCATAGAGCGAAGAAGCCCTGAAAGCTCGTTCATATAGAGGATAAAGGCATCGAAAGCAACTGCATTCGGGTTGCCTGTGGTGGCGCGGGCATAATCTTCCCAATGGTCAAGGTTAAACCACTTCGGCACGGTCTTGTCGATACTGCCGTCTGTTCCCCAGCCAAGCAATTCATCTCCGCCTATATCAAAGCTTGTGCATCCAAGCTCGCGGAAGAAACTGCCGTATTCAACGTAAAGGCTCTTCGCAAACTCGCGAGCCTCGGGATTTGAAATATCGATTCCTCGGGAGTATGGCAGTCTTGGGGTCTCGCCGTTTTCTCCCGTTGACTGCACGAGTGCAGTCTTACCGTGCTTGTGGAAATAGTTTCCTAAATCCACTCCAACGTTCTCTTTGTATTTCTTTACGGCATAGGTCATATGCCCGGGTGAGTCAAGCGAGGGGATAACGTCAACACCCTTTGCTCTTGCGTGCATAACGATGTCGCGCATCTCGTCCCGGGTGATAAATTTGCCGTTGTTCTCGGGCATTCCGTTTTCCTCACCAAAGGAGCAGATAGTGTGGTCGCCGCCGGCAAGCCAGGGGTATTGCTTTGATTCAAGGCGCAATGCCATTTCCTCGGAAAAGTGCAGGTTGATCGCGTTGTATCCAACCGCGCTTATCTCGTCGATCAGCCTTTTTATCCATTCTGGTGTGAAGTATTTTCTCGCGCAGTCAAGCATAAAAATTCGCTCATTAACGCGTATAGAAGGTTGTTTCATCGTCCAATCCTCATTTTATTACAAAATGTGTTGCGTGTGCCTTTGCTTCGGGCAACACTGCAAAAGGAGGCACTGTCTCCAGCACTCTCAACACAGTTCTATTATACCAATCGCCAACGGAAATGTAAAGGGTTTTAGTGATGAATTTGTTATAGTAAATTGTATCTTTATAATGAGTATAAAGAACAACGATATTAACTAAATGTAGTTGCCAATTAGATATATTGAACAGGCAATATCAAACCGATTTTCGGAATGTATTAAATATAGGATAGTGTTAGCTATCTATGCGATAATCTATAACGAGAGGGAGAACTGCCATATATTTTTGTAAAGGATCGATAAAAGTCCGAGGTGGTATGAAATCCTATCCTACTTGAGATTTCGGAAACAGGCAGATCTGTTCTCGTTAGTAGCTCGGCGGCGATCCGACATCGCAAAAGGTTTCGGTAGGCGATAGGTGGCATTCCGTATGCTGAAACAAAACGTCTGCGAAGCTGACTTTCGCTCAAATGGCACTTTTGCGCCAAAAATTTTGAAGTATCCGAATCGGAGTAGTGAAGGTAAAGGTATTCCGAGATTTGCGAAATTGCATCGTTGGTGTTGCCCGTTATATGAGATGCGGAAAAGGATTTATATACCTCGCAGGACTCGATAATAAACGCAGATATAAGAAGTGCCGCAACCATATTACCTTCATTCGTTTTCTTGGCGCATGCTTCAATAATGCGCATAAGCAACTCTGCTGACTTGGGATTTTCTGCAGGATGAATAACGGGCGGAATGCTTTGTGCAGAAGAGGTGATGAACTCCTTTTTGCTTTCCAATGCGGACGAAGAAATCAGCTGTTCCACGGTTGGTGTATGTAAATAGGCAAAACGGCAGATACATGGGTTCTCAGGGCTTAACGACCGTGAGTAGTGACGCCGTGACGGAGGGATAAAGATCAGATCCCCTTTGGATACCGATGAAAAAACGCCCTCGGACAAAAAGAGCCCCTCTCCGCTTTCGCATATACCTATTTCATAGCGGTCGTGATAGTGAAGAAAGGGAAAATCATCTGCGTACGGTAGATTTACGTGAATGCCGCTAAAATATACGGGATTGCTTTGTTCGGTTGGGAGCGGTGAAAAGTATGTATCATAGTGCGAAAGTGGTCGGTGTGCTCGTTTTTGCATTATATTCGCGTGCCTTTCTCGTAGTATATGTGAAAAAAGTGTGGTATAATTATAACACACGCATTTAAATAATGCAATAAGTTTTTTTGACGTGCGAATCGAAATATCATAATAATTTGGAGAGAAAACGATGCAAAAATATGATGTCGCGGCATATGTATGGCCGTCTTATACAGGCGACGAGAAGAGAGCCCGAATGTTTTGGGGTGAGGGCTACGGAGAGTGGCAAACGGTTAACAACGTAAAAATGAACAGCGTGGGCAAG
>JAZLCY010000120.1:0-21971 GCA_045614485.1 Eubacteriales bacterium
ACTGCGATAATGATCGCAATAAGAATCCATACCCAAGTATTATCTGCCTTTTCAGCAACTTCCTCGTTGCCTTCATCAATTACAGGATTGATTTCATTGCCACACTTATCGCACTTGCCGTCGTGGTCTACGTCAACAGGATTGTGCTCAACAGCTGCGCCGCAGTAATCACACTTACCGTCGCAGTCGTTATCTACGTGGCCGGGGCATACGTATTCGGGAACAGAAACGTCCTCGCCACAGTAATCACACTTACCGTCATTGTCGTTATCCTCGTGGCCGGGACAAACGGTGGGTTCATCATCACCGTCTTCTTCTACGATCTCGGTGTACTCAACGATACCGTATACAGAGAAGTGAGTGGTTTCAAATATCATATAGTTACCGCTGCGGATACCCTCAAGAGTCTGAATAGTGCCATCCTCTGCGATATATACGATTGCGAGATTTTCATCTTCAGCACCGGTGGATGCAGTGGGGATAGCAATTCTTACAGTGAACTTGCCATCAACAGTTGCAGCGTGACCGCCGTAGCCGAAGTTGATGTCGTATGCACGTGCAAGCTTTACAGTGAAGCCGTCGCGTGCGATAGATGAAAGATCGATATCTGCGTAAGCACCGTCAACAATAGTGGAGTTAAGCTCATATCCGGAAGCGATACCCTCACCGCTGAGTGTTACGATTACAAGGTAGCCGTTCTGGAACTGGTTAACTATTGTATCAGTGGAACGAAGATTGATAGTGATATATGCAGTGAGAATTTCCTGCTCGTAGTTTTCGCTCTCGGCGATGGTAGCAACTACAAGGTGCTGGCCAAGACCGTATGCGGGGTTACCGGTGTAGGTTACCTCAACACCTTCGGGAAGAGTGCCTTCTACGAATATGCTGTGGCCCTGTGCGTCAAACTCAAACGTTGCGTCTGAGAAGGTTACACCATAGGTGGTTGCCTTCTTGATTTCCCAAGAGAGCGGGTAATCTACGGAATTCTCGATCTTATTGCCGTCTACTACAAGAACATAGTTATCGGGATCAACAAGAGTGAACGTTGCAACTGCGTTATAGTTGCCTGCATTGATGCGAGAGTCGGTACCGCCGGAAACTGTAACAAGTGCAAGCTGCTCTGCTGTGAGTGAGTAGTTGAACGTTACGGTATGTGCGTTGCCGTCATAAGTAAAGTCGTTATTGTAATCCCAAGCGAAGTTGCCAAGAACTACGTTTGCCTTCTGGATCTCCCAAGCGAGAGCGTAGGACTGAGGACCGTCCACTACTGCACCTGCTACGGTGAACTCGTAGTTATCTGCATCCTTAAGAGATACGATTGCGGTTGCATCGTACTTACCTGCGTTCTTCTTTGTGTCGGTTGCACCTGCTACGTTAACGAGTGCAAGCTGCTCTGCGGTAAGACCGGTGGTGAAGCTTACTACGTGATCGTTGCCGGTGTAGGTGAATGCGCCGGTGTAATCCCACTTAGCACCGTCAAGCGCTACCTGGGCCTTCTTTATCTGCCATGCAAGCTCATAAACTGCAGGATTAACGGTGGTTGCACCTGCTACGGTGAACTCACAGCTATCTGCGTCAATGAGAGAAATTGTTGCTATGCTGGTGTAATTGCCTGCGTTCTTCTTAGAATCGGTTGCGCCTGCAATATTTACGTACTTAAGACTATCCGCGATATTTGCAGTATCAAGGGTTACAACGTGGTCGCCGCCATTGTAGGTGAACGCACCGGTGTAGTTCCACTTAATGCCGTCAAGCGCGATTACTCTCTTTGCGATGCTGAATTCGATTTCCTTCTCAACACCTGCAAGAACTACCTTGTAGTTAAGGGGATCTGCGGGAGTGATAGCTACGATTGCACGGTAATAGCCTGCCTTCTTAGGAAGCTGGCCTGCTGCAAGCTCTTCGTAAGAACCGTCAGAAAGTCTTACCTCGTAAACATAGTTGAAGGCAAGCTCGCTTTCGGTAATGTTAAGAGTAGGAGCATGGTTCTCTGCGTCGTAAACAATGCCGGTGTGGTTGATCCAGCTAACGTTGGAAACGGTTATAACTGCCTTAGCTATACCCCATTCCTTCTCGCCGAATGCCTTGTAAGCACCGGTGGAGTTCTTTGCTACTGCGTAGTTGCTGTAAACGCTTGCACCGGTGAGGGTCTGGTATGCCGCATCATCGATAGCCGCAGTTGCAATGAGGTTAACTGTGGTTGCATTGGTTGCGCTTGCATTGGAAAGAACGAGTGCAAGAGCTATATCTTCGGGAAGGTTGGTTATCTTTACGCCCTGAACAGCGCCGTTGTAAACAAAGGCGAAGTTTGCAGGATCGTGAGCATTATCATTGCTGTTGTATGCTACCCAACCGAACGTGGAGAGGTCGATAGCCTTGGGAGCAACCGCCCAAGCGTACTCTATTGCATCAGAGCCTGCCCAAGCATAGTTGGTGTTGCCACCTGCGATGCTTACAACTGCCTTAGCAACGTAGCTGCCTGCGTTGGTAGCCTTGTTGCCGCTAAGGGTAACTTCAAGCTCTGCAGGATAGGTTGCGCTAACAGAATGCTCAGTGCCATAGTTATATTCGAATGCGCCGCCAACCCATACGATATCGCTATCGGTAAAGGTCTTGGGGTTAATGGTCCAAGACATAGAAGCCTCATCATCACCCTCGATCGCATAGTTATCGTCAATAGCCTCAAACTTTGCAACGGCGGTGTAATCCTTTGCATCGGTTGCTTCGTTGCCCACGATAGATACCATGGATACGAGAGCCGCATACTCGGACTTAACAGCTACGGATACTCCGTAGGATGCACCGGTGTAGGTGAAAGGACCTGCATTTGTCCACTCGATCGCATCAGCGAGGGAGATACCCTTCTTAGCGATAGTAACGGTTTCCTTGCCGGTTTCAATAACGGTTTCTACACCGTAATCAACGATAGTGATCACGCAGTAGTACTCGCCGCTGTCCTTAACGTCTGTTACGCTAAGGGTATTTGCGGTTGCGCCCTGAACGAGCTCTCCGTTCTTGTACCAAGCATATGTATACGTTGCAGAGGGATGGAAAGGAACTGCCTCTGCAGTAAGTACGATAGCCTCGCCGTCGTAAACCTTATTGTTCTGAGAAACCGTAAGGGTTGCGTCAGCGGTCTCGGTAATAGCATAGAGTTTAACGTCTGCCTTAGGCATCTCGGTGTACTCTGTGCCATTCTCATCTACCCAAGCGATGATCTTGTAGCCGTTGTATTCAGTCTTGCCTGCGAAGAACTCAACGTCTGCGCCTGCAGGAAGGAATCCGTCTGCTACAACCTCACTGCCGTGGTGATAGGTTACTCTGTAAACGTCATTGAACTTGATCTCAACGTTTACAGCAACTCTGATAACGGTGTTATCTGCAAAACCGTCGATAATATCAGCGAGCTGATCGCTTACCTTACCTGCGAGATTTGCAACGTCAACTGTTCTGTCAACTGCTGTGCTGAACTTACCGTTGCCATTGTAGAAGTTAAAGAGAGTCTTTTCGGTTACGCTTTCGGGAACGTAGCTGTAAACCTTCTTGACAACCTTCATAGCCTTATTGTAGTAAGACTCATACTGCTTAACCTTGTTCTTGATCTGCTCCTCGGTAAGACCGTCAAGCTGCTCAAATCTTGCAAGGTACTTGCTGTCAAGGATACCCTCAAAGTCAACGTAATCGAAGATCTTAAGAAGATCGTCAAGAGTTACGTCCTTGATAAACGCGTAGATATCATCGGGGTTCTTGGACATTGCCGCGAACACCTTGTGCTTAAGCTCATCAGGAACCTGAGAGGAGTTGCAAGCCTTAAGTGCTGCCTTTGCAAGCTCATCGGGAACGTTGATGCCCACCTCAACTGCACCGCTGCCGGGATAGTTGATAGAAACGTGGTCAGCCGCGATCTTAGCTATCTTTCTAACCTCGTCATATCCGCCGCCGAGCTTAAAGGTTACTCTGAACTGGCTTCTGCCAACGGGAGAGAACACTCTAAAGAGATAGCTGAGCTGCATCTCATCGTCGGACATATTTGCAATCTCTTCAAGGGTAGGAAGATCCTTGATAAGCTGCTTAACGGTGTTAACGATAAATACCTTACCCTTTTCCTCCGAGTTACCGAAGAGAACGTAATAGTTCACGTCGATATAATCAACGAGGTCAAGAAGGTTAACGAGATCCTTTGCGGTTGTGGGATTACCGGAGTTGATCTTGTTGTAGATCTCAACGTAATCCTCATGCATCATATCCTCTACCTCTGCGATCCTTGCATCGATATCTGCAAAGGTGCAACCAACGGTAGCGAGCATAGCTTCGTCAAGAGCTGCGGTGTCGTTGGTGATCTTGTACTTGATAGTACCCTGATCAAAGCCCGCAGAAGCAAAGAAGCCTATGTAATCATCAGCAGTAAGAGTGTAGTTGTCAATAGCATAGTCTGCCTCAACGTCACTCATACCCTTATTGTTTACAAGGTAATCCTTGATGTAGCTCTTGCCATAGCTGTCAATCATATCAACAAGAGCAGGCGCCGCTACTGTGCCGGTCTTGTCGGTCTTGTAAGCTTTGTAAAGGTCAAACTGCTCATCAAAGTAAACCGAGATAACGTCATACTTGTTCTCGGTGAACAGCTTATCCATTTCACCGTCAAAATCCTCGGGAGTGGGGAAATTTGAGATGTATGCGGTTCTTGAAACAACTGCCGCATCGATGAGCGCAGTGATGAAATCGGAGAGTTCGTTAACTTCCTTATCACTTGCCATTACGTCCTCAAAGAACTTGATGTAAGCATCGTGATCCTTTGCGCCGTAGTTGTTCTTAACGTAGATGTCGAGCGCGTTCTCCATAACGGTTCTGCCGAATTCCACGCTTGTTGCGTGTTCCTCGGTGCCCACGATAGCATCAACGAAATCGTCAAGAACGACCTCCTTTGATACCTCAAGAGCAAATCTCAAAAGCTGCTCGATATCAGCCTTGCTGAGAGAAAGAATCTCTTCTGCGTACTGAGGCTTAACGGTGATAACGATATCGTCATCAGCATAGCTAATCTCAAACCAGTCGAGCGAGAATGATCCCTCAGTTACCGCGGTGCTCTCAGCCTGCGCTTCAACACCGTTATCCTGCTCGTATGCAGCGGAGATAACCGTTGCGGATACAGCAAACAACATGATGAAAACAAGCAAGAAAGCCAACAGTTTCTTAGATGAATTTCTCATTTTTTTACCAAACCTTTCCACTATTTGCAATAGTATATAATTTTTTATTAAATTATATCATCGCGCGCACTAAAAGTCAACAAAAAACACAAAAAAGAACGCGCACGGGCGAAATTACGGAATGTTTTACAAAACCGAAGATGTTTTTTTATGTAATATTCCCATAGTTTTTATCTAAAGTAGGTACCGTGTCAAATTAAACGGTAGTTTTTACAAGTTTCAAAAGTGCATTTTCTGACAAAAAAAGAGGCGCACCGCAAAGCCTTACAGCATTACCGGTGCACCTTTTTGCCTGATCTTCAAACCTTGGTCAAGGGATGAAGATCAGCGCTTTTTCCTGCGCTTTTTCGAGAGCGAACAGAAGGTTATTATAAGTGAAATAATTGACACGGGAAGAAGTATAAATCCGACGAACACAACGGGAACAGCCAGCCTAACCGCCCTGTGAAGCAGCTCCCAAACGCGGGGAGAAAGCTTTAGCCCCCATTTTTCCTCCTTAGGCGGAACGGGTGTTTTGTCATACATGGCGATATAGACTGCATCGGAATCCACACTGCAGACCTCTTTATCCCAACCGATAAATTCGTAGTTGAATTCACCGTCGGTTGCCTTCTGAAGTCCCGAAGGAACAGTCGGCATCTCGCCGTAGGTATATTCCTTTCTTGAAACGACGGTATCGTCTGAGATGAAGGTTACAGTATAAATAATGCTCTCAACCTTTATACCGACACTGACGTGGCAGGCAGGCATCACTACCGTTACACTGCCCTGCTCATTGACTTCAAGCTCAATGCTCTCGCCGCCTTCAAGGATCATATAAATACTGCTGATCTTCTTGCCGGCAGGAACAGCGTAGCATATCGCAAACTCCTCGCCTGCGCAAAGAACGTTTTTATTAACCTCGACAGTGATATTCTCAACGGGGAGAAGATCCACCGTATATTCGGTTACAGCAAAATATTCAGTACCTGTGCGTATCCTTACCGAAAGAGCCGCGCCATCTTCCCCTTCGGAAACCGTGCGGTTTACCGAGGTGCGCACACCGTCTTTCATATAGTAAAGATCCATGTTGTCCGGGTCGGAGAAGCTCCAGGGCAAAATTATATCTGCCGGAACAGAAGCCCCACTGATACCCTCGCCGCAAAGAAGCTGGACGGCAAAGGAATCAAGCGTATCAGAATGGTTCTCATCAAGCCTAAAACTCGACACGCCCTCATCTCTTAAGGTCAGAACGTCTGCCTTTGAGAATGCAATTTCAAATCCGGTTGCCTTGATCTTCAAGCCTCCCTTACCTGCTATAAAGCTGATAAGCGCCGAAAGATCGGGCACACCTGCCGCACTTGACGTACAGTTTATAAAATAAGTTCCGTTATCAAGAAGAACTCTCAAAGCCGATTCTACACCGTCCTTATCGGTTGCGGTTACGAAGGGCACGAACCTATAGCTCGTGTAATAAACGTTCTCCTCTTCAATTTTGGTTACACCGCTGAAGGTGTGATCTCCGTTCTCATTCACCCAGCCGTCAAACACGCGCATGCTGCTGAATCCTTCGGGATTTGTCTCATCCACAAAGGGATCAGGCTCAAAGGGAGCTGTGGGGATCTGATCAAGAGGTTCGTAGGTATAAGTAAGGCTTCCGCCGTCATTCCAGGTAACTTTATAGAGCTTTTTTGTTGCAAGGAATAAAGGATAGAGATCAAGCTCGGCACCGTCGCCGTCCACGGCAGACATATTCACCTGCTTGGCATCATCGCCGGGGCCGTCCTTCCAGCCGATGAAGGTGTAAGTTGCGTAATCGTCCTCACTCTTTTCGGGTGCGGCACCGTCGTACTCAACATACGAGCCACGCTCAACACTGAATGCGGTCGTGAGCTGGTTGCCTGCCTCGTCAAAGAATCTGATAATGACTTCATCTGTATTTTTGAACTTCTTGGTTGAATATACTCCAACCTCGATCCTGACAGACGACGTCTTTTTTTCGCGCTCGGTTATCTTGCCCTCTCTGTACTCCGAAACAAGTGCAATTACCGATTCGGGCAAAACAAGGGGATCTTCAAGATAGAATTCCGCAGGGGGATCCATATTGGCAATGGGCGAAGGGCGATCTACCTTTGCAGGCTGCTCACCGGGATGCTCCACAACTTCGGGCGCTATAGGAGGCTTAACCACTGTGGGTTTCTGGGGCTCTTCCACCTCTTCGACAGGCACAGGCTCTTCAACAGGGGTGGGATAACCTCCCTCCACGGGAGTTGCGTTATTTTCATCCTTCATATATACCTCTCCACCAAGAATGGAGAGGGCTGTTTTTCCGTTAAAGGTATAGGACGAAGTATAAGTTTTTCCGTTATAATTCAGCACGGGGGTGTCTGAAATAGCATTTACAGTATAAAAAAGCTGAGCAAGAAGTATCTCGTATTTTTGCTTCAGCCCCTGCTGACCAAGACCTGCGCGGATCTTACCGTTGTTGTAAAACAGGTCAAGCTGCCTCAAAAGAACTGCAAGGTTGGTTTCGAATGCCTTATAGTTCATGGCATAGTAGGTGTACTTTTCCTCCTCTGTCGTGTAGGAGAAATAATTATCAAAAAGTGTGCGAAGATTTTCGGTGGCAACACTCGCGATATCGACCTCAGACTCGTCAATACCGGTCTTATCTCCTGTGATAAGACTCTTGTTCTCAAGCACCTCGCTTACAGTAGGGCCTGTGATAGCGCCGTAAAGCTGGCGGTGCATAGGAGCGCCGGTGTTCTCGTCTTTGACCACGGTTGTCTTCATCAAGCCCTCAATAATAGCGAGCTGAGATTTCACTTTTAGAGAGTTCTCTACATATTTATTATATAGAACGGTATTTTTTTCGTAGGCTGCAACGTCATCAAGATACTGCATATAGAGGGCGTATTTTTCGTTATATACCTTTACGTCCTCTTCATATCTTTCGTAAATAGCAAGCTCAGCCTCATATACCGAAAGCTTGCCAAGATAGATTGAATATTCGCTGTATCTTTGCTCGTACGCATCAAGCTCGGCAAGATACGCGTTATAGGCATTGAGCGCCGTTTTATATTCGTTAAGGCGGCCGAGGTAAGCCTCGTACTCATCCCAGATAACAACGTCCTCATACGCCTTGTTGATAAGCGAGTTGATGACCCTTGTGTTAAATGCAGGCAGGGTGGTTGTGTAGAGCACCCTTGCACTCTCTGTGCCGGCATCAAACGGGCCTGTAACAGTGGCGGTGTACTCTTCCCCATTCTTAGCGAGAGGAACTTCTATCTGACCAACCAGAACAGACCGGGGCTTCCAAAGCATAGATATGCCGTTCGAGGTGGTGTAGCTGTATTCAAATGCGGTAACAGAGAGGATACCGTCCTCCTCGTCATACGCGGTAAGAACGTTATCAAGATACGGTATCTCCGCTGAGTAGCTTACCGTTTCCGCGCCGAACTCGGCAAGGTATGCTCTCTCACCCGGGGTGAGGGTGAACGTGGGATCGTCCACACGCAGAATGCGTTCAAGTATGTCGGCAGAATTGAGCGTTATCTTCTCAGTGGCGCCGGGCTTTGAGTAATCGGCATTTGCCGCAGCCGAGCCAAACGGCATAATGAGAAACAGCATCACCGCAAGGATGAGAACTGCCGGAACTAAAAGTTTGATTCTATTTTTCAAGATATTACTCCGAATTTATATTATTTACATATATTTTAGCACACGCGCGACGGCTTGTCAATCGGGAATATACGCCTTATGGGATAAAAAGAAAGGCGGTGGCACTCCTGCCACCGCTGTTGTTTACCATATGAACGGTATCAATCGGTATTTGGTTTTTTTCTTGTATTCCGCGTAGCCCGAAAGCTCTTCCTCAAGCAACTTTTCCTCACCCTTTATCCTGAAAATAATTAACACGGGGTACAGGCAAAAGACAGGAAGCGCTATCAAAGAGCCAAGGATCAGGGGCATTGAAAGAAATAGGATCAAGGTTGCAGAATACATCGGATGGCGCACGACAGAATAGAGCCCGTCGCTTACGACCTTTTGCCCTTGCACCACCTTTACTGTGCGTGAAAGGTAGGTGTTCTCTCTTAGAACCTCGGCAAAAAGGATATATCCCAAAAGGAACACACCTGCCGCGATATACGACACGATCTTGGGAATGGGAAACCACCCGAACCTGAAATCAAGCCCGGCAAGAACGAATCCCACAACGAACATCAAACCGCTGAGTTTGATCAGGATCCCCTGCCCCTGCCTGCCTTCTTTCGCCTTAAGGCGCGAGGCAAGAAGCGAAGGATCTTTTATCATCATAACAATGCCCGCCACGAGCATCGGAACGAACAGCACACCCATAAAGATCCAACCGCAAAGGTACGCAAACGTCCCCGCCGAAAGAAACACTATCGCCCCAACGAGCAAAACACCAAGCAAAAACTTGATAACCGCCTCAAAAAACAGCTTCACCGTCATAACGCACCTCCTTGATTTTATTTGATTATATCACGCAAAAAACCAAAATGCAAGCAAAATACAAAAGCGGCATACAGGAAAAAGAAGCAGAAAAAATGACTTGACTATCTTTTGAAATTATAGTACAATATCAAAGAAAGTTGAGTTCAGAGAGGTTTTTGAACCTCGGATTTCATTTTTAATACGACTATTTGTCCCGGGAGAATCATATGGTTTTATACTTTTCCGCAACAGGCAACACCGAATGGATCGCAAAGGAAATTGCAAAGAGAATTGACGATGAAGCAGTTAACCTGCTTTCACGCATCAAGAACGAGGATCTTTCCCCTATCCACTCCGAAAAGCCTTTTATAATCTGTGCGCCCGTTTACGTATGCGAGATCCCTCGCTTCATGACAAAGTTTCTTAAGAAGGTTGACTTTACCGGCAGCCGCGACGTTTATTTTATTCTTACAAGCGGCGGTTACTGCGGTCCTTCCGGCCCGCTTCTCAGAAAGATCTTCAAGGCTAAGAAGATGGTTTGCCACGGACACGCAGAGTTTAAGATGCCCAGAAATTACGTGGCAAGCGACGATTATCCCATGCTCGAAAAAGAGCAGGTTGAAGAAAGACTTAAGGGTGCATACGAGTGCTTGGACAAGGTTGCAAACGACATTATCGCCGGCAACAAGCTGACCGCAAGACACGTGGCATTATTCGAAACCTTGATCACAGTGCCCTTCAACCCCGTTTGGTGTAAATTCAAGCTTACCGCAAAGGGATTCCATGTTGAAGGCTCCTGCCTTGGATGTGGCAAATGTGCAAAGCTTTGCCCCCTTAACAACATCAGGATCGTGGACAAAAAGCCTGTTTGGGACAACCACTGCACGCACTGCATGGCCTGCATCGCAAACTGCCCCACCAATGCTATTCAGTACAAGGATATTACCCAGAAAAAAGAACCCTACATTTTCAGTAAATACAAGTACGTGATTACCGAGCTTGAGGAAAAACAGCAATAAAAAAGAGCGGCGCTGAATGATCAGCGCCGCTTTTACGTTCCGGAAGCCTTCACTACCGCAGTTTTTTATTCATTTAATGAGATAATCTACCATATTCTAACTGAAAAATCAACAGCTTGCCGTTGTATATCATCAATTTCGCGAGAAATTGTATATCATCCACTCAAAGAGTGGGATATCATCAAGTCGCAGAAAAGATTATACACGGCTATGCCGTGATGATATCCAGCTCCTCTGGAGCTGATGATATCCACCACACTTCGTGCGGTGATGATATACCAAGCCTGCGGCTTGGATAAAAAAATACTGCAGAAAATGTATCCATTTCTGCAGTATTTTTTGGTGGAACCGGCGGGTGAGCGAGAGGCAAAACTTCTAAACGACGTTTTGCCCGATGCGAAGTCGCCAAAGCAAGGAGTGCGAATCGGCGAGTGTACCGAGGCGATGCGAACGACTATGCGACGCGACTGGGGAACCTTCAATTCCCGAAACCCCCTCCCTGCCGCTTTTCGCGGTGGGGAGGGGGATTGTTCCACCCCCACTGAGCTATAAGAAAAAGAAAAAGCTTGACGAGCAAAAACTCATCAAGCCTATCAAATGGTGGAACCGGCGGGAATTGAACCCGCGTCCAAAAGCCCCTTGATATAACCTTCTCCGTGGGCAGTTAATCTTTTGAAATTCCCTTTGAGTACCGCCGATTAACAGGCTTTACTCGCGGGTAGCCATTTTCTGCATGACCGCCTCAATGGCGAAAGGGCGATGCATGTTCACTACTGATTTGACGCACGGCGAGAGTCGTAGTCCTCTCTCGCGGTACGGGCGGCATTTTGCCGCGTCACAGCTTACGCTGCAAGAGCAACTTTATTGTTGTCGTTTATTATTTAAGTTGGACATTTTAACGGGATTATCCTGCCCGCCACGCTTATCATACCTCAAAACCCCTGTCGAAACCATTGCGGCCCCATAGGGTAAAGATATTATACAACAAAAAGGGGCAAAAGTCAAGCATATGAGTGGTTGAAATATCCGACAAGATGTGATAAAATATCCTTGATGACTGAAAACGGAGGCAAGTATGCTTAAAAACGCGATAAAGCATTTTTTCCTTATACTGCGGCATAAACGAATGGTTTTTCGCCACTGTGCAAAATGCGGACTTATATGGCAGGGACTGATACACGACCTTTCCAAATTCTCGCCAACAGAATTTTTTGAGAGTGTTAAATACTTCAAGGGCTACCGCTCGCCAATCGGAGTTTGCAGGCGGGAAAAGGGAGTTAGCCTTGCGTGGCTGCACCACAAGGGCAGGAACAAGCACCACATAGAATACTGGCTTGATGACGACTGCGAAACGCCACCCCTTATGCCATACAGATACGCGGTTGAATGCGTGTGCGACAAGATTGCCGCTACGAAGATATACAACGGCAGGTCCTACACGCCGGATATGGCAATGGCGCACTGGGTAAGATACGGCTCGAAGGTTAAAGGCAATCCAAGGACGATGAAGTTTGTTGAAACGGTGTTTTCCGATCTTGCCGAGCACGGCGAAAAATATGTTTTGAACAAGAAGTATATGAGGGCAACCTACGATAAAATTGCAAACGAAAAATAAAAGAAGAGGTGCGATTTCTCGCACCTCTTTTGTTATAAAACTTCGATACCGTTACGGTACAAAATGTTTATTTTATTACAATTTCAGCAGGCTTTATTTCAAAATCGCACTCATAAAGCGCTCTTGCGAGCTTAACCATCTCGCAAAGGTCATCACTGTGCGCGGTTTCTACAGCAGAGTGCATTGCGAGCTGGGGCAGACCTATATCCGCCGTCATAACAGGAACCTTCGTGTTGGAAATAGAACCGAGGGTTGATCCGCCGGGCATATCCGAACGGTTGTGGAACACCTGAAGCTTTGCGCCACTCTTTTTTGCAAGCTCGTTTACAAGCGCGCCGGTAACACCGTCAGTCGTGTATCTCTGGTTTGCATCATACTTAAGCACAACACCGCCCGCAAGCTTGGGTGCATTTGCCCTGTCTGAAAGCTCGGGGTGGTTAGGATGCTCAGCATGTGCGTTATCAACACTGAGCATAAGGCTGTTTGCCAATGCCATAAAGTACTCTTCCCTGCCGCCTGCAATTCTTTCAAGCACTGTGGCAAGAAAATCGGATGCCGCGCCCTGCCTTGTCTCTGAGCCAACCTCTTCATTATCAAACACCGCATAAACAGCACACTTCTTGGTTTCGGCGCTTACAAATGCCTTAAGGGTGGTGTGAGCGCTTGCAAGATTATCAATCCTTGGAGCAACGATAAGCCCCTCGTCTTCTCCAAGCGCAACAGCCGCCTCGCTGGCATAGAGGAAAAGCTCTGTTGTTATGATATTATCGGCATCTGTGCCAATATTCTTTGCAACAAGCTCCTTGATGCTTGCCTTACCGCAGCAAAGAAGCGCAGACATATCTCTTGCCGCGTTTGCCGAGAAGCTTTCGTTAACACCCTTGTTCATATGGATAGCAACGCTGGGGATAACGGCACTGTGGCCACCAAGGTTAACAAGCACCGACTTGATGCCACACTCGGTTTTGATCTGAGCCCTGCCGGCGATCGAAAGGGGGCGGTCAAACCAGGTGTAGTTGAGCATACCGCCGTATCTTTCGATAGGAAGGGTCGTGTAGGTATCACTTGCGGATTCAAGCGAGGTTTTCAGCTTGAGCGCACAGAAATCGCTATGGGATGCAGTGATAGTAAATCCGGGATTTTCCTTTGTGTATCTGAAGGCGATAACCGACGTTCCGCCCCTTATAACAAAATACTTGCCTCCCTCGGCAAGATTCCACCTTTCGCTCTCCGTAAGCTCAGAAAATCCTTCCGAGATAAGCTTTGCCTTTATATTTTCGATAACGTGATAGGGTGTGGGAGATGCGTTGATAAAATCAAACAGCTCCTTTGCGCACTTTTTCATTTTTATCTCCTTGATGAGTTTTTTATTATATTTTACAACTATTTATAAAGAATGTCAACTTCCTATTGAAAAAGGCTTGATTTTCTGCTAAAATATTTCGTGGACGTAGAATTGCGCGCATATACGCGAGCAAAACAATATAAAGATCAATAAACAAAGAATCCGCACAAATGCCGCAAAACGCGGCTGATTGGAGATAAAAATGCTTAATTTCAGTGATTTTCCCGAGGTAAAAGAGGTTTTTCGCTTCTTTGAAGAATTCTCGAAAATACCGCACGGGTCAGGACATACGGAGAAAATTGCCGACTACCTTGTGAATTTTGCAAAGGAACGCGGGCTTACCTGTATACGCGACTCGGCTGACAACGTTATAATCAAAAAATGCGCCTCGAATGGCTATGAGACAAGACCCACCGTGATAATCCAGGGCCACACCGATATGGTTGCTGAGAAGAGCCCGGATTCCACAATAAACATGCTTAAAGACGGACTTGAGCTTTACCGCGACGGAGATTTCCTTCGTGCAAGGGGCACGACCCTTGGCGGCGATGACGGAGTTGCCGTGGCATACGCACTTGCCCTGCTTGATTCACGCGAGATCGAGCACCCGGCACTTGAGGCTGTTTTCACCTCAGATGAGGAGATAGGCCTTATCGGTGCAGGAGCGCTTGACGGCAAGAATATAGACGGGCGCATAATGATAAATATCGACTCGGATTCAGAGGGTATTTTCACTGTTGGATGCGCCGGCGGTGCGAGGATCGACATCACGTTGCCTATGAATTTATGCGACACGGGTGCTACGGGATATGAAATCACCGTTGACGGCCTTAAGGGCGGACACAGTGGCGTTGAAATAAACAAGGGAAGGCACAATGCCGTTAAGATCCTTGCGGATCTGCTTTCTGCTACAGGTGATACAAAGGTATTCTCCCTTGCCGGCGGTAATGCAGACAATGCAATTCCGAGACAGGCAAAATGCTTTGCAGCCTGCAACAAGGAGCTTCTTGATAAAGCAATCACATCAGCGCTTGCAAAATACTGCGAGCTTGAGCCCGATATCACTATAACCGCCGCCGTATCCACGAGCGATAAGGTGTATGATGAAGAATCGAGCAAAAAGCTTATCAGCCTTATCAATTCCGAGCCCTCGGGCGTTATCTCAATGAGCGAGGATATTGTAGGCTTGGTTGAAACCTCGCTTAACCTTGGAATAGCAAAGAGCGACGACGCCTCGGCATCGATTTCCTTCTCCGTGCGCTCATCAAAGGGCAAGGAAAAGGAGAATCTTTTGACCCGTGTAAGAAAAATCGCCGAAGATCACGGCGCAACCCACTCAACGCACGGTGAATATCCCGGCTGGGAATTCAAGAAGGATTCACGACTGCGCGACGTTATGTGCGCGGTGTATGAGCGCGAATATGGCAAGAGCGCAAAGGTTATCACTATACATGCAGGACTTGAATGCGGCATCTTTTCCGACAAATTGCCCAGGCTCGATTGCGTTTCAATAGGCCCTGACAATTTTGATATACACACAACAGAGGAGCGCCTTTCGATCTCATCAACGGCGCGAGTTTGGAATTTCTTAAAGCAAGTTTTAAAGGAGATATAAAAATGACAAAGACAAGACTCAGAAAGTACGCCGAGCTTATCGCAAAGTGCGGCGCTAACGTGCAGAAGGGACAGGACGTTCTTATAAATGCAGAGCTTGACCAGCCCGAATTTATCGAGATGCTCGTTAAGGAATGCTACAAGGCAGGCGCAAGACGAGTTCTGGTGGATTGGATACACCAGCCCCTCACAGCACTCAACGTTAAGTACTGCTCTCGCAAGACTCTTGGCGAGATGGACGAATGGCAGATAAAGAAGTGGGAATGGCAGGCAGACGTGCTCCCGTGTAAAATTTTCATCACCTCTGAGGACCCCGACGGCCTTGCAGGAGTTGATCAGAAGAAGTTCGCTGAGAGCTCCGCAAAGCGCTCCAAGATCATAAAGCCCATCAGACTTAAGATGGAGAACAAGTATCAGTGGTGCATCGCGGCAGTGCCCGGCAAGAAATGGGCAAAGAAGGTGTTCCCCGATCTTAAGGTAAATGCGGCAGTTGAGAAGCTGTGGGAAGCGATCTTTACCGCGGCAAGAGTTACGGAAGATCCGATTGCGGAGTGGGCAAAACACAACGCAAACCTTGCAAAGAGATGCGAATACCTCAACTCCCTTAATATCAGAAAGCTTGTTTATAAGGCAGGCAACGGCACAGACTTTACCGTTGGTATGATCCCTGAGGCGACGTTTATGGCAGGCGGCGAGAAGACGCACGGAAAAGGCGTTTATTTCAACCCCAACATTCCTACGGAGGAAGTATTTACCTCTCCCAAGCGCGGCGAGGCAGAGGGTATGGTTTATTCCTCTATGCCCCTTTCCTACGGCGGCCAGCTGATCGATGATTTCTGGTTCAGATTTGAGGGCGGAAAGATAGTTGAGTTCGGTGCAAAGCAGAACGAGGATATGCTCCGCGAGATGCTCAATATGGACGAAGGCGCGGCATACCTTGGCGAATGCGCGCTCGTTCCTTACTCCTCTCCTATCAGAGCAAGCGGAATTCTCTTCTACGAAACCCTTTTTGATGAGAACGCAGCATGCCACCTTGCGATCGGCCGTGGATTCTCCGGTGTTCTTCGCGATGCTGAGAAGTACACGGAGAGCGAGGCGCACGAGCTTGGAATCAACGATTCGGTTATCCACGTTGACTTCATGATCGGAACAAACGATATGGACATTACCGCTATTACCGAAAGTGGCGACGAGGTTGCCATCTTCCGCGGCGGCGAATGGGCATTCTAAAAATTCAGAGCAGGTGGGCAAACGCCACCTGCTCTTTTTATCCGAATATGCTTTTTTGTTACACGGAGTGCCACTTATAGTCAAAAAAAGGCATCATTTTAACAGTCTACACTGCACTAAGACCTCAATGATTATACCGAAGACCGTGTACACTCCAACAAGAGTTGCCACAGTGCCTAGAAGCCAATCCACAAGCGGTATCGGGATAAGCGCGGTGAGAAGCCCTATTCCGACCGAGCCAACGAGAACACCTAAAATAACGTAGATCAGTATTCCGGTTACAAGCTTATTTGTATCACCGTGAAATTTGAACGATAGGGGGAAAACCTTCTTAAGAATATCCATAACTAACTCCTTTATAAACGTCGTTTGTATGATAAATATTATTCCCCGAAAAATTGAAATATGATACAGTAAAGGAAAAGGACAGCCCTTGAATTTTATTTTGCGTTGTGATACAATATAATTGAAAAGGGAGAGTGATAAAATGAGAAGAATTTTCAAACTTACAACGATATTTTTTACGGCAATTTTCCTCGCTTCCTGCACGGGAGTGGGAAATTCAAGCATAGGATACAAGCAGATAACCATGGAGGAAGCCGTTAAAATAATGGAAGAAGAAAACGGTTATATAATTCTTGACGTTCGCAGACCCGACGAATATGCCGAAGGCCATATCCCAGGAGCGATCAACGTTGCAAACGAATCGATAGGCACGGACGAGATTCCCGAGCTCCCCGACAAGTCGCAGCTAATACTCGTATATTGCAGGAGCGGAAGGCGAAGCAAGGAAGCATCCGAAAAGCTTGTAAAGCTTGGATACACCAACATAATTGAGTTCGGCGGTATACTTGATTGGACCGGTGAAATTGAAAAATAACAAAACGGCGGTGAAATACCGCCGTTTTCTGTTTATTCGGGCAAAAGATATGCCCCGTGTTAAATTAAGCGAGGAATTTGAATATCTCAGGGAGCAGATCATCCGCCTCGGGATGTCCCTGAACACCAAGGATATAGTCGGAATATTCGGCTCCCTCAACAACGCCGTCACCGAGGGCGGACCAGGCGTTGATCGTAACCAAGGTCTGCTCAGGCGGAGTGTTCAGGTTGTGGAATGAGCAAAGGCGCATAGTGTCGCGGCCGAGAACCTTGTGCAAAAGTGTACCGGGCACGATATTAACGTCGTGCTTTGCGGTATCCTCATTTCCTCTCACGGGTCTTTCCATACGGTGGCCGTCTACCTTCTTTTGCAGGGTGAATCCCTTAGGTTGCCTGCCAAGATAGTCAACAATACCGGCAACGGTATCTCCCTCATAGCCCTGCTCCCTGAGTATCTCGCAAAGCTTGAAATAAACGTATATAAGCTGCTCGCCAAGGCAGATGCCAAGGTACTTCTTCCCCTTGGTTACCGCGTGGTGAATAACCTGGAAATGATAGGGATAGAATTCAGAGCCGCCCTGCACCAAAAATCCGTCGCAAAGATCAAGTGCTTCCTCAGCTATATAATTGTCCACAGGCGCAAGCCCGAAGGGGATGCATCCCGCCTCTGTAATGCGCTTTACGTAATTGTTGCCAAGCCTGTAGTGGTCTGCCATGCAGCTTGTTTCCGGATCGCCGATAAACGATGCGGGAACAACTCCGATTATCTTTTTCATATTTTTCTCACATTCTTATTTCCACCCATTTGGGTGGATTTTTTGTTTACTAACCTATTGTATCACACTTTTTTTGACATTTCAAGAAAAAATCAGGTTTAGAGTGAACATAAGCGCGGTCGGATTTTTGTTAAATAGTGCCATATTTCGCTTATTTTAATAAAATCGATTGCCTTTTTTTCGCATATATTGTAAAATATATACACGTATAATTTTTTTAACTTTTCGGAGGAAAATATGAAACGATCTGGTTTTAGTAAATTTATTGGCCTTATCGCTTTGTTGACTGCACTCGTGCTTGTTATGGCAGCATTTACTGCTTGTACGGCCGGCCAGGACGGAAAAGACGGACTTACCCCCTATATCGGTGAGAACGGAAACTGGTGGATCGGCGACACCGACACAGGTGTTAGCGCAAGCGGCTCAAACGGAGCTCAGGGCGAAACAGGTAAAGACGGCCTCACCCCCTATATCGGTGAAAACGGAAACTGGTGGATCGGTGACACCGACACCGGCGTTAAGGCGGCCGGCGAAGACGGCGCACAGGGTGCACCCGGTGAACCCGGCAAGCCCGGTAATGACGGACAGACTCCCACTATCGGCGAAAACGGAAACTGGTGGATCGGCGACGTTGACACAGGCGTTAAGGCTGAGGGTCAGGACGGTAAGCCCGGTGAAGACGGCAAAACTCCTACCATAGGTGCAAACGGCAACTGGTGGATCGGCAATACCGACACCGGCGTTAAGGCTGAGGGCACTGACGGTCTTACTCCCACTATCGGCGAAAACGGAAACTGGTGGATCGGCAATACCGATACAGGCGTTAAGGCTGAAGGCCAGGACGGCAAGCCCGGTGAAGACGGCAAGACTCCCTACATAGGCGAGAACGGAAACTGGTGGATCGGTGATACCGACCTCGGTGTTTCTGCAGGCGGATCTTCTTCCAACCCCGGAGAAGATGAAGAGGACGAAGTTGTTATAGCTGCAACAAAGATGGCTTCCCACTCTGCAGGCCGCACCGCATACCCCGGCGAAAAGATCCATTACAGCATCGCTGTTACCAACCACGGTGCAGCCGGCAAGAAGCTCACTGTTACCGACAGTGTTCCTGCCAACACCACGTACGTTAGCGGCGCTGATTCAAACGAGGGCGGCGCTCTTACCTGGAGCGTGCTTGTTCCCGCAGGCGAAACCGTTATTGTAAGCTACACAGTAGCAGTTAACAACGATCTTGCACTTTGCGATGGCGGCAAGGTAGAATCCACCACGGCAATTGTTGCAGACGTCGAAGCTAAGGCTTGCGACGTTTACATTGAAAGAACTATCAACCATATTGATGCAGAACTCGTTAACCTTGCAGTTGATGCAATGATCGGCTCTGAGTACTTCGAGGATTATGCACTTGCTAAGGCTATTTACACCGTTGCATTCTCCCAAAACCCCATGGCAAACGCTACTATGGGCTCAACCTTTGCCGATACCTTCAACAGCATTATGGGTGGCACTGCAGACGCAAAGCTTCTTGATATGGTTGCTCCCACTCTTTACGGCGGAAAGAATCTTTACAAGGCTATAAACGGCGTTAAGGGTGCACCCGCACAGAACGTTACCGCGCTTGACTTCGTTACCGGTGATATTATTATCGTTAATGCCGGCGGAGCTACTAAGTGCTATATCTACAGCGATAACGGCATCTTCTCCCTTTCAGCCGATAGCGCAAAGGCAGATAAGGATGCGATCATCTCCTCTCTTATCTCAAGCGATCTTTACGTTGTTCTCCGTCCCTCGACGATCATGACGACATTCACACCCACCGATCCCGAGAAGACACCCGACGTTCTTAATGAAAAGCAGCAGATCATCGTTGCTACCGCTAAGTATTACCTCCTTCGCGGTGACTGGCTCCAGTACGACGATACCTTCCTCTGCTACAACAGTACCGAGATCGGTAATGAATCACGCTGGCAGTATGCAACTCACGCACCCGAGGAATACACCGAGGATATGACCGGATTTATAAACTGCGCGGCGTTTACCCACGACATTTACTGGACCGTATTTGGAAACAAGCTGCCCGGCGGTATGTACACCACCGCAAACTACGAGGCGAACGCATCCAAAAACAACATGCTTGTTTACAGCTTTAAAAGAACTGCAGGACAGGCACACACAGAGGAAGAGATAGAGACCGTTTCCAACGCGTTCCTTTCCAGCCTTCAGGCCGGTGACATTATGGTTATCCGCCGTGGAACAAGCTCCGGACACGCAATGCTCTATATCGGCAACGGCACGTTCATCCACAGCTCCGGCTCAAGCTACAACTACAGCGGCTCTTACGGCGTTGAGACCTACGAGCCCACTATCAGATTCCACAAGGTTTATGACTACTTCCTCAGAGAGACCTCTACCAACGGTTACCTCTTCGGTTCTAAGGTTACAGGCCTTTACGTAGTTCGTCCTCTCCAGAACTCAACCTGGAACAACTACTCCGCAACCGAGGCATCTCAGAACAGAGTTAACAACCTTCAGGGCATCGTTGCACAGAAGATCACAAGCGTTAAGGAAAACGTTTCCGTTAACCGCGGTGATCAGATCACATACACCATCTCCATCTTCAATACCAACCAGAATGCAGTTACCCTCAACGTTTCCGACTATGCTCCTGCAAATACCACTCTCGTATCAGCAGATGCAAAAGCGGTTATAAGCGGCAACGATCTTGCTTGGGTGGTTAACGTTGGAGCGCGCGAGACTGTAGAGCTCACCTTCACCGTTAAGGTAAACGCGGATGCCAAGGACGGCGCAGTTATCGCTAACGATGGCGCTATGGTCGGCGGCGTTTCCTTCAAGACCTACAAGACAGTTGTGAAGAACACCCTTACTGCAGAAGAGCAGCAGGCTCTTATCAATGCGTTCAACGAGCTTAAGAGCGAGGGCACGACCCTTACCGGTCTTGCGCTTGTAAACGAGATCTACAGAAGAGCTCTTGGCGTGGATACCATTTTTGAAAGTGTAGACGTTTCTTACGTTATGGAAAACTCCACCGACGGTGTGTTCACACCCGAGGGTCTCGGACCTCTCAACAACGGCAAGCAGGCACACAAGACAAACAACGGCTCTAAGTACAACCAGCTTCTTGCAGGCTCGATCTACGGCGGACGCGGTCTTGCATCTGCTCCCAACGAGGGTATAAGAACAAGACTTGGCACACAAGAGCACCTCGTTGTTGGTGATATCTTCATTGGAAGAACCTCATCCTCTACCGTTATGTATATCTACCTCGGTGGCGACACCTTCGTATCACTCTCCACGCTTAAGGATGACACCGTTACAATCGGTCAGCGCCTTGAGAGAGGCCCTGCGTACTCCTACTACTATGCAGCACTCCGTCCCTCTTACGCGTTTGAGTAATAACTAAAAACTCTACGAGTTAGAATAAAAGAAAAGCGGCGGCTCTCGAAATGAGAGCCGCCGTGTTTTATTTGCGTTTAGGTTTGATCTTCGGTTTTGTCAGGTCATAGCTGATGCCGAGTAGCCACATAAGTGTGTCGGTCTCGCACTCGGCGAGGGCAACGGTGAGCCAGTGCGTTTTGTTCATATGCAGCTATAAGGAAGCCTGTTTTACAAGCCTGGCAACAATAAATTTTAGCGTCTTTCGTCGCGCCAAGTCTTGCAAAGTCGTACTTTACTGCGACTCGTCACGGCAAAATCCATCAAAAATTTATTTGTTGGAAGGTGCGAAGCAGTTTTGAGATAATATATTTTTTCAGAGTCGAGCAAAATTCTTCGAGAAATATACAAATATTTAAGAAGAATTCTGCGAAGGATATGGGAAAATATATATCT
>JAZLCY010000121.1:0-13851 GCA_045614485.1 Eubacteriales bacterium
ATTGTTACAAAGCATACCACAAAAAGCAAACACCGAACATATGACTCCAACCCCTCAGTCATTTTCGCGATAGCATCGCTCAAACGACAGCTCCCCTTACACAGGGAAGCCTTTTCGTTAGATAAGGGAGGCTTGCTTGACACTTGGGCGGCGCTTTTCTCCTTCCTAACCTCACTTCATTATCTGTATTGGGGAGGATACTTTATTTATCTGATTAGAAATTCATAGTCTGTTTTAACCAATTGTACACCTATATAATTGTGTATTTTACTGTTTTTTCTCGCGCGCGTAAGATATTTATTGACAGATATGCATAAGTTTGGTATAATCTCTATACGTAGTAATATTTATTTTTATATTAACTATATAGATACGAAAGGAAAACAATCATGAAAAAGTCAACTAAACTTTTGGCTATCCTGCTTGCACTCGTGCTTGTTGTCGGAACGCTCTCTATCGGCGTGTTTGCGGCATCAAACTTCGGTCACGATTATGCGCAGGACGCGGCTGCCCCTGTTGACGGAGAGACTATCAGAACGCATATTAATTTTGATAGCCTTGAAACAAAGGAGTTCCCCGCGGCAAACACTATTACGTCTAACCCCGGCTCGTTTAAATCCGATAACGGTAAAACCGTTGCCCTCTATTATCACAGCAAGAGCGGTAAGCCTGCTATTGTAGAGGCAAGCAAGGGTGCGTTCAATAAGTACCTGAGCATCGATATGAGCACTCAGTACGGAACGAGCTACACCGGATATTTGAGTTTGTCTCACGACGGCTACGTTGGCAATTCAACTCAGCTCCAGGGCGCAAAGACGCTTGATACCGTCAAGTATCACGTGCTTGACTTTGATTTCTATTCTCCCAACGGATATGCAACCTCCAGCTCGTATTTCGGCACTGAATTCCAGATCAGAGTTCTTAATGCCGCCGGTACCGCAGCTACCAACATCACTGACGCAGGATATAAGGTAAACGGCATAGGACTTAATATCAACGGCAGCAACGGTCTTTACAACAACTATCCTCTTGGATGGACTAACAGACAGAAGATGGATAACACCGATTGGTCTCACATCACGTTTATTCTCGAAACCAGCGTTAACGATGCAGGTACCCCGGATAACACTGCTGACGACTATATCGATTTCAGAACCTATAACGTAATCAACGGCAAGGTAGTTGGTACATACCTTTTCCAAAACGGTAACAATTCCAGCGGCAATTTCACTCAGGTCGTTCCTGATGGAACAAAGGCAAGCAACTGCTATCAGGCTGATATGACCAAGCTTTTCATTAACGAGATCAGATTCTTCTTCGGCAATGCCAAGGATGGCGTTGTAACTCAGCTTGACAATATCGCTGTGCGTAGCTACTCAAACGAATATGACGATACCAAGCTCGCATCCATTCTTGCTCAGGGTGTTGGTGCGGATCTTACCGAATGGGACAGATGCGCATACGATCCTGCAATGATGCCTATGGGCAGTAAGGTAGGCGCAACTCTTAACGACGTTGAGTATGCTAACCTTGCGGCAGCTGTAAAGGCGGCAAAGGCAGGCGACCACATCGTTGCTCTTGCTGATTCCTCTTCCGAGATCTTCGTTGACAAGGCTATCACCATTGACACTAACGGTAAGAACATCACCAACCTCTACACCGCTGAAGGCTATGCCAAGAGCGAAGAGGACGGCATTATAACCATCTCCAAGGCAACCAAGTACCTCACTGTATACTGGTACGAGTGCGAATGCGGAGAGGGTTGTATCGAAGAGATCGAAACCAAGGTTTATACAGGAAATAACATTTACGAGTCATACAAGCTTGCAACCGGCAAGGATCCCGTATGTAAGGGCACTCAGGAAGGCCTTTCCTTCACTACCCACACCGGATTTGAGGATATTTCCGGTACGCTTGACGCATTTGACGAAACTACTATCGCCGCTGCAGATCTTGAGGGTGAGACCATCGAGCTTGCTCCCACCTATAAGGCGGATAAGGTAATTGCAGTTCGTATAGATAAGGACGGCAACGAGACCTACATCCTCGAGAGCCAGGGTCTCACTACCGCATCCTGCAACTTCAATGCTATGCACATCACTATCAAGCTCCTTGATAACGTTGTCTTCTCTAAGGACGAGGCTATCAAGTTCAACTGGTCTTATGCAACCCTTGACCTTAACGGCTATTACATCACCGCCTGCAAGGAGGGTGAAAATGCCGACCGTATCACTATGTTCAACGTAACCGGTAACCACTTTACCGTTATGTCCAGCAGAGTTGGCGGCGCTATCTACAACGCAACCAAGATCGGTAGCAAATATAAGGGCGAGCCCATCATCTCCGCCGGCACCAACGGTAACACCGTTAATATTATCGGTCAGAACGATAAGGGCGAAACTACCGTAAGCTTTTACGGCGCAACTCTGTATCAGTCTTACAGCGCTTCTGCAAACCTTAACGTTGATGGCGGTAAGTTCATCGGCGGCGGCGCAGCAGACGGCGTAGCGCTCTTCTACTGCCGCTACACAGGCAGCAATTACACCATTAAGGACGCTTACTTTGACGGCGGCAACGGTGTATTCGCATTTGCAGGTCTTAATAAGCCCGCATCTACTACCGTAAAAATTGAAAACTGTGTATTTGGAACAGCTTCCGCTGTTTCTACTCACTGCTTCGCAGGTCTTGAAATCACGTTTGATAACTGCTACATCGGTAACTCTCTTATCACTCAGGGTGTTATGTCCGGTGCAAATGCTCCCGAGAGCAATAACGCAACTCATATTCTTAAGAACAGCTACCTCAAGTCCGGCATCAAGGCAAATGCTGTTTACGCTGAGGGCCAGACCGCTCACTCGATCAATATGTCCAAGGAATTCAAGGTGCTTAAGCCCACTTGGAGCGCTGTATACGGAGCTACTCCCTCATATGAGCTTAAAGAATCCACTTTGACTATGAACTTTGATAAGATGATCGCCGATGAGCAGCTTCTTCCTGTTGAAACTCTTTGGTATGCAGCTGATGGCGAGACCCTTCTTGCTACCGGATCTGCACTTCCCGGTAGCAACGCAACCGCTCCTGCGATCAGAGAGGTTGAGGGCACCAACGGCATGGTTGTTGAAACCTACACTGATTGGAACGAGGATCTTTACATCAAGCTCGGTACTACCGGCTCTGTTAAGTTCACTCTTAAGGAAGGCGCAGAACCCGTTCGTGTAGCAGGCAAGATAAACGTCATGTTCAACTTTGATATGACCAACCACTTCACGTTCAACCATTACGTTCCCACAGCTCCCGAGGGCATTACCTATCTGTCTGTAAATGCGGGCGGTAACAAGTTCTCTGTTCCTGCGGCTAATTACACCGATCCTGAGACCGGCATTTCGTACTCCAAGATAGAATCCTGGCCCGGTATCGCCAGTGCATCTACCGACTACGGATTTGAAATTACCTTCACCTTTGATGGCGATGAGTACACCTTCTATGCGCCCCACGTAAGTGTTCCTAAGTACGCTCGTTACATTGTTTCAAACGATAAGTACTGTGCAGAGCTTAAAACTGCTATGGCAGACCTTACAAGAGCAATGCAGGTTTCTCTTATCGCAGCCGGCAAGACACCCGATATGTATCTTGATAAAGCATGCGAAGATCTTGCTCCTTATATGAGCGATGCTTCAAGCGCTATTGATAAAACCGCAACAAACGATCTTAGCGCTGTATCCGAGTACGTTAACGGCGTTTATTTCGAGTCTATCGGCAAGTCCAACGCTCCTAACTTCCGCGTTAACGTTAAGGATGGTTATGCGGCGATCTTCGTTGGATTTAAATTCTACGGTTATGGCACTGCAGGCGAAACCAGAAAGATAGATAACGACTATTATTCTCACAACAACAGATCCGCTTCTATGAACGAGAAGTTTACGGTCAACATCTATAAGGTTGAGGACATTGAAAACGTAAGACAGTCCGTATACCGTGCAAAAGAAGGTGCAACTCCCGTTGCCACCTTCACCATCACCGCTGCAGGCGTTGTTAATGCTGATACCACCGCAAGCACAGCTACCGCAAATTTCTATGCCGGATATCTTGCATACGCAAAGAGCGCACAGGCATATATGGAATGGAGACACGTTAATTTGGGCGGCCATGCTAAATAAGCTACCCACCAAAAACGAGTAACAAAAACCAATTCACCGCCTTATCTAAGGCACAAAAACTAATTTAAATAACGACTAACAAAGCATAAAAGATTGATTGATTGACTGAGACAGGCGGGGATTTTCCCCGCCTGTTTTAGTTCAACCCGGAGCGAGAGAAACGAGCGACGGATTGACACATCAGCGAGGGCAACCTCGCCTTTTTTTAGTTTCTAAGCCTCCCCTTGCACGGGGAGCCTTTTTTCTTTTAGTTATCCGCCTCCCCTGTGTAAGGGGAGGTGCCCATCAAGGTGCACCTTGATAGGCGGAGGGATTGTTACAAAGCATACCACAAAAAAGCAAACGCCAAACATATGATGACAATCCCTCAGTCATTTTCGCGATAACACGCGCTTTTCAGCCATCTCCCCACTAAAAAAACGCCCAAAAATCTTACACGGGGCGCGATATAGAAAAAGCACGGAATAGTTTCGAAAAACGATATTTTTGTTTCGAAAAAACGCATATTTTTCTCTGAGCTTATCCCGGTGAGATATGCTTTTTATGAGCCGCTGTGTGCGTATTTATTCCGGATATAGCTTGCGGCAGGTTTTGGCCGCTTTCATATATGAAAGGGCAGGTTTTCTTGCGCTATTCCCCCTTTTGTTATCACTGTTGCCGCATGAGGTGCGGCTTGGGGCTTGGTTTATTGTTTTTATGCACAAATAGAGCGCTGTGGCATTGTGTAAAACACTGTTTTTTGTCTCGAGCGAGTATATATTGTTGACATGTGTTATCTTTTTTGATAAAATTATGATGAGCAGATATTAATGCTATTTTTCAATCCTAACCAAACAAAATAACGAAAGGAAAAAGTTATGAAAAAGCAAACAAAAATCTTTGCGATTTTGCTTACGCTTGCGATTGTTATCGGCGTATTCGCGATAGGTGCGTCTGCTTACGGTTACGACTATGCCGCTGATGCTGCAGAGCCTGCTGACGGTGAGACCTTTATCGCTTACTCTAACTTTAACAACGCAGTGCTCCAGCAGTATGCAAACAGCGCATCAATTAATGCGAATACAGGATCAGCTAAAAAGCTGAAGGTTGCAAACTTGACCGCACCTACAACGGTAGAAGTTTTAGCATCAGGCTATGATTCTTCGGACAGATACCTTCAGGTGTACAACAAAACAGCATCTGCTGCGTCTAACAGCTTCTATCTGAACCTTGACACCGACGTTCCCGGAACCAGCACGGGAATGACAGCGAACGATTTTCAAACCAAGTTCCATGATGCAGGATTCACTCTTGCAGAGCGTCAGTATCAGGTTCTCGACTTTGATATTTTCTTCCCCAACGGATCTATTTCAATAGCTCCCTCAGTTGGCTTTGAATTCCGTGCGTTCAACGCATCCGGTGCAAGAAAAGACATTCGTGTAAATGCGGGCGATAAGCTTGGCTACAGCGGAACTAACTACACCATAAAGATCCAGCAGAGCGGAGATGACATTCTTCTTAAGGCTATGAACGGCTACTCAAGCTCAGCTTCCTACGATTCAGGTGTAGCTCTCGAGAAGAACGAGTGGTCTCACGTTACCATGATCATCGAGGGTGTTATCGTTGATAGAGGCACTACCGATACTTCTGATGACGGTATTGCAATCAAGTGCTACACCGTGCTTAACGGCACTCTCATCAGCACTCACACCATCGATGCTCCCGATACAAGCTATGCAAGCAAGTATCTTGCAGGCGATATGACCGGTATCTTCTCTAACCAGGTTAAGTTCAATGCTGTTAACATTGGTGCAAACGACAGCATTCAGTTTGATAACATTGCTCTTCGCGCATACGATCGCGAGGCATATGACGATACTCAGCTTGCAGCTATTCTTGCTGAGGGCGTAGGCGCAGATTTCACCGAGTGGGATGGAAACACCTACGTTGCTGAAGATATGCCCCACGGTAAGCTTATGGCAGAGGTTGACGGCGTTCAGTACGGTAATCTCGCTGCTGCTATTAAGGATGCAGCCGCAGGTACAACCGTTGAGGTAAAGAACTCCTCTAATGCAAAGATCGTTGTCAACAAGGCTATCACCCTTAACCTTAACGGCAACGAACTTCCCAACATTGCAACAGCTCAGGGCTTTGCTATGGAAAAGACCGACGATCAGATCATTATAACCAAGGCTACCACTGCTCTTACTGTTCTTTGGTACGAGTGTGAGTGCGGTGAGGGTTGTATCGAAGAGATCGAGCTTGAGGTTTATAACGGAAATAACATTTACGATTCCTACAAGGCTGCAACCGGCAAGGATCCTATCTGCCAGGGCGTTATCGATGGCCTTACTATGAGCAAGCACGTAGGCTTTGAGGACGTTTCCGGTATGCTTGAAGAATTTGACAGCACTATGATCGTTACCCCCGACCTTCTCGGCGAAACGATCGAGCTTATGCCTGTTTATGAAGATGACAACGTTGTTGCTATCCGTACAGATGCTAACGGCAACGAAGAGGCTATCTTCGCTTCTCAGCCCTTCAACAACACCACCTTGAGATTTTCCAAGGGTGTTACCATTAAGCTTATGGCTGACGTTGAGATGATCAAGGAAAATAAGTTTTCCATCTCCAATGCAGACGTTACATTTGACCTTAACGGTTACAAGATCGTCTCTCTTTCCGAGGGCACAAGCAGCCCCGACAACCGTTACAACATATTTACCGTAACTGCAGACGGCTTTACTCTTAAGTCCAGCGCAGTTGGCGGCGCGATCTACCACGTTACTAAGGCTGCCAGCGGCACCTTTAACGGTAACGCAGTAGTTAGCGGTAACAAGGACGGCATCAAGACTTACTTTAAAGGACAGAATGAGGCTGGTGAAACCACCATGTCCATTTACGCCGCTCAGATATATCAGTCTTGGAGTACGACCGCGACCTATGATATCAATGGCGGTCATTACGTAGCTACCGGCGCTTATGACGGCGCAGGTGTGTTCTACGCAAGAGTTGCAGGCGCAGAGTACAACATTGAGAATGCATATCTTGATGGCGGTAACTCCGTTATTGCATTCACAGGCTACGGCCAGACCGGCGTTACAACTCAGGTTAACGTTAAGAACTGCGTATTCGGTACCTCTAAGCCCGCTGCAGTTTATTCGTTTGAAGGCTTGACCATCAACTTTGAGAACTGCTACTTCGGTGCTGAGGTTAATCCCAGAGCCGTTCTTTCAGGCGCAACCGCTCCTACAAATGCAGCATCAACTTACATCTATAAGAATTGCTTCTTCAACCAGGATATTACTATCGGCGGTTCTTACGCTGAGGGCCAGGGCATCCACTCTATCGATATGACTAAGTCGTGGACCATTATCAAGAACACCTGGAACAAGAACAACTGGGCAGACAGAGAAACTCTCCTTGCTCTTGCTCCCACAAATGTTAACATGCATCTTACCAAGATGGTCACCGTTGCTGATCTTAAGCCCGTTGACGTTATCTGGTACGCAGCTGACGGCGAGACCGTTCTTGCACAGAACACCGCGCTTCCCGGCAGCTACGCTTCTTGCCCCACCACTCCTGTTGAGGGAACAAGCGGTTACCTTGTTTCCACCTACGTTGATTGGATCGAGGATACCTACATTCCTCTTGGCACTACAGGCCCCGTTAAGTTCACTCTTAAAGAGGGTGCTGAACCCGTGCTTATGGCAGGCTATATCGGAGTTATGTTCAACTTTGATATGGTCAACCACTTCCAGTATAGCCACTATATTCCTGAGGCTCCCGAGGGAATTACCTATAAGAAGATAGTTATCGGTGGTGCAGAGAAGGCTCTTGGCACCAAAATTGCTACCGATCCTGCAACCGCGATCAAGTATCACACGATCAACACGTGGCCTACCGTAAATAATGCCGATGCAGAATACGGATGCCAGATCACCTTTGAGTATAACGGTCAGGAATACACCTATGTTGCTCCCAACATAAGCATTCCTAAGTACGCGCTTTACATTATCTCGAACGATAAGTATTCCGCAGAGCTTAAGACTGCTATGGCAGACCTTCTCAGACTTCTCAAGGCTTCTAAGGAAACCACCACAACTCAGATTCCCAGCGCAGCTCTTAATGCGGCTTGCATTACCGCTGCTCCCTATATGAGTGATGCTTCTAAGGCTGTTGACACTACTAAGACAAACGATCTTAGCGCAGTTGATGCATACGTTGAAACCATCAAGGTTATGTACCACACCAGCTTCGGCGGAGCTACCGTTCAGGTTGATCTTATCGATGGCTATGCGGCAATCATCACCGGCGTTAATAACCGTATCTACGGCAACAGCATCATCGGCGATACAAGATTCCACGGCAACAAGTATCAGGCTCACAACATAAGAAGCTGGGGTATGTGTGAGGCACTTTCCATCACCATTTACAACATTGATGACGTTGTTGATCCCACTGCTCAGGTGGTAAAGATCAAAGAGGGTGCTGCAGCTGTTGCAAGCGCAACCTTCACCGCTGAGGGACTTATTAATGCAGATACCGCTGCTAATGCAACTACCACCGCATACTATCAGGCGGTTTGCGCATATGCAAAGAGTGCACAGGCTTACATGGAATGGAGACACATTTGGCTCGGTCAACCCGGCAAATAAGCCAAATAGGTAACTAAAAACCAATTCACCGCCTTATCTAAGGCACAAAAACTAATTTAAATAACGACTAACAAAGCATAAAAGATTGATTGATTGACTGAAAAAGGCGAGGGAAACCTCGCCTTTTTTAGTTATTCCGACCGTTGCAGGAAACTTGAAAATTGGTACTATGAAAATACAAAGCCTACGAATAGGTCGGATTGACTATCGCGAGGGAAACCTCGCCTTTTTTAGTTATGCCGTGCTGTGCACGGATTCCATGCACGCCGAAGGCGTGATTCCATACAATGCTTGCGCATTGATTTTTTAAAAAAGCCTTCCCCAGTGGGGGAAGGGGGACCGCTTGCGGTGGATGAGGTGTTAAAGCATAGTGCAATTCACTTGCTTTGAAAAGCAAACACTAACTCCTCATCCGTCACTCGCATAGCTCGTGCCACCTTCTCCCACAGGAGAAGGCTTGTTCGACTGAGGAATTCTCACTCCCAAGTGTAAACATCTGCCGGATTTTCCAAAATCATTGCATTGAAAATCGATCCTCTCAAATGATACAATATACCGTGCCCATAAGTACCGGGCACAATCAAAAAAAGAAAGGAGTTTTTAATGCAAGTATTAAAAAGAATAGGTGTTTCGGCTATGGCGGTGCTTGTTGCACTCTCGGTCTTAACAGTTCCTGTATTTGCGCAGGGGCAGGACTTGGCAGAGGAGTCCGGCACGTACGTCGCCGCGCCAAGCGGATCTAAGGAGCTGAGGCTCAACGGTGTACATAACAAAAGTGCGTATTCATATTCCGCAGTGCCCATCTATTATCGTGGCACAAAGCTTGCCGTAAGCGGCAGAATGATCAATTCTGAGCTTTATTTACCTATGCGCGCGGTAGTTGAGCGCGCCACAGGTATATCGGTGAATTATGACTCAAAAACGCGCACCTCATCGGTTTTTGGGGGCGGATACAACATCTCCGTAACCGACGGAGCATACGCACTTTTTGCATCGGGCAGGGTAATGTTCTCAATGACGCCGGCGGTCATTCTCTCAGACGGAAGAATGTACGTTCCTGCTTCCTCGTTGCTGAGGGCTCTGTCTCTTTCTCACACCGTCTCGGGCGGCAACGTGAATATATCCGGCACACCTGCACCCGTAAGATCCGCAGATCAGTATTATGCAGAGGACGCGGTTTATTGGCTTGCGCGTATTATCAGTGCAGAGAGCAGGGGTGAGTCGCTTCTCGGTCAGATAGCGGTCGGCACAGTCGTTATGAATAGGGTAGAGTCCCCCTCGTTCCCAAACACTATCTGGGGTGTTATATTTGATAAGAAATACGGCGTTCAGTTCAGCCCCGTGTCAAACGGCACGATATATCAGGCGCCCACCTCAACCGCCATTCTTGCGGCAAAAATATGCCTTGAAGGATTCAGAACACCGGGCGAGCCGATCTACTTCCTTCGCCCCTCCGCATCCACTTCCTCCTGGATAGTACAAAACAGGCCGTATGCCTACACGATAGGCAATCATTATTTCTTTGAATAAGGAGCTGAGTTAAAAAACAAACAAGAGCGAACAGGCTTCACGGCCCTCGCTCTTGTTTTATCTGTAAGCCCCCTTGGCATTTTCCTATTAATAATAGGAAGATAATATGCATTTATTATGCCGATTTGCAGATTTATACTTGAAATTTTCTTCATTATGTTATATACTATAAGCGATAATAAATTGATGAAATGAGGTATCGTTATGGTATACAGAATCAAGGTTGCAGGAGTGGAGCGCGATCTTCCTCTTTGCCCTATTTCAGATGCGCTTAATATCGGTGCGTTTATCCTTTTTGGTGACGTTGAGCTTACCGAAAGATGCGCTGAGGAGCTTTATAAGCTCGCCCCCGAGCACGACGTTATGATCACTGCTGAGTCCAAGGGTATTCCGCTTATCCACGCGATGTGCCGTCTTTCCGGCAAGAACAGATACGTGCTTGCGCGCAAGTCGGTAAAGCTTTATATGAGCGACGTTATGAAGTGCGAAACCCAGTCTATAACCACTGCAAGCTCGCAGGTGCTTTATATTGACGGCGCAGACGCAAGCTTTATGGCAGGCAAGCGCGTGCTTATTGTTGATGACGTTATCAGCACCGGCGGTTCTCTTGCCTCTCTTGAGAATCTTGTAGAGCAGGCAGGCGGTAAGGTTGTTGGTAAGATGGCAATTCTTGCTGAGGGTGATGCTATCAATCGCCCCGACATCATCTGTCTCGGTCAGCTTCCACTCTTTGATAAGGAAGGCAATCCCATTGCGTAATTAACGCATATACTTTCGCAATTTGTCGATAGCTCCCTTTTCAAGCCTGGAAACCTGGGCTTGCGAGATGCCTATCTCATCAGCTATCTCCATTTGCGTTTTTCCCTTGTAAAATCTTCTGGCAATAATATTGGCTTCGCGTGTGTTAAGCTTCTTTAAGGCTTCCTTCAGGCTGATGCTTTCAACCCACTCCTCATCAGAGTCGGAGTCGGCTGTCAGCTTGTCGATAACGTACATGGAGTCCTCGCCCCCATCTGAAAAAACCGAGTCGTAAAGCGACACGGGGGCGGCAATAGCCTCAATCGCGGCGCCGACGGAGCTTTCGCTTTCGCCGAGCGCCGTTGCAATTTCTTGGATAGTTGCATCTCTTTGATGCTTGGCAAGTATATCCTCTTTTACCTGCAGCGCCCTGTAGGCAAGGTCGCGCACACCGCGGGATATGCGGATGGAATTGTTATCTCTTAAATATCTTCTAACCTCGCCTATTATCATTGGCACAGCGTAGGTGGAGAATCTCACGTCAAGCTCAAGATTAAAGTTGTCTATCGCCTTTATCAGCCCGATGCATCCAACCTGAAAAAGATCGTTCGCGCTCTCGGCTTTGGAGGAAAACTTGCTTATAACACTTAGTACAAGGCGCAGATTTCCAACGATAAGCTCCTCGCGCGCCGCGGCATCTCCACCTCGGGCGCGGATCAGCAGCTCTCTCTTTTTTTCCTCGGGCATGGTTTTTAATTCGGCAGTATCAATGCCGCATATCTCAACGTAATTTTTACGCATAAATCATTTTTCCCCCAACGTGATCGGTTGTGTTTAGTATTGCCAAAAGAGCGAAAAATACACACAAGTTGAGGGGCGTGTAACGTTTTTTAATCCGAAAGGGAATCAATATATGACTATAAAAGGACTGCAAAAGTTAACACTGCTTGATTATCCCGCAACCCTTGCCGCGATAGTTTTTGCCGGCGGATGCAATTTCAGATGTCCCTTTTGCCACAACGGTACTCTCGTTGTAGGAAATGAGGGGGATATTGATACAGAGCAGATCTTCTCCTTCCTTGAATCAAGAAAAACAAAGCTTGGCGGCGTTGTAATAAGCGGAGGAGAGCCTACTATCTATCCCGATCTTCCCGACTTTATCCGCCGCATCAGATCGCTCGGCTATAAGGTGAAGCTTGATACCAACGGCACCAATCCCGATATGATCAAGGCGCTTGTTGGCGAAGGGCTTGTTGACTACGTTGCTATGGACATAAAAAATTCTCCCGAGGCATATGAGAAAACCGCGGGAGCAATGGTTGATATGGAAAAGATACGGGAAAGCGCGAGCTTTTTGCTTTCGGGCGCTGTTGAATATGAATTCAGAACCACTCTTGTGCGTCAGCTCCACACCCACGCTGATATGAAAAAAATCGGCGAGTGGATAAAGGGTGCCAAGCGCTATTTTCTGCAGAGCTATAAGCACACCGACGGCGTGATTTCCGAGGGCCTTGACGCACATACCACAAAAACCGTGGCAGAATTTTTAGAGGTGGTTTTGCCCTATGTACCAAATGCACAAATAAGATGATAGTGTACTATATATTGTTACAAAAATGAAGAAAAATACAAAATCTTGTGTTTTTATGTTGACAAAAATCGGCGAATATACTATACTTATAGTACGCCGATTTTCTTTTTTTCGGCGTTGCTTGGCCGCCCTGCCAAGCCTATAAAAAGCCCCGGTGCGTGCGGTGAATTTTTCCCCGTTTCAGCCGCGGCTTTTATTAACGTTAAAATTAAATTATTATATATCAATAGGAGAAAAAAAGATGTACACAGTCCTCAAACGAGACGGCAAAATCATTGACTTTGATATTCAGAAGATATCAAAGGCTATCTCCCTTGCTTTTGATGCGCAGGAGAGAGAATACAACCAGAATATTATCGATTTTCTGGCACTTAAGGTAACGGCAGATTTCGAGCCGAAAATTAAAGACCACCATATCTCGGTTGAGGATATTCAGGACTCTGTTGAGTCTGTTCTCATTCAGGCAGGATATGATGACGTTGCTAAGGCATACATCATCTACCGCCGCCAGCACGAGAAGATGCGTAACATCAAGTCTACTATTCTTGACTATAAGGACATAGTTGACAGCTACGTTAAGGTTACCGACTGGAGAGTTAAGGAAAACTCCACCGTTACCTACTCCGTAGGCGGTCTTATCCTCAATAACTCCGGCGCTATCACTGCAAACTACTGGCTCAGCGAGGTTTATGACAGCGAGATCGCTAACGCGCACAGAAATGCGGATATCCATATCCACGACCTTTCTATGCTCACCGGCTACTGCGCAGGTTGGTCGCTTAAGCAGCTTATCACCGACGGTCTTGGCGGTGTAACCGGTAAGATCACCTCTGCTCCTGCAAAGCATCTTGCAACCCTTTGCAACCAGATGGTAAACTTCCTCGGAATCATGCAGAACGAGTGGGCAGGCGCTCAGGCGTTCTCCTCGTTCGATACCTATCTTGCTCCCTTCGTAAAGGCAGATAACCTTTCTTACGATGCTGTTAAGAAGTGCATCGAGTCCTTCTTCTACGGTGTAAATACTCCTTCCCGTTGGGGAACGCAGGCGTCCTTCTCTAACATCACTCTTGACTGGACTGTTCCTGCTGACCTTGCAGAGCTTCCCGCAATCGTTGGCGGTAAGGAGATGCCCTTCAAGTACAAGGACTGTAAGGCAGAGATGGATATGGTAAACCGCGCGTTTATCGAAACCATGATC
>JAZLCY010000122.1:0-8707 GCA_045614485.1 Eubacteriales bacterium
ATATCGAGCCGCAGGCATATCGAGTTGCTTATGGCACATAGTTGCCATAAGCAATATATCGAAAATCCTGCAAGGGATTTATCTCGATGCGTGATTTGTCCGTTAAGGACATCACGCTAAAACGGGCGGTATCTTTTTTCATTTTTTGTGCTTGGGGGACTTTATTTTATGCATTCGGACAGACCAACGTTTTCAAAGAAGTTGGTTACCCTTTTCATATCGTCCTTACCGATCTTTTTCGTTGCCTGAAGCTCGTGGCGAGCCCTTTTCTTGCTGCCGAAGGCGAAGCTGAGCCAACGGCGCACCGTGAAGATCGGGGTGAGAACAGGCTTACCCTCAAGGCGCGGATATCTTATCTTAAGCTGGCCGTAGGGCATAAATATTCTTGAGAGAATATATCCGACTCTACCGCCGCGGCGGGTTTGCTCCGCAGCCACCGTTTTGTCCACACCGCGAGTGATTCCCGCGAGCAGAACGTGGCTTTCCATATCCTGCGTGAGAGGGGTGTGCTCCTTGCCGAAAAACCAAACGTCTATCAGGGCGATAACGTTTTTATAAAACTCTTTAAGGCCGCACTTATCAAGCATCGAGAGAAGCAGATCCTCATCAAACTCGGTGCTCTTCCTTATAAGCATAAGGTCGGAGAAGGGCTTGATCCCACAACCGCCGCCAACAAAGTGGTATGCCATATGGCAAACGATGTGCAGTATAAAAAACTCCTCGGACATATGCCTGCGATATCCCTCACCGCCCGAGCAGAACTCCCAGGCGCGCGAAAGCATTGTATCAAGCGCCGGCATATTTTCCTTAACGTTATAGTGAAGCTCAAGGTGTACGCCGTCGTCAGAGAACAGGGACATATCGTGGAATCCCTTAACGCCGTCGGTGGTATAACCAAGCTCGAGCGCTATTGCGTCAACCGCGAAAAAAAGCTGCTCTTCCCTTACGAGAATGTCTATATCTCCGCCAAGGCGCATCCACTTCTCAGGATAATATTCCTTCGTTACAGAGCCTTTTAAAAGAACGTATTCTATCTTGTATTTTTCAAAAACACGGGAAAGCTCACATACGGCGGTGTTGTGCCTTTTGTGTCTGAAATATGCCATTTCCTGCGCCTTGATAAAGGAGCGGTAAACGTCATCCCCCTTCACCATAGCGCCGGATGTTATGCCGTATTTTATAGCCGCCTCGGCTATCATATGCGCCGCGTCGTGCGTGGCGGCGACGTTGTACACCTCAAGGAGTGTGGGTGCGGTTATTTCATTAACCCTCTCATCGCTTAGCTCCTCGCCGAGCAGTTCGCATCGGAGAAGAGCCGAAAGAAGCTCTAAGCTATTCAATTTTGCTCTCCTCCTTTAATAAGAATCAGTCCTTGCGCCAAACCATCTTGTTGACAACGCCAACGTAGGACTGGATTATTTTTACAACCTTGGTGGAAACGTTTTCCTCAACGTAATCGGGCACGGGAATGCCGTCATCACCGAGGGCGGTCATGTTAACCGCGGTTTCAACCGACTGAAGAAGCGACTTTTTATCAATTCCCGCAAGGATAAAGCAGGCCTTGTCAAGCGCTTCGGGGCGCTCGGTGGAGGTGCGGATGCACACTGCCGGAAAGGGCTTGCCAATAGAGGTGTAGAAGGAGCTTTCCTCAGGGAGTGTTCCGCTATCCGAGATAACCGCAAATGCGTTCATCTGCAGGCAGTTATAATCGTGAAAGCCGAGAGGCTCGTGCATTATAACGCGAGGATCAAGCTTGAAGCCGGAAATCTCAAGGCGCTTTTTACTTCTGGGGTGGCAGGAGTAAAGGATAGGCATATCATACTTTTCCGCAAGCTCGTTGATCGCGGTGAAAAGAGAGATAAAGTTCTTCTCTGTGTCAATATTCTCCTCTCTGTGTGCCGAGAGAAGCATATACTTTTTGGGTGTAAGGCCAAGCCTTGCAACAACGTCGGATGCCTCGATCTTTGCAAGGTTCTGGTGCAGTACCTCCGCCATAGGCGAGCCGGTTACGTAGGTGCGCTCTTTGGGAAGGCCGCACTCTGCAAGGTATCTTCTTGCGTGCTCGGAGTATGCAAGATTAACGTCGGAAATGATGTCAACGATGCGGCGGTTGGTTTCCTCGGGCAGGCACTCGTCCTTGCATCTGTTTCCTGCTTCCATATGGAATATGGGAATGTGGAGTCTTTTTGCCGCGATAGCGGATAGGCAGGAGTTTGTATCGCCAAGAATGAGGAGTGCGTCCGGCTTTACCGCATTCATCAGCTTATATGAGCAGTTGATGATATTGCCAACGGTTGCGCCAAGGTCATCTCCCACTGCGTCCATATAAACGTCGGGCTCATCGATCGAAAGATCGCGGAAGAAGATTCCGTTAAGATTATAGTCATAGTTCTGCCCCGTGTGAGCTAAAACGGTGTCAAAATACTTTCTGCACTTGTTTATAACTGCGCCAAGGCGGATTATTTCGGGGCGGGTGCCCACTATGATAAGCAGCTTAAGTCTGCCGTCGTTTTTAAAGCTTACGTTACTGTAATCAAGCTTGATTTCCATATTTTTCTCCTATCAAAACATCTTTCTTCCGGCGCTGCCGCCTGCGAAAATTCTGTATATTCTGTTCGGCAATATCAACTTGAAGATAAATGCCACAAATATCGAGATGAGGTAAATTATAAGCACAAGCAACAGCTGTACGAGTGCATCCGCCCACATGGGCAAGGGGTGGCCAACCATAACAACGCGCACCGTGAGCCAGTGGATAACGGTGATAAGCACGCCGTGCATCGCGTAAACAAAGGGATACACTGTCAGTGGGAAGGACTTTCCGATCTTATTGGTTATTGCCTGGGGGATCGCAAGCCATGCCAGGGGCGCGAGGCTCTGGTAAAGCACCACGTTCACAGGCTGAATATCCTGTTTAAAGAAGGTGAAGTAGGCCAAAATTCCAACAAAGCCTATCGCCGCCACGGGAGCGGTAAGGCCCCAGTGATATTTCTCCTTAACGACCACATCCGAGAAGTGAAGTCCCATCCACACGCCGAGGAAGTAAAGGGGCAGATAGGTGAGGAGTCGGCGCGCCCACTGGAAGATCACGCCCTGGCCCTGCCAGAATGTGCTCACAACAAGGGATATGATAAACACCGCTACGAAGCAATATGCCGCGATGCCGCGCTGATTCTTCAAAAGAATGAACACGGGTGAGAAGCACATCAGCAAAACGAGGGCGAATATATACCACATCGGCGAGTTGTACGGCGTTAAGGTAAAGCCGAGTATAAGGCTCTTGAGGTTGAACATTCCGAGCGAGAACGCACCCTTGTAGATCGCGTATGCAACCTCATATGCGAGGGCAAAAACGTTCCAGAAAACGAACGGAACGCACAGCGAGATCACCCTGCGGCATATCTTGCCGTAAAGGTCGCGCGCGGAATGAATGCCATAGTACATCAGGAATCCCGAGAACATAAAGAAGCTCGTCATCGCGAAGATTCCCAACGTATCGTATGCATTGTTTATAGCGGCAGCGGCGCGCGAATCCGTGCCGGGATTGGTCGCCGGCAGAAAGTGTTTCCAATGCGAAAGCACTATCATCAGCGTCATCACAAGGCCATAGACCGTTATCTTCTTGTCAAACGGATCGCGCGCCCTAGGGATAAATACCTTTTCCATTGTTACCTACCCTCTATATTTTTTAAAAACTCTTCAAATGATGCAAACTGAGGATTGTTCTTTGACAACACCTCTACAGAATAATCATAGTTACCGAGATTTCTTAACTGTTTTTTGCAGCTCTCATCCAGTTGGTCAACCGTATTGGAAAACAGAAAGAAAAATTCGCTAAGGTCACTCAGTTCAGGATCTTCTCCAAAAGCTTTTCTGTATTCTCTTACAAGCTCGGCCGCCTCATTAAGTTGAGCCCTCTTGCGTTTTTCGCAATATTCGTCAATAGACATAATAAACTTAGCCGGATTGCCTGCCACTACGCAGTTGTCGGGAATATTCTTGTTAACAAGGCTGGCCGCACCTATAATAACATTATTACCCACTTCAACACCTTTCAGAATTGTTGTTCCTGCGCCAATGAATACATTATTTCCAATCTTAACTTTTCCGGCAGAACCAAGAACCTCGCCGTAAACGCCTTTTAAAACAGAAAAATCATAACCGTGTGTTAAAATCGACACATTATGTGTGATTTGAACATCATCTCCTATCTCGATAAGGTAAGGGCGAGTTTCGTCTATAACTGTACTCGGGGGATGAAATATAGTAACTCTTTCCCCTATTTTAGCTCCGCCGCGCCTCAGTTGTTCTATGTAGATCTCACTTGTTCTCGTCGGATATATTCCCAACCATGTGCGAATTTTGTTTTTTATTTTTCTGCCAATTTTCTTTATCATCTATTTCTCTCCGCATTAACATTTTCAAAAAACGTGTCGGGGTGTCCGGGGTCAAACTGCTCATTCGCCCACATAAGAGTTACAAGCGGCTCGCTTTCTGAAAGGTTGATTATATTGTGTGTGTATCCGGGGAGCATGTGGATCGCCTCGATCTTCTCGCCCGATGCCTCAAAGGAGATGACCTCGTCTGTGCCGATCTTCCTCTGCTCGATAAGTCCGTGGCCGGATACGATAATAAAGAATTCCCATTTTGTGTTATGCCAGTGCTCGCCCTTGGTTATGCCGGGGTTGGAAACGTTCACCGAGAACTGACCGCAGGATGCGGTTTTGAGAAGCTCGGTAAAGCTGCCGCGCGCGTCAACGTTCATCTTCAAGGGAAAGGCAACCTTCTCCTTCGGCAGATAGGAAAGATAGGTGGAGTAGAGCTTTTTTGCAAAGCTGCCTTGCGGTATCTCGGGCATAACGAGAGTTTTCGGCTGATCCTTAAAGCTTTCAAGAAGCGCAACGATCTCGCCGAGAGTAACCCTGTGGGTTATGGGTGCGGCGCAATATTTTCCACCCTCAGAGAGAACAGTCTTTATTCCGTCAAACTCACAGCGATGCGCCTTGCCAACCGCGGCAAGCATCATCTCGTCCACAAGGTCGTCTATGTAAAGCAGCTCAAGCTCAACCGCCGGGTCGTTCACCGTTATCGGCAGGTCGTTTGCAATGTTGTTGCAAAACGTTGCAACAGCGCTGTTGTAGTTCGGGCGGCACCACTTTCCGAAAAGGTTCGGGAAGCGATAAACCAACACGGGCGCACCCGTGCGATCGGAATACTCAAAAAACGCGTCCTCTCCCGCCTTTTTGCTCCTGCCGTAATCGGAGTCATACCTGCCGATCAGAGTTGCCTGAATGCTTGAGGCAAGCATAACGGGGCACTTATTATTATATTTTTCAAGCAAGCCGAGAAGCTTCGTGGCAAAACCGAAATTTCCCGCAAGAAACTCGCCCGCATCCTTCGGGCGGTTAACACCCGCAAGGTTAAAAACGAAGTCTGCCTCGCGGCAAGCCTCGTCAAGCACCGCCTCGTCGGTATCCACGTCATAAAGCCAGAGCTTGTCTACCGCAAGCTCCCCGCGCGTGCGGTCCTTGCCCGCCATCACATTCTCAAGCGCCGCACAAAGATTCTTTCCAACGAACCCCGCCGCCCCCGTTATAAGTATTTTCATATTATTTCTCCGTTTCTTGCCGTCCGGGTGGCGGCAAAATTCCGTTGTTTTATTTTCTTATGCCAAGCGTTTTTAAAATTTTCTTTATAAAGGCCACCGCCTTTTGTCGTCTTGCCGCTTTTTTGCGAATGCTTTTCTCCCTCTCGGGAAAGGCGAGAATATAAATAGCCTGTGCATTTCTTATCGGTACGTACTTTGAGTTCTTTGAAAGATGCTCGCGCAAGCCCGATATCATGCTTTCAATCTCACCGTCATATTTTCCGTCCTCGTTATTTGCTCTTGCAAGGTTTATGTTATCGTAATACACGCCCGCTAGCACAATTTCTTCTTTTTTTCGCGCTTTTTTGTGCCCGTTATTTTTGAAATAATTTCTTGAATTAATTATTGCTTCTATACCGTGCATTTTTTTAGGAGTCCACAAAGAATGTACAATGCCCTGAGAGTTGATGTAGTAATAGTATATCTTGGACGGTGTGTATGCCACTCTATCGCAACTAAAGACCAATCTGTATGTAATGAACTCATCCTCATGCAACTTCCCAATTGGGTATCTTTCGTTTTCAAACAATTCTCGTCTGTACAGTTTTGCGCAAGCTATTGCGCTCCTGGTTTTTATCCAAAACTCCTCCGGAGAATAAACGCAAAATCCTTCGAGGGATTTATCATTTTCCTCACCGTATGTTGTGACGGAATTTCCTACCGCCAACTTGACACCGCTTTCCATCGCCATAGACAAAAGCAATTCCAAATATTTAGGGTGAACCCAGTCATCGCTGTCGATAAAAGTTATCCATTCTGCACGTTTTTCTGCGCACACAACGTCAAGCGCGGCATTTCGAGCGGAAGAAAGTCCACCATTTTCTTTATGTATAACTCTAATGCGAGAATCCTTATCGGCATACTCATCGCATATTGCGCCGCAGCTATCTGGCGAGCCGTCATTTACCAATATTAATTCAAACTCCGAATAGGTTTGCGAAAGAATGGAATCCACACAACGCCTTATATAAGGCTCTACCTTGTAAACGGGAACTATAATGCTGATCATTGGTTGCTCTTTTTTCCTTTACACATTGCCGTGATCTCTTGCATCAGGCCTTGATATTTTTCTTTTATGTTTATTGATTCGAAATTACGTGATGCGTTGGATATTTTTTCATAGACCTGCGGAATCTCTTCGGGACTCTTGCAGAAGGCTATGTACGAAAGATCTTTGATCCACTCATAACTCCCCTGCAATTTATGGCTTTTACTCGCTAATACTATGCAAGGCGTTTCGGTAATCGCAGCAAAAATCATTCCGTGCATACGATCGGTTATCGCAAGTTCAGAAGACATAAATTCACAAAACATCTTTTCTAACTCTTTTTCTCGCGTTCGTTTTGATATGCCGTAATCCCTAACAGTATCGGACAACCTGTAGTTATATCCGAAAATCTGCTTAACATTATCACATATACTGTCCGTTTCTTGTTGACGGAGTGTTTTCTCTTTATCTCTTCGAAGAAATAGCGTACATCCGCTTCTCTCAATATCGCTTTTTTTCACGTCAAGCGATAGGACGACATCGGGACACAGTTCTACATTGTTATAAGCAGACTTCATTATCTCGTAGGATGTGTTTTCCCTTGCATACAATTTTAAATGCTTGTGTGCATTATATACTCTTTTGGATTGATCAAAAGCTTGACATCCATAATCATTGTTCTCGTAGTATACAGTGTTAGGAAAAGCAAGTATGCACGAATCGGGGCATTTCGTTATAATGTTCTGTAACATCTGTTCGCTCTCAGGCCAAATTGTTCCTAAGTAGCCACCGCCATTAAGGAGAATCGTTCTCTTGTTCAAAATGTGAAGCATATTTCTCGAACTTAAAAACGAAAGATCCTCGCAAGATACCTCAATAACCTTGATTTTCTCTTTTTTTGCGAGACAAAGTTCCGCCCATGCAATTGCTTGATCTCCAAGATTTCCGTGCGTTGGTGTCATAACAAGTAACGGTCTGTTGGGCAGAAATCTTAATTTTATCTTTAATGGAATATAATGTTTCAACCTGATTAATAAACCATGTTTTATTCTTTTGAAAAAATACTTCAATCTCAAATTATATTTCCTCCTTGGATGCTACCGCTTGATAATCATATTCAGCTACACCAATCTGTGAGAAACAAATCGCTCCCCAATATGAGTGCTCCCACAAAATATTATTAGCATTGGAGGACATGCCTTCGATCTCAAAAGTTATGGCATTATTTACGACGTCGTGCGTCGTTGTGCCGCCCATTTCACCAACCGAGTAAGCCACAAACCTTAAGTAGTATTTGCCATCTGCAAGTCCCGAAAGATCAAATTCAAGATCTACGGTATTATGACCTTTCTTGCATTTTTTCAATGGTTTTGTTGTAGCCATACCTACAACCGTATTATCAACGTAATAAACAGGAACTCTGAAACAAACTTGTTCTAACTCTCGTTCAGCAAAAAAAGTAACTCTTAGTTTTATTTTTTCGTTAAATTTGTAAACAGGCTTTTCCCGATCGATCAGCTCGATGTCATTTAATCTGATGACGTTATCGACCGAAAATGCTCCCCTGTCTATTTGAGTCAAATCGACATGCTTCTCGGAAAGTCCGGCTTTACCCATATATATGTTTATCGCCTCATCAACGTCTCCGTCAAATATCAGGCGGCCGTGATCAAGCACTATGCATCTTGTGCAAAGCTGGCGAATGGTGTTCATATTATGGCTAACGTAAAGTATGGTTTTGCCATCACTCTTTGAAACGTCATCCATCTTTCCAAGACACTTTTGCTGGAACTTCATATCTCCAACCGCCAAGACCTCGTCCATTACCATAATCTCAGAATCAAGGTGTGCAGCAACCGCAAACGCAAGCTTAACGTACATACCCGATGAATATCTTTTAACAGGGGTGTCTATAAACTTCTCTAACTCAGCAAACTTAACGATATCGTCAAATTTCCTTGAAATCTCTTTCTTCGTCATACCAAGAATAGCACCGTTCATATAAACGTTTTCGCGACCCGTAAGCTCGGGGTGAAAGCCAAGTCGGATCGTAGCCATGTCGTTCTGTGAGC
>JAZLCY010000123.1:0-2149 GCA_045614485.1 Eubacteriales bacterium
TAAGGAAGAGGCGGCGGCTAAGAAGGTGGCTGTGGCCGAGCTTTATTCCCAAGAAGAGCTTTCCCCCTCCTTTACCGAGGAGGAAATAGTGTACTTTATCTACGGCTGGACCGGCAACTATGCTTCATTGGCTACCACCGACGGATTCACCCCCGATAATACCGTAAGTCTTTTCAGATTGGACAACGACTGGTATGCCGCGTATATTGTAACTCCCATAAGCTACTATTCTCCAAGGACCGAGGCTATAATCAGATTCCAACCCTATTCATTCGATTACGAAACCTACTGCATGATCGGTGACGCGAACACCGATGAGTTCTCAAGCGCCGCACTCGAAGCAATAAGCTACGCAAACAACTTGGAGCTGGGCTCAGACGCAATCGAGAACCTTGCGAACGAGATAGTGCTTAAAAACTTCGGATACGCCTCAGAGATGGATATCCACCAAATAGATGAAGGCGGCGTTGAGTATATATTCTACGAGAGAACACACGGCGTTCACGTTGCATATATAGACACAAAGGTTCTCGACCAGACACACTACACCTACATAAAGGCTCTTGTGCTTTATCAGGGTGCAAGCAATATCATTGACATCCAGCCCATTGCATTCGACTTTACCGCTTACAACACCTACGAAACCCAGCCCTCGTACGATGACGTAATAGCGTTCCTCGATCAGTTCAGAGGCTATTACGGACTCGAGGACACAGCTCGCTACGAATCTATCTACGGATATGAGGAGGCTTGCAACTACTTTTTCAACGCAATGAGGCAGGCGCATAAGTGCGTTCAGGAATTCACCCCCACAGGATTTGAAGCCTGGGTTTCCGAAACGTTCGGCCCCGACTCAAGCCCCGTGCTTGTTGTGGTTGGACTTGTGGTTTCAATCATTATTTCACTCATTGTTCTGACAGTAATCTTCCTGCCGGTAGCCCTTGTTCCGATACTTCTGGCTATCATTCTGATGCTCTTTATCATCATTTTGATCCTTGTTATATCCAAGATCAAACTCAAAAAGCGCGTTAAAAAGCTTGCACTTGAGGTTTCTTCAAAGAAGGCGGAGTCCGCCGAGGCAACCGATGAGGGCGCCGCGACCGAGGGTGCGGAAGGCAAGAATGCATAACCGCATCCAAAGGATATCAAGATTATAAGAAAGGATCAAGTTATGAAGAAATTTTTATCTGCTATAATTATTTTAGCATTGGCGCTTACCCTCGCCCTTTCCCTTGCCTCCTGCACGGCAACCGAAAGCGCCACCGTGGGCGAAGCAACCCTTACGAACTATAAAAAAGACCAGCCGGCAAGAAGGAGCGACTCGGAGATCGAGGATCTTATCTCGGTTGAATTCGGCTACAGTGCATACAGTATTTCTTTGCACGAGTCTGCCCCCGAGTATCTTGACGGACTCTATTACAGCAGTGAAAACGTTTACTTTGCTTACCTTAACGTTTATAATGACTACGGCCTGCTTGAAGCAGAGGTAATTGCAAAGATATATCCCGACCGCCCGTTTGAGTATTACTACCTGACTATCCATGGTAGCACCACAGACCGCTTTTACAGAGCACTCCAACAGGCAGCGAACTACGTTTTATTAAACGATATTGACGAAAACAGGATCAATGATCTTGTGTGGGATAAATTTGCCGAAATAAACGGATACTGCAACAGCTACAGAGGCTACCATACCTACGAGAAGGGCGTAAGCGATCTTTATTACAACGATGAATCCAACACCTATATTGCATACATCAACACCTTCGGCATGACGTCCTACAACACCGGTGTTATGGCATTCGTTGTTATAAGAGACAATATTATTCTCGAGGTGGACGTATTGGCATACTGCTTTGCCGAGGATATTGACGATTTCCCCGGCGAATATGACGTAGAGGTATTCTTCGAGCAGTTTATCGGCGTTGATCCAAGAAATGATCATATGTATCCGCTTGATGGATATGTAACCGTAAGTAACGACTTTATCAGCTCGCTTCAGAATATTCAGATGGTAATGCTTAAAATGAGCGACAACTGGTTTGGCCAGCTCCGCTACCTGCTCGGCACAAGCCCGATCTACTGGCTCATCGTTGCGCTTATCGTTATCGCCGCTGTGATCTTAGTTGCTTCCCACCTGCTCGTTCCC
>JAZLCY010000124.1:0-19768 GCA_045614485.1 Eubacteriales bacterium
GCGAATGTCAAAAGTGCCTTTTCGTTGCTTTTGACAAAATATTGTTGTTTTTGATTAAGTCAGTACTCGTCAAGAAAAAAGGACAGAGAACATAAAAATTCTCTGTCCTTTTCTTGTCGGTAGGTAACGTATTCTATTAAATTATGAAACTGTCCTTGAGAGTACGCGTCTTTTGGCAGTTCCTTTTTTTGTTATGAGCCCATTTTTTTGCAAAAAAAATGAGCACCGTGAAGTCATTTGTCAATAAAATAAGTCAAAATGACGGGTATGAAGTGCGGATTTATGTATATATTTTATAAAATTTTAAGATATTTTGCGTAAAGTGTTGAAATTTGCACGTTTGAGTGTTAAAATATACTTTACGAGAATTTATTTTATATTATATTAATATTATTATTATTCGCGCATTTATATATAGGAGTTACTTAAAATGATCAGACACGTAAAATTCTCTCCCCCCGATATTTCGGAAAGAGAAATCGAATACGTAATTGAAACTGTAAAAACCGGATGGATAACCACCGGCCCGAGAACCAAGCAGCTTGAGGCTATGGTTGCCGAGTACTGCGGGGTAGAAAAGGCGGTTTGCCTTAACTCGCAAACTGCGTGCGCCGAGCTTGCTCTGAGAGTTCTTGGCGTTGGCCCGGGCGATGAGGTTATAACCACCGCTTATACGTACACCGCAACCGCATCGGTGATCGAGCACGTTGGCGCAAAGATCGTGATGGTGGATACGGTCAAGGATAAGCTTGAGATGGATTACGGTAAGGTTGCTGAGCTTATCAACGAGAAAACGAAGGCTATCATTCCCGTTGATCTTGCGGGTATTCCCTGCGATTACGACAGAATATTTGAAATAGTTGAGGCAAAGAAGGCTATCTTCAAGCCTAAGGGCGCGCTTCAGGAAGCTATCGGCAGAGTTGCCGTTTTAGCAGACACTGCGCACGCATTCGGTGCTACCTACAAGGGCAAGAAGATAGGCGCAGTTGCCGATTTTTCCTCCTTCTCCTTCCACGCGGTAAAGAATCTTACCACTGCAGAGGGTGGCGCTCTTACCTGGCGCAACTTTGAGGGGATCGACAACGAGGAGCTTTATAAGAAGTTCCAGCTTCTCTCCCTGCACGGTCAGTCAAAGGACGCGTTCAACAAGTCCCGCCTTGGCTCTTGGGAATACGATATCGTTGGCCCTTGGTACAAGTGCAATATGACGGACGTTGCCGCCGCTATGGGTGTTGCACAGCTCGAAAGATATGACGAGATGCTTGCAAGAAGAAAAGAGATAATCGATAAGTACAATGCCGCACTTATGCCCCTCGGCGTTATTACGGCGGATCACTTTACCGATACCTACACCTCTTCCTGCCACCTTTATATCACAAGGCTTCCCGGTGTTTGCCGCCTTGACAGGAACGAGATCATTCTTGAGATGGCGCGCCGCGGTATCGCCTGCAACGTGCATTACAAGCCCCTGCCGCTTATGACAGCTTATAAAAACCTCGGCTTTGATATTGCGGATTATCCCAATGCAAATGCATACTATGAGAACGAGATAACCCTCCCCCTTCACACCGTGCTTTCCGATGAGGACGTGGATTACGTTATCGATAACTACATTGATATCATCAAGGAGTATATCAACAAATAACATGTACAAGCATTTTTTCAAAAGACTTTTCGATATAATCATATGTCTTATGGGACTTCCGTTCTTCTTTCTCATCTTCATTGTCGTTGCCCCGATAATCAAGCTGACGGACGGCGGCCCGGTGTTCTACAACGCGGAGCGCCTTGGCAAAAAGGGTAAGACCTTCAAGATGTACAAGTTCCGTTCGATGAATGTGGATGCACCCAACCTGCTTAACAAGGACGGATCTACATACAACGGCAAGAACGACCCAAGAGTTACAAAGATAGGCAGGATCCTTCGTAAGACCAGCCTTGATGAAACTCCCCAGATATTCAACGTTCTTTTCGGCCATATGAGTATCATCGGCCCAAGAGCGCACCTGACCACCAATTACAAGGGCTACGATCAGCTTGACGATGTGCGCAAGCGCAGGCTTGACGTGCGCCCCGGTATCACGGGATATAATCAGGCGTACTTCCGCAACTCCGCATCGAGCGAGCAAAAGCTTCAGAATGATGTGTATTACGTTGACAACCTCACCCTTTGGATGGATATAAAGGTCTTCTTTAAAACCATAGCGACCGTTCTTAAGCGCGATAACGTTTACGTAAAGGACGAGGCACCCGTTAAGGTTGTTACTGTTGACGAAAACGGTAACAGGGTTGAGACGGATATTTCCGCCGTAACGGAGAATAACGAGAACAAGGAAACCGTCGGAGCAGCTGACTGATGAAAAAGCTTCTTATAATCGGCGCATCCATTCTCCAGCTTCCCGCTATCAAAAGGGCAAAGGAGCTTGGATATTACACCGCCGTTCTGGATTACAATCCGAATGCCGTTGGCATTAAGTATGCCGATGAGTATTTTAACGCAAGCACCATAGATATTGATGCTGTCGTAGAGGTGGCGAAGAGCTTCTGTCCCGACGGTATTATGACGCTTGCCACAGATATGCCTATGCGCTCGATCGCCAAGGCGGCCGAAGTGCTGGGGCTTCCCGGTATCGATATGGAAACCGCTATCAGATCCACCGATAAGGGCGAGATGATAAAGGCTTTTGCCGAGTGTGGCGTCCCTCACCCCTGGTACTATATCGCAAAGGACAGCGAGCAGCTTCAAACGGTCAAGGACAAGCTTACGTATCCTTGCATCGTAAAGCCAACCGACAATGCCGGCAGCAGGGGAGTTAAGCTGATCGAAGATAAAAACAGCCTCGTTGCATCATATGAGTACGCGGCGGTATCCTCACGCTCAGGCGCAGTTATATTCGAGGAATATATGCGTGGCAGTGAGGTAAGCGTTGAGATAATAGTCAAGGGCGGCGAGGCACACGTGCTTGCAGTTACCGATAAGATAACGACGGGCGCTCCCCATTTTGTTGAAATGGGACATACCCAGCCGTCATCCCTGCCTGCAGACAAAGTAGCCGAGATAAAGGACCTCGCCTGCCGTGCCGTAAAGGCGGTCGGCATCAAGGACGGCCCCGCTCACGTTGAGATAATGCTCACCGATGGCGGCGCGAAAATGGTTGAGCTTGGCGCAAGAATGGGCGGCGACTGTATCACGACCCATCTCGTTCCTCTCTCGACCGGTGTTGATATGATCGAGGCAACTGTACGTATTGCTTGCGGCGAGGAGGCAGACGTTGATATAAAGCATTCACGCGGTGCGGCGATAAGGTATATCAAGTCGGGCAAGGGAATTATAAAAGAAATCACCGGTGTCAACGAGGCAAGGGCGCTTCCCGGTATTCGCGAGATCTCCTTTACCAAAGGAGTGGGAGATACCGTCGGCGAGATCGGCAGCAGCACCGACAGAGTCGGCTTTGTTATAGCAGACGGTGCTGACAGAGAGGCTGCGGTTGCGGCCTGCCTCAGCGCGCTTGAAAGAATAAACGTAATCGTAAAATAGGACGAAATACATGAGTAAAACTGTTGGAAAAAGGCTTATAGTGCTCGGAGGAACGAGCGCCTCGCTCGATATAGTAAAAAACGCGAGTGCTATGGGGATATACACCATTGTTACCGACCCTGCGCCCATCGGAGAAAGAGTGGCAAAGCAGATAGCGGACGAGGTTGCCGAGATAAGCACGGCGGACATAGACGGCATAGTTGCTCTTGCAAAGGAAAGAAGAGCGGACGGAATATTCTGCGGTCCGAGTGAATTTAATCTTCGTAACGTTATAACGGCGGCAGCGGCGGCGGGATTGCCTTGCTACACGACCATGGACATATGGGATAGGTGTGCTAACAAGGATGTTTTTAAGAGCTATTGCAGAGAATACGGCGTGGATTGCACTCCGGAATACGATATAGACCTGAGCACTCCGAATGATGTTCTTGAGGCTTTGCCGTACCCAATAATAATCAAGCCTGTTGACGGATGCAGCTCGGCGGGAATTTCGGTTTGCCGCTCATCAGCTGAGGTCAAGCCTGCGCTTGAAAAAGCGTATGCAGCATCAAAATCAAAGAAAATAATTGCAGAAAAATACATAGAAAACGGCGGAGAGATATTCAGCGTTCGTTATCTTCTGCGCGACGGTGAGGCTTATCCGTATTTTATGATGGATACTTACGTTGCCGATCCGATACACAGAACCAGCCTTATAAGCGGGTTTACGCATGCTCCGTCCAAGTATGCGAAGTACTATATGGAAAATATGGATGCGGGTGTTCGCCGTATGCTCCGCGGTATGGGACTCAAGAACGGCACAGCCTTTATCCAGTCGCTGCCCTGTGATGGCAGGATATATTTTCACGAGATGGGTTACCGTCTCAGTGGCGGAATGATGTTCAAGCTTACAGAGCCGCTCGTTGGCATCAACGATATGCGCCTTATGCTCAGATATGCGGTTGGTGCAGGCTCGGTTACAGACGACGAACTTAGCGGTATTGATCTTTCCCTCGGAGGCAAGGTCGGCGCACAGCTTATGATGCCGCTTGATGCAGGTGTTATCGGAAGGATCGAGGGCGTTGAGGCTGTAAAAAATCATCCGGCAGTCGTTGATTATATGCAGTATTACAACGTGGGAGACTGCGTTGAAAAAAGATTTATCGGTACGCTCGGCCAGCATTTCTGCCGTGTTACGTTTATTTGTGATACGGAAAAGGAGGCCGTAAGGGCGCTTGAGTTTTTCAGAGACACGATTGTTGTCTACAATGAAAACGGTGATAGAATGAACAATTTGTTATTCGATACCGCCAGGTTAAATTGATAAGGAGGGCATAATGCCAATTTCTCTACTATACCTCGGCGTAATGGTAGGCGTTATATGTATATGGTTCTTGCTTTTGAAAAGACCGATATACGAGTCCGTTTTAGTGAGCTTTTTGGCGCTGCTTACCGTTACGGATACTTGGGATAATGTATTCACATACGTAAAAGAAGGTCTTTCAACCTCGCTTTTGTTTTCAATGACGGCGTTTGTCGCCATGTCTATAATTCTTACTAAAACCAAGATGATCGACGGTTGCATCGGTATCATACTTTGCATCGTTGGCCGTATTCGCGGCGGCGCAGGCTATACCTCCGTCCTTGCAAGCGCATTTATGGGCGCTCTTTCGGGCTCAGGCCCCGGCAACGTTATGGCAACCGGCGTTATCACCATTCCCGCGATGAAAAAATCGGGATTTCCCGCTCACCTTGCGGCAAACGTGGAAAGCACGTCAAGCTATCTTGGCAACCTTATCCCGCCGTCGTCAAACATCGTGGCGGCGTTCGGCGCATTTTGTGCTCTTTATCCCGACACCGAGATAACGATGGGTAAATTCTGGGTTGTCCTTTGGGGTATCTCGCTTTGGTTCATTATCCAGCGCATTATCACCGTTTGGAGCTTTTGCGTTTATTACAAGGTAAAGCCCCTTCGCAAGGAGGAGCTGCCGAGCTTCAAGGAATCGCTCAAAAAGGGCTGGCATGGACTTTTGCTTCCCGTCGTTATTCTTGCGCCCTTCATCCTTGATTTCTTCTTTAAGGACACCTTCTACACCGCAAGGCTCGGTGCACAGGGAGCAAAGTATTTTTCAAGCTCGCTTCTCATCTTTGTGCCCGGTATGGTAGCGCTTCTCGCTATCCTTTTGGTGAAGGACAAGAAAAAGGTTACCCCCTCTAAGATCGCAGATATGTTTGCCTCCGGCATCAAGAGCATCGCTCCCGTCGTTGGCACCTGTATCTTCGGCTATATGATCGGCGCGCTTTTTGCCGACCTGAACGTAGCGGCGGATCTTGAGGTGTTTATGACATCTCTTAATATCGGCAAGCTTGGAACCGTACTGTTTTTGACCTTGCTGACCTGCTTTCTCGGTATGGTCATACCCGGCTCCTCTCTCGTCGTTATATTCGGCCCCGTTATCATAACCACTATGGCGGCGGTTGGTATAGACCCCCTTCTTGCCGCTGCAATGCTCCCTTGTATCTGCGGCGTAATGTGCGGTATAACTCCGCCCCTTGCTCTCGGTATGTATGCAGGTATGTCTATCGCGGAGTCGGATTTTGGCAAAACGGTTAAAAACGACATTTGGTGGGTTGCGCTTCAGTATATCCTGCAGGCGCTGATGCTGATGGGTTGGATTCCCATTATAGGATTGTGAGGTGGCTTGTATGAAAATGAAAAAAGCCATTGGCATAATGAAAAAGATATTCGGATACGGTATTCTTTCGGCACTTATTTTTGGTTGCTTGATGTTCCTTGCATATATGGTAGCCTTCGTTATCGGCGGTGATATTGCCGCTAAGATGTGCCACGTGATCTACAAGGTAGTAACTCCCGTATTCATCTATTCAACGTCGATATTCGTTATCTTCGGTCTCGTTGTAATGTACGTCGGCGGCGAGGTTGCTCTCTCGTCAAAAAAGGGCAAGGACAAAAGAAAAGCAAAAAAATAATTCGGGGTCATTTTACCCAAAGGCAGAAAAATGAAAATTCTTAAAATTCCGTCGTATTATTCGCCTGAGCGCATCTCAAGCTCCCATCTGACAGAGGATCTTGAAAAGGCGTACGTTGCGGCAGGACACACGATAGAAGTATATGCCCCCACACCCTCGCGCGGTGTCAGTGACGAGGTGAGGGCACAGTACAAGAAAATAAAATACGAGGAAAAGCTTGATGGCAAGGTAGTCGTTAAAAGATTTTCCATGATGCGAGAGGGAAGAAATCCCATACTGCGCGCTATGCGTTATTTCCTTATCGGTATCAAGCAAAAAAGGCTTGCGTTGCGTGCTGATGACGTGGACGTTATAACCTGCTCCACCACTCCTCCGACTCTTGGACTCACGGCGGCAAGGATCGCAAAGAAGCTCTCGAAAAAGCAGGGCAAGAAGGTTTCATTCATCTTCTCGGTGCAGGATCTTTTTCCCGATTCACTTGCTTCTACCGGCCTTGCAAAGCGTGGCTCTCTGATTTATAAGATCGGCGCTAAAATTGCGAAAAAGACTTACGACTGTGCCGATCTTATCATAACGATAAGCGAGGATATTAAAAAGAACATCGTTTCCCAGGGTGTGCCCGAGGAAAAGGTGCGCGTGATATTCAACTGGGTGAACACCGATGAGGTAAAGCCCGTAGCTAAGGAAGAAAATAAGCTCTTTTCCGAGCTTTCGATAGATAAAGAAAAATTCAACGTTGTATATGCCGGCAATCTCGGTATGGCTCAAGGGGCTGAGGTTATCGTTGAGGCGGCGCGCGAGCTTCGTGACAGGGGCGATATAGCCTTTACAGTGTTCGGTAAGGGCGCACGCGAGGAGTACATCAGATCTTTGGCAGAGGGACTTGATAATATTAAGTTTTTCCCACTTATGCCTGCTGAACGCGTAAGCGAGGTATATTCGCTTGCCGATGCCTCGATCGTTTGCTGTAAGCCGGGCTCAGCCGGTGCTTGCGTTCCGAGTAAGACCTGGTCGATCATGGCGTGTGCAACTCCGCTTCTCGTTGCATTTGATAAGGGGTGTGAGCTTGACAGGGTGATCACTGCGGCAGGCGCGGGCCTTATTTCAGACCCTATGGATCATAAGGCGCTTGCGCAAAACGTTCTGAAGCTTGCCGAGGATAAGGAGCTTACTGCCGGTATGGGCCGTGCGGCGCGCGAGTACGTTACGGAAAATGCTACAGCGAGCATTTCGTGTGCAAAGTATATTGCCGCGCTTGAAGAGGTGTCGGGCGCAAAGTAAAGAGGAGAAGGTATGAAGCTTTTACTCATATCACCAAAGCAGGAAAATTCGGGCGGCGGTATCGCCGTTTGGACAGATATATTCCTTGATAACTGCGATGCAAACGGTATTTGCGTGCGCCTTCTTAACACCGCCGCTATCGGTGCAAGGCTTGAAAACGGCAGTGCTAAAAGAAATATACTGGACGAGGTAAAAAGAACAGCCGGGATCTTCCGCGCACTCAAGCGGCAGATCAAGGCAGAAAAATATGATGCCGTGCATCTTAACACTTCCTGCGGTGAGTTCGGTATCATCAGGGATTACCTCACCGCAAAGCGAATAAAGAAAAAACAGCCGGAGGCTCGCCTTATCGTTCAGTATCACTGCGATATACCGGTGCAGATCCGTTCGGAGCGCGCAAAGAAATATCTTGGCAAGCTTCTCTCTCTTTCGGATAGAGATCTTGTGCTTTGCACGTCGAGTGCGGAGTATCTTAAAAACAACTTCGGTAAGGATTCTGTAACCGTCCCTAACTTTATGAACGAGGGGCAGGTCATTTCAGGCGAGAGGGAGATAGATCCCGAGATCAAGCGCGCGTTCTTCGTTGGCAGGGTTCAGAAATCAAAGGGTGCGCCCGAGATATATGAGATCGCAAGGAGAATGCCGGATATTGAGTTCCGCCTTGCAGGTGCTGTAAGCTCTGCTATGGCAGAGATATCCTTGCCAAAGAACGTAACTCTGCTTGGGCCTACAAGCCACGATGCCGTTCTTTCGGAAATGGATGCGGCAGATATCTTCATCTTTCCGAGCCACACGGAAGGATTTTCGGTTGCGCTTATGGAGAGTATGGCGCGCGGCTTGCCTGCGGTTGCCACCCCGGTCGGTGCTAATGCCGATATGCTTGCCTCTGGTTGCGGCAGTATCGTTGAGGTTGGAGACGTTGACGGTATGGTGGCGGCCGTTGAAAAAATGAAGGATGCGTGCGTGCGCAAGGCTATGTCCGAAAACGCGCTCAAAAAGGTGCGCGAAAGCTACGTTACAAGCGCTGTAATGGAGCGCTTTGTAAAAGAGTATAAAGGAATTTAAGGAGGCAGTATGTGCCGTTTTATCTATAAGTTGGTTGGCAAGATCAAGAAAGCTTGGCATAAGCTTTTCTGGATGCCTGTAGTGAAAAGGTCGTTTGGCAAATGCGGCAAGGCTGTAACCGTACCGCGTGACTGCCGCTTCTCGGGAATTGAGAATATATACGTAGGCAACAACGTGGCTTTTGGCCCGGGCACTACCATTCTTACCACAAGGGCAAAGCTTCATATGGGAAACGACATAATGATAGGCCCGAACCTTGTGATCTCTACAGGTGATCACAGAACAGATATTAAGGGCAGAACGATGATCTCTGTAAGAGATGATGAGAAGCTGCCGGAGAACGATCAGGACGTTATCATTGAGGACGACGTTTGGATCGGTGCAAACGTAACCGTGCTCAAGGGTGTAACTATCCACAAGGGAAGCGTTATATCTGCAGGCGCTGTGGTTACCAAGGACGTTCCGCCCTACTCGATAGTCGGCGGTGTTCCCGCAAAGCTTATAAAGAAGAGATTTGAGGATTGATTTTTAAAATCAAGAGGATATATGCGGCGATGCTTTGGTAGGAGCACCGACACGGTGCGACATTAAACCGAGCGCTGCTAAGGAGCAAAAATGAAGTTGTTTATATATAATCCGTACACAAACAATACAGTAACCGATGACTACATTGATACGATAGATAAAGCCTTTGTTGCCGCCGGATACGAAACGGAGAAGATCAGCACGCTTGAAAAAAGGCCGAAGGGCAACGATGATCGTGTTCTGGTCGTTGCAGTAAAGGATGCAACAAGGGCCAAGCGCAACGGATACAGCAAGGTTTATCTGTGGGTGCAGGGTATTATTCCCGAGGAATCTTATATGAGAAACCACAGCCGCTTGAGATCGTTCGTGTTCTCTGTTATCGAGAAAAAGGGAATAAAGGATGCGGATTTCGTATTTCTTGTATCCCATGCTATGCACGAGCATTTCCGTACCAAGTATAAGGTCGATCTTAAAAACTATTACGTAATGCCTTGCTTTAACGCGCATATAAGCGATGAGCGCTTTGCATATGCCGGAAAGTATGATTCAAACACCTTCCTGTATGCCGGCGGTCTTGATGCATGGCAGTGCTTTGAGGAAACCGTGGCGCTCTATAAAAGAATAGAGAACGTCGTTGCGGATTCCACCCTGCGCGTGCTCACCAAGAACAAGGATGCCGCGCTTGAAATGATAAACAAGTACGGTGTTGAGCGCTATTCGATAGACTTCAGGCCGGTTGATAAGATGCCTGAGGAGCTTGAGGCGGCAAAGTTTGGATTTTCTCTTAGGAAAAGCCACCCTGTAAATCACGTTTCCACTCCCACAAAGCTCTCGAGCTATATCTCGTGCGGAGTTATTCCGATCTATTCAAGATTCGTATCGGATTTTGCATCGATCGCAAAGGATATGAAATACGCTGTGGCATCTGATGAGGATAACGACTATGGGTTTGAGAAGATCTTAGGTCTTTGTGCCGGCAATATAGATTCCTCCGACGTGCTTGCCGAATACTGCGAAAGGTTTGGCAACTATTATTCTAAGGATTATCACATAAAGCAAATATCAGAAATTGCAAAGAAGGGGTAATTATGCCGTTTGGTTCACCTAAAACAAACAATTCAAAACTGAATATTTTAAAAATGCCGATAAACATAAGCTCTGTATCGCATCTTTTGTTTGCAATTCTTTTTGTTTGGATCGCTTTCATTTCGGTTCTTCCGATCTCTGTGGCGGGAATTCAGCTTTTTGCGATATATTTCACAGGGGCAAGCGTTCTGTTTGTCATAACCTGTCTTATTGAGGGTATCAAAAAAACGCGCATTGCGGTGATAACGTTCACGTTGATCGTTATGATCTGTACTTTGGCAAGTATAGCAAAGGATTGGAGCGTTTTTGATTCGGTGTACGGTATCTTGCTTTACGCGCTCCCGATCTTTCTGATATTCCTTCCCTCACTTATTGAGCTGTCGCTTGAGCGCATATGCTTCTTTATCCAGCTTATGACGATAGCGGCAAGCCTTGTGTCCTTGTTAGTCGTTCTCGGATTTATAGATTCCGGTATTGACGGATATAACATCACGATCATGAGGGTTGACAACACGATAGGACTTATAGGTCTTGCCGTGTCCTTCTACCTGCTTAACGTTAAGAAGAGCAACAAGATCTTTGCTTGGATAACCGTTGCACTTTCGCTTTTCATTGTTATCACCGGTCAGTCAAGAGCGCGTATGGTATATGCCGCCCTGATCATTGCGGCATTTACGGTTTACATGATCTTCTTTGCAAAAAAGAGCAGGATCAAGAATGCTGTTGTATTGATCTGCGCAGCGGTAGTTACTTTCCTGTTCTTCAGCGCGTATTCTACGGCACTGCAGAACTACCTCAGCTTCGTTGTTGACAAGTTCGGTGAGCTTGGTGAGGATATTTCCACAACCTACAGGCAGGACGAGATGAGAATCCACCTTCAGCTGTTTAATGATAATTTCTGGTTTGGAATCGGTTCGGGTGCTCTTAATAATGAATACACCACCAGCCTTGGCGAAACGATTTACGGCCACAACATGATTACAGGTGCATTTGCATTTGAGGGAATTTTCTACGGCCTTGCCCTTGTTTTTGTGCTTGTATATGCGCTTATTCGCTCTGTATACAGGTTGGTAAAAACACGCACCCCCTCTGCTATGCTTTGTGCAACAATGATGGTGCTCCTTATCACTCTGTCGATAACGAGTGGTGGCTTCTCTAAGCTTGGAACTCACGCAGGAGCGCTTGTTGTCGGTGTGATTCTCAGCACAATGCCGGCAAAAGAGGCGGCGGATGAGGATGCCGAAGAGAAAGAATAAGGCATCCGGATCCGGTATGGCAACCAATTTATTATTTGGAGAAAAATATGAAAAAAGTAGGAATTCTGACCTATCACCGCGCTATGAATTACGGCGCTATGATCCAAAGCTATTCTTTGGTAAGCTACCTTAGTAAGAAATATCCCGACGTAAGCTTTGAAATAATAGATTACCAGGCATTTGCCGAGTACAAATATTATCTTAAGAGCATTATCAGAAACGCAGTGAAATGCGGCCCGGGTGCTGCATTTGATGAAATCAAGCGAAACAGGTTTATGAGAAGATTTTCAAGATCCTTGCCTGTTTCAAAAAAACATATCAAGACTGATGATGCCGGCAAGCTTTTCCGCTCTATAAAGGGAAAGTACGATCTGATCGTCGTTGGTTCTGACGCAATATTCAACTGGAAAACGAGAGTTTTCCCAACTGCGTTTTTCCTTGGCGAAGATCTCGGTGCAAAAAAGGCATCCTATGCCGCTTCAGCACACGGTATGAAATATTTGAACGAGCCAAATGACAAGATCGAGTATTGCGCCCGCGCGCTTTCGGATTTTGATTATATCGGTGTAAGAGATAAGCACACCGAAAGCTTTGTTGCACACTGCTCGTCGGATCTTCATGTAAATCACAACTGCGATCCGTCGCTGTTGCTTGACATGAGCGTTATCGACTACGGCAGGATCGAAAAGAAGATCATAAAGGCGGGGATCGATCTCAACAAGCCTTTGATATTGGTGATGAGCGCGGATGCAAGCGTTGTTCGCCCGATAATCGAAAAATATGCAGATACCTGCCAGTTTGCTTCGCTTTACCTGCGCAACCCGTTGGTCAAAAACCATATAGTAGGCCTTACTCCTCTTGAATGGGCGGGCGTGTTTAAATTTGCCAAGCTCACGGTTACAGAGTATTTCCACGGCACGCTCCTTTCACTCAAGAATAATACCCCCACGGTCGCGGTGGACAGAACCGAGATCAAAGAGGGATCTGAGGGAAAAATTTACGACGTTGTGCATAACCGCATGGGGCTTACGGATATGTACTATAATTATAAGGAAATTAAGGACGGCAGTTACCCCGAAAGAGCTCTTGCGTTTTGCGAGAGTGCCTTGAAGGAGGATATGAGTTCCAGGATCAGCAGTGCTGTAAGCAAAGAGGCTGAAAACGTTTTATCATTTACAAATTATATGGATTCGTTGATTAATTAAGAAGATCGTAACGATTGACGGAAAGGAGAAAAATGAGTACAAACAAATACAAGAGGCTACTGTCTGATACTGTTCTGTTTTCAATAAGTAGCTTTGGCTCTAAGTTGATAACCTTCTTTCTTGTTCCGCTTTACACAAGCTGCCTTACTAATGCAGAATACGGCATCGTTGATATAATAAGCAGCACAAACGGCCTGCTTGTGCCGCTTTTGACGCTTTCGGTTAGTGAGGCGGTGCTGAGATTCCCGTTTGATAGAGACAAAAAGCGCGGCGCAATTCTCGGTAATGCCTTGCTTATAAGCCTTTTGGCAAGTATGGCTGTCTGTATGTTTTCTCCCGGAATTATGTTGTTTGAAAGCGACTTCAAGGCATACTGGTACTGGTTGCCGGTGGTGTTTGTTATGAACACCTTTGGCGGCGTGATCTCATCGTATGCCAGGGGAACAAAAAGAGTTAAGACCTTTGCCGTAAAGGGCATGCTGCAGACGGCGATAACGGTTGGCTTGAATATTGCGTTCCTTATATGCTTTAACTGGCATATTGCCGGCTATATGCTTTCGCTCGTTATTGCTGAGGCTGTGTCGTCATTGTTCGTTCTTATAGCCGGAAGAATGAAAAATGATATAATGGAGCTTACGCTTGACCGTGCAACCTCCAAGGAAATGCTCGCTTACAGTATTCCTATGATTCCCACAATACTTGCGTGGTGGTTAATGCAGCTTTCGGACAAATACGTTATAATTGGATTCCACGGTGCAGATGCAGAGGGTGTGTATGCTGTGGCATATAAGATCCCCACGATCCTTTCAACCGTCAGCCTTATATTTACAAGGGCATGGCAGTTGTCTGCCTTTGAAAATTCTAACGAGAAGGATTATTCCAAGTTCGTTACAACGATATATAAGTATTTCTGGATAGTAAATGCCGTGCTGTGCGCAGGACTGATCTCTGTGAGCAAGATATTGGCAACGATTTTATTCCAAAAGGACTTTTTTGAGGCGTGGAGGTACGTTCCGCTTCTCATAATTGCATATATGTTCTCCGGTGTATCCGGTTTTCTTGCTTCGGTATTCTCGGCGGCGAAGCGCACTAAGGTGCTTTTCCATTCGAGCATGGTAGGCGCTATAGTAAACCTTATATTGAATCTGATCTTGATACCCACACTTGGTGTTGGAGTTGCCGCGGCTACCACCTGCGTTGCCTTCCTTCTTACGTGGGGCATCAGGCTTTTTACCTCAAGAAAGATAGTTCGCATAAGGGTAAGCTGGATAAGAGATATTATCTCAATACTCCTTGTTTTTGCCTCTGCGCTTATAATATATCTTGATTTCAAATTCTCCTTCCTGATTTCGCTTGCGATCGTGCCGGTGCTTCTCGTCATGTATTGTGATTCCCTCGGCGCTATTGTAAAGGGCGTTATCAGCAAAATCAAACGTAAAGGAAATGGCAAAGCATGAAAACAGTAATGCTCGTCTTCGGCACGCGGCCGGAGGCAATAAAGATGTGTCCGCTCGTAAATGAGCTTAAAACGAGAAAGGGCATTAAAACCGTTGTTTGCGTAACAGGACAGCACAGGCAGATGCTTGATCAGGTGCTTGATGCCTTTTCGGTTGTGCCTGATTACGATCTCTCGATAATGAAGGAAAAGCAGACGCTTTTTGATATAACAACCAATATTCTTGAGAGGATAAAGTGCGTGCTTGAAGAGGTTCGCCCGGACGTTGTGCTTGTGCACGGAGATACCTCCACCACCTTCGTAACTGCGCTTGCGGCATTCTATATGCAGATCCCCGTTGGCCACGTGGAAGCAGGCCTTCGCACCTACAATATTTACAGCCCCTATCCCGAGGAGTTCAACAGGCAGGCGGTTTCTATCGTTGCAAAGTACAACTTCTCACCTACAGAGCTTTCACGCGATAACCTTCTTAAAGAGGGGCGCGATCCTAAGAGCATCTATATCACGGGCAACACGGCGATAGACGCGCTTAAAACCACTGTTAGATCCGATTACACCCACCCCGAGCTCGAATGGGCGGCCGATTCAAGACTGATTCTTATCACCGCGCACAGACGCGAGAATCTCGGCGAGCCTATGCACAATATGTTCCGAGCGATAAGGCGAGTTATGGACGAGCATCCTGACGTTAAGGCGATATACCCCATTCATATGAATCCGGTGGTGAGAGCCGCGGCAGAGGAGGAGCTTGGCGGATGCGACAGAATAAGGATCATCGAGCCGCTTGACGTGCTTGATTTCCATAATTTCCTGGCGGCAAGCTATATGATCCTCACCGACTCGGGCGGAATTCAGGAGGAAGCACCCTCCCTTGGCAAGCCGGTGCTTGTTATGAGAGATACCACCGAGCGCCCCGAGGGTATAAAGGCGGGCACGCTTAAGCTCGTTGGCACAGAGGAAAAGGTAATTTACGATAGCTTCAAGCTCCTGCTTGAAAACAAAGATGAATACGATGCTATGTCGCACGCGTCGAACCCCTACGGCGACGGACTTGCGTGCAAGAGAATAGCAGACATTTTGGAGGTAGGTTATGTCACTTTTTAACGGAAAAACACTTCTTATAACCGGCGGTACAGGTTCGTTCGGTAACGCGGTTCTCAACCGTTTTCTTAAAACGGATATCAAGGAGATAAGAGTTTTCTCACGCGATGAGAAGAAGCAGGACGATATGCGCCACGAGTTCCAGGCAAAGATGCCTGAGGTGGCTGAAAAGATCAAGTTTTATATTGGCGACGTAAGAAGCCTTGAAAGTGTGCGCTCTGCTATGCACGGTGTTGACTACATCTTCCACGCGGCAGCTCTCAAGCAGGTTCCTTCCTGCGAGTTCTTCCCTATGGAAGCGGTTAAAACCAACGTTATCGGTACAGACAACGTGCTTACTGCGGCTATCGATGCCGGCGTTAAGAGTGTTATCTGCCTTTCAACCGACAAGGCGGCTTATCCTGTAAACGCAATGGGTATCACCAAGGCGCTTGAGGAAAGAGTTGCGGTTGCAAAATCAAGAAACACCGATACTACAAAGATCTGCTGCACAAGATACGGCAACGTTATGTGCTCCCGCGGTTCTGTAATTCCCCTTTGGATCGATCAGATCAAGGCAGGCAACCCCATAACTATCACCGAGCCCGGTATGACAAGATTTATTATGTCGCTTGACGAGGCGGTTGACCTTGTTCTTTTTGCATTCGAGAACGGTATCAACGGCGATATTCTCGTTCAGAAGGCACCTGCCTGCACCATCGAGGTGCTTGCAAAGGCGGTTTGCGAGCTCTTCAATCCCAAGACGGAGATCAAGGTTATCGGCATTCGCCACGGCGAGAAGATGTATGAACCTCTTCTTACCAATGAGGAATGCGCAAATGCAATAGATATGGGTAACTTTTACCGCGTGCCTTCCGACAACCGCGGTCTTAACTACGACAAGTACTTCAAGGACGGCGATGCCGAGAGAAATACTCTTTCGGAGTTCAACTCCAACAACACCGAGCTTCTTTCGGTTGAGGCGGTTAAGGAAAAGCTTCTGTCCCTTGAATTTATCCGCGAGCAGATCGCAAGCCTTGAGGCGTAATTCCTCATAAAAACAAACGAAAATTTTACACGGGAGGAGGATAGCCCATGTCAAATAAGGTAGAAGGCGCACTTTTTGCGCTCGTTAACTCGGCTCTTACGGGCAGGAGTGCAGACGTTTATCAGATCAAGGACGCAATATCGGGCGACGGCGCAAAAGAGCTTTACCGCCTTTCCAAAGAGCACGATCTTGCGCATTTTGTGGGCTGTGAGCTTGAAAAGCTCTCCCTTCTTTCGAACGACGAAATATCAAATAAATTCAGAAAGCAGCATTATGCCGCTGTTTTTCGCTACAAGGGAATGGAGTTTGCGATAAGCGAGATCAAGGATGCCCTTTGCGAAGCAAAGATACCGCATATTCCCCTCAAGGGCTCTGTTTTAAGATACGAATATCCCGAACCCTGGATGCGCACAAGCTGTGATATAGATATTCTCGTTAAGCGCACGGACATCGATCGCGCCTGCGAAATACTTGCACAAAAGCTTGGCTACACCCTTGCGCATAAAACCGAGCACGACGTTAGCTACACCTCGGTTGGCGGCATTAAGGTGGAGATGCATTTCTCTCTTATTGAGGCATCTGAAAACGAGAGGATCGTTGATATACTCAAAGACCCCTGGCAGAGCGCCACTCCGGCAGAAAACGGATATACCTACGTTATGGACGATGCTGTTTTCTACTTCTATCACGTTGCGCATATGCTCAAGCATTTTCTCTACGGCGGTTGCGGTATCCGTACCTTTGTAGACCTCTACGTGCTTGACTCTATGCAGGGAGTTGACCTCAAAAAAAGAGATGATCTGCTTCTGCGGGCAGATATACTCACCTTTACAGAATACTCACGCGCCCTTGCGCGCTACTTCGTTGGAACAGACGGGTGCAGCGAGGCGGTGGAGTCGTTTGCAAGCTACGTAATTGCCGGCGGTGTTTACGGCGGTGTTGAAACCAAGGTCTACATTCAGCAGGCTCGCCGCGGCGGTAAGTTCAGGTATGCTATGCAAAGAATATTCCTTCCTTATAAAACTCTTTGCCTTTCCTACCCGATAGCGAAAAGGCATAAGATCCTCGTGCCCTTTTTGCAGGTGGTGCGCTGGTTCAGGATAATCTTCGGCGGCAAGGTTCGTTCCTCTGCCAAGGAGCTTCGCAGTAACAGTGCGCTTGATGACAAAAAGGCAAGGGAAGCTGAGGATATGCTGAAGCTTCTCGGCATTGATAAGGAAAGATACTCGCAAGAATAAAATCCAAAAGGAAAACAAAAAGCGGAACTGATGCAACAAGGCATTAATTCCGCTTTTCTTATATTTAATATAAAGGTTAGATACCGACAATATCCTTTATGACCTCGCCGGCTATTATAAGGCCCATGACCGAGGGAACAAAGGAAACGCTTCCGGGAACTCTGTGCGTAACCTTTTCTCCGAAAGCCGTATCAATTACCGTTTTTTTGATCGACTCTTCCTTTGAGTAAACAACCTTGAGGTGCTTGATGCCGCATTTTTTAAGTTCGTTTCTCATCACTCTTGCAAGGGGGCAAACCGAGGTTTTATATATGTCGGCAACCTCGAATTTCGTCGGGTCGAGCTTGCCGCCGGCTCCCATAGCGCTGATGATCGGCACGCCGGCATCCTTGACCGTCTTGATAAGGTGCACCTTTGCCGAAACCGTATCTATCGCGTCAACTACGTAATCATAGTCGCGAGGGTTGAAAAACGAGCTGTTTTCGGGGGAGTAGAATTCTTCTGATGTGATGACGTTAACGTTCGGGTTTATAGAGAGCGCTCTTTCCTTCGCCACATCAACCTTAACTCTTCCAACACTTTCTCTTGTTGCGAGGATCTGGCGGTTGAGGTTAGACTCGGAAAGCGTGTCTGCATCTATCACGTGGATCGTGCCAACACCTGCGCGCACAAGCGCCTCGAGCGTGTATCCACCAACCCCTCCAACACCGAAAATTGCTACACGGGTGGCGGTTAACTTCTGCTCCGCATCATCTCCAAGGAGCATAACGGTGCGTGAAAAAAGCTCACTATTGTTTACATTTTTGCTCATTAAAACTCGCCTCTTGCTATTGCTTTGATAAGGTTGAAGTCATCGTCCACTATGATAAAGTCAGCATCGCGGCCAACCTCGATCTTGCCCTTGTTAAGTCCCATAAGTCTTGCAGGGTTCTCGGATGCCATCATAACCGCATCCTCGGGTGAGATACCGAAGGAGATAGCTACCTTTACGCATTTGAAAAGTGAGCTTGTTGAACCTGCGAGCGCGCCGTTTGCAAGCCTTGCCGCGCTGTTCTTAACGTACGTAAGCTGTCCGCCGAACATATATTCTCCGTCGGGAAGGCCGGTTGCGTTCATCGAGTCGCTGACGAGGATCACCCTCTCTTTGCCCATGATCTTTATAAGCATCTTAACTGCAGACTGATGAACGTGTGTTCCGTCGCAGATAAGCTCTGCATATGCGCCCTCTGAGTCGGATGCCGCTCCGATCGGGCCGGGATTTCTGTGATGTATGCCGGGCATTGCGTTGTATGTGTGGGTAAGCGAGCTTGCGCCTGCTTTGAATGCCTCCATTGCGGTATCGTAGTCTGCATCGGTGTGTCCGAGGGATACCTGATAGGGACAGTTCTTTATAAATTCCATAGCTCCTGCAACTTCGGGCGCTAATGTTATGCGCTTAACGTTCTTGCACTTTTTGACAAATTCCATGTCGGGTGCGATAATGAATTCGGGGTTCTGAGCGCCCTTGTATTTCTCGTTAACGAACGGGCCTTCCATATGGAAGCCGGGGATGTTTGCTCCGTGGCCGAAGCTTATATCTCTCGATACCGCGCGGCGGATATCGTCGAGGCTCATAGTCATGGTAGTGGGATACCAGGTGGTGGTTCCGTGCGCGAGGTAGTAGTCCGCCATATACTCAAGGGCGTTCTGCTCGTCCATCGTGTCGTGCCCCATAACTCCGTGGCTGTGTATGTCGATGAGACCGGGGTACACGTTGAGTCCGCCAAAGTCGCGGCCCTCGCCGAGATCCTCTCCTATCTTAACGATCCTTCCGTTCTCAACGGCGATATCGGTCGTTGTGCCGCCGAGCTTAACGTTTTTTAATATTTTCATGATGTGATCCCTCACTTAGGTTTTTTTATTATTTTAGCATATATGCGCGCGCTTGTCAATAAAACGCTTGATTTATTCGCGACGACGTGCTAAAATAGAAGCATAAAACTTAAAGGAGTCGCCTATGTTATCGAAGGTATATAGTGCC
>JAZLCY010000125.1:0-13402 GCA_045614485.1 Eubacteriales bacterium
CAGAGCATGAAGTCAGGTTAAGAGAGAGTATTACGGCAAGCAGTAATACTGCGATTATTCTTTTAAATCTCATGATGCGATCTCCTTTTCTCTATTGTAGCACCCCTTTGGTGCGCTGTCAACACGGCAGGCCGTCGAAAAAGTAAAAATAAGGTGAATTATTCGAAAACAAACGGCAGATTTATGGCATATATCAAAACAACCAAAATCAAAGCGCATATTTTTACTTTTATTAAAAAAATAAAAAATATTGCAAAACCTTTTATGTTATGCTAAAATGTTAGAAGAGAAGGTGTAAAAAGACATAACTTCAGTATTTTAGGACAAAGGCAAGGGGGATGAGCGTGGAAAAAAGCATTCAGATGGTCTTAAAGAGCTTAACGGGATACGATGAAGAGCTTGTGAAGCGCCCCGTTATGCAAAAGAGCATCGCTTTTTACGAGGAAATGGAAAGCGATGACCTGATCAGCAAGCTTATCAGGTACGGCATGAATTCAAGGTTTGACGGACTTAATAAACATATAAAAACACTCGCCAAGCTCCGCAGAAGAGCATATAGGTGCCCGAAATACACACCGGTGTTCTTCGTGGAATTCTGGGTTTCAAGATACCGCGAGATAAAGGCGGCGTGCGCACCGTATATGAAATATGCGGACAACGGATTCAAGCTTGCCGCAATACAGTGCGTGGCTGAGACCCTTTCGGCAACAGAGAAGATAAAAAGCTCCGGCGCGGATATCGTTCCCGGTGCACTGATTGAGTCGCTTGGTAATGCAGAGAACTGCCTTTCGGAGCTTCTCACAGAGCTTAATGAGGTGCTTGATTCCTCGTCTATGGCGGCGAAGGGATATTTCCTGGCTATCCGGCGCGCTCTTTTAAGGTGGCGCACACAGTCGGTGCTCGAGGCGATCGAGGACGGGCAGGTAAAGGATACAGGCGCATTTATAGCTCCGCTTTATGAGGCGATAAAGGTTGCAAAAAACTGGGCAGGAATGCGCGTGGGTGTAACCGCACAAAATCCGAGGGCGATACACTCGGTGAAAAATGCGGAAGTGATCGTTCGCGATAGGCTTTATTACGTTATCGAATCCACCGGATTTAAAAATCACACGGGGGCGGATCCTGACAGCCTTCGTACAGAGCTTGCCAAACTGAAGGAGCAGAATGATGCGGCGATAAGAGAGGCTTCGGCGCTTATCAATTCATCCATGGCGGCGGCAGCAAATCAGCGAAGAACAAGGCGCACAGATATTGAAAGGCAGGAGGCACTTATTCGCACCCTTTCAAACCGCGAAAGGTTTGTTTGCACGGATATTTCGGCCGGAAATACAGATTATCTTGAGGCCAGAATAGAGAATGAGAAAAGCTTTGCCGAGTATATTGAAAGCTATATACCGGTGGCAAGGCAGCTTGCATTGGCACAAACCGCGCAGAAAACAGATTACAGGGCAATCAGCACTCTTATCTCATCGCTTGAGGAGCGCACAAACCTTTGGATCAATAACAAAAACAAGACATGGAAGGAAAACTTAACAATGACTATATTAAAGACACAGATGCTCGCAATGGTTGATGCAACGATCGAGGATATCAAGCTTTTCGGCACAAGATCCCGCTCGGTAGACGATACTCCCACTAAGGCGGAGAATCTCGCTTCTTCTATCGCAAAAAGACTTGCAAAGACCCGCACCGCTATTGAAAACTATGAGTTTGTTGACAGCGAGGAGTGCTATCGCGTGCTTGCAGTTGCGCGCGAGAATCTTGCCGCGGCAAGAAACTATATTCCCAAGGCAGATACTATCCGCACCGGCGATGCTATCGATGAGTTTGAGTCTCTCGTAGCTCAGGCGGCGGCTATTACCGATCCCGGCAGACGCCTTAAGGCAAGGCACAATATCGATACCTTTGCAAGAGAAAATAAGGAGCTTATTGCGCTCGGTGAGGTTGATGAGCTTACCGCCGCGGCATACGTGCTTAAGAGAGTAAACGTTAATGCTAAGTTCTTTGCTGAAAGACGCGCAAAGATGATCGAGGATCTTGATAAGCTTGAAACAGGCAATCTTGAGGACGACGATTACTATCTCGCCCTTGTAAGAAATACCACTCTTGCGGCAGACAGAGTTAAGAAGGCGAAGGCAGAGGGCAAGCCCAACTCCTACGTTAACTCCCTCTATGATCTTTTCAAGGATTGCAAGGGTGCTGTAGATGCTTACAGAGCTAAGAAGATCGAGGCTATGAAGGCGGAGGCTGCTAAGCTCAAGACCAAGCTTCACTATATGAATATTACCGACCGTTTTGCAAAGGTTGCCGAGATATTCTCCGGCGATTCCGAGGCTTCTTACACCTTGAGAGCAAGAATCATGGTCAGAAACAACGTTGAATACTTCGTTGATATGTTCGAGGAGTACATAGATGCGGCTACAGTTGGCGATATAGACAGAATGAATGCTATCACCGACAAGCTTGACGATATGGAGAACGGATACAACCAGAACGACAGCATTGAGATGAAGCTGCGCGACGATGAGCTTACCGAGCGCTACAGACTCGCTAACAAGGCAGAGATATCCTACGAAGAGAGGGAAGAGCCCAAGTATGAGGAAGAGCCCCTTCGCGATATGGATGACCTTGACGAGTATGCTACCATCGTAACCGAGCCTGAGAAGAAGGATAGTGAGGAAGGCTTGGCGGATGACGTTGAGCTCGAAAAGTGGTCGGATAAGAACTGACCGACCGCACCTGAAAGGAGATTTTACAATGGGTGGCATAAATATTGAAAAAAGAGAAAAGGCAGTAGAGGAAGCACGCAGAATGCGCGAGCAGGAGAGAATGACTGCCAGAATGATGAGCGAGGTTAAGGCAACCCGCACCAGAGCGGAAGCTCAGATGAAGAAGGAATACGAGCGCTACGTTATCGCCAAGGAAAAGGGCGATGAGAAGATCGCATACGATGCGCTTAAGATGTGGAACTTCCTCTTCAAGATGAACCAGCTTGCAAACCGCTTTGTTATGACCCTTGACAGACTTCAGTCGGTGCAGGATCTTTTCAACATCCTCTCCGGCACAAGCCAGATATTCACCGAGATAATGTCCCTCGATAACACCAAGGTTATGAGGAAGATGAGAAGAAATCTCAAGAAGTTCAAGAAGCAGCTCAAGAACTATGAGTCGCAGATGGATGAGCTTCTCGTTTATCTTGACGGTATGTTTGAGGAGCGCCCCAGCGGTGTGAAAAGGCTCTTCAACAAGATGTTCAAAAAGGAAGAGAAAACAACCTCTGAAATACTTGCAGAGAGTGAAGAGATGCTTGCGGGCAATCTTGCGGAGTACGTTGATTCGCTTGGCGAGAACGCACCCAAAACCGCTGGCAACACCGATAGTGAGGCATCCGGCACGTCTGCCGCTCCCTCGCAGGATAACGGCCCTCTTGCCCCCGGCGACGATATTCCCGGCGGACTTTGATACCGAGGTAAAAAATGCTTAACGTAGTAGAACTTAAAAATAAATACCTCACAACAGTGGAGCAGTTCAAGGCCGCTTATGAAAAGGCCGAGAAGGATGATACTGTGCGCATCGATGCCCGTAAGCTTGCCCAGAGATGTCTTGGCATGGCGCTTGATCTGAGGCATAGATACGAGGAGATGATGCACGAGAATCCTGCCTACTCATCTGACGTTGCCGCTTGGCAAAGACAGATCGAGCGCCTGCAGGAAAGGCTTGAAAAGCTTGGATCTGCGATGAGCGGCATTCCCGGCACCACCTTTGATGACATTGCAGGACTTGACGAGGTAAAGGAAACAATAAGAAACTACCTTTTCGCTATCAAGAATCCCGAGGTAGCAAGGCAGTATAATATTAACGCCAGCGTGGGTATGCTTATGTACGGCCCTCCCGGAACGGGTAAAACACTTGTTGCCAAGGCGATAGCGCACGAGCTTGGAGTAAGATTTTTCGTTATCACCCCCTCAACCATTTTCGGCTCTTACGTTGGAGAGTCGGAAAGAAACGTGCGCGATATTTTCGCCGAGCTCAGAGCCTGTGAGGACGGTGCGGTGCTTCTTGTGGACGAGTGTGAGAGCATCTTCTCGCGCAGGAGCCAGGATTCCAATAGGGCGGCGATCGGTGTTGCAAACCAGCTTTTGCAGGAGATGAACGGTGCGAACGATAGCGGTGAAAAGCGCGTTATTCTCGGCGCAACAAACAGGCCCTGGGATATAGACGAGGCTTACCTCAGATACAAGAGATTTTCATTGCAGTTCTATATCGGTATGCCCGAGGAAAGCGCAAGGATCAAGGTTATAGACCATAATCTTGCAAAGCTTCCGCATGACGAGGAGCTTAGAGATGCGCTTATCAATACGCTTGGCGACGGATATACCTGCGCAGACATCAGCGGTATCATAGAGCAGTGCTCTTATCTCGCGCTCGAGGAATACAGAAGAAATACCGAGATCGCAGACGGCGCTTCTGTTGATTACGTAAAGATAGGTGTAAAACATCTTGAGAAGGTTATGAAGAGCTTTTCAAGAAGTGTATCCCCTGCGTTGATCTCAAGCTACGAGGCCTTTCGCGAGGCAAGAAAAAATGCAAATTAAGTATAGTAAGAATACTTTATAAAAGGCACGTTGTGTCAAAAAAAGAGCATTTGTTTTTCACAAATGCTCTTTTTTGTTTTGTTATTTTGCCGCGCGGCGAGTTTTTTTGTAAAGCGCGCTGATCTTCCTCCTTTGGCAGGCGGTGTTGTAGTGGGCAGAGAGACGGTAGCTCCAATTACCCTCGGCAACACTCGGTGTGTTCATTCTGCCCTCATCATTCGAGAGGCAGAGATAGTCCTGCATCGGCACGATAGCAAGATTTGCCCGGCTTGCAAGCGCATATTCAATAAGGTCGTAGCCCCTCTTCTGTCCCTTCACCCTCGGGCATTCCTTGTTAAAGCGAGCGAGTGCCGCATTGTCAAGCGTTTTGCACCAGGAGGCTATGCAGTCGGAGTCGTGGGTGGCGGGGTAAACAACGCAGTTCTCCGTTTTGTATTCGCGGGGAAGATATTCGCTGTTGTCGGAGAAAAATGCGAACTGCAGCATCTTCATTCCGGGGAATCCGGTATGGCTGAGTAATTCTCTTACGTCATCGGTAATAAAGCCAAGGTCCTCTGCGATGATCTTCGCCTTGGGATATGCCTCTTTGATTGCATCAAACAGCTCGATTCCGGGGGCGGATTCCCACCTGCCGTCCTTCGCGTTCTCAGCGCCGTATGGGATAGAGTAATATCCGCTGAAGCCTCGGAAGTGATCGATTCGCAGTATGTCGTAAAGCTTGAAGGCTGAGCCAACGCGCTTCTTCCACCAAAGGAAGCCGTCGTTTTTCATATATTCCCAGTCATATATCGGGTTGCCCCAAAGCTGTCCGTCGGGAGAGTAATCGTCGGGTGGGCAGCCGGCAACTCTTCTTGGGCACATATTCTCATCAAGCATAAACTGTTCAGGAGCGCTCCAAACGTCCACGCTGTCGTGCGCAACGTATATCGGCATATCTCCGATTATCATAATGCCCTTTGAGTGCGCGTAGGAGCGAAGGGCATCCCACTCGGTGAAAAACTCAAATTGCACCCACTTCCAGAATCCGCATTCGGAAGCGAAAAGCTTTTCATATTTTCTTGCACTGTCAGCGGTCCTGTGTTCTTTATCCCAGGTGGTAAAGGGGGCATAGGAATAATGGATCTTAAGCGCCATAAAGAGCGCATAATCGGTGAGCCAGGCCTTGTTTTTCATAACAAAGCGCTTGTATTCAGGGCTCTTGTCATACCCCTTTTCCAAAAACACGGAGTAAGCGCGGCGCAGTGCAGGATAGCGGTTTTCGAATATCCAGCCGTAATCCACCCTCTTTGTGTTGTGCTCCTGGGCGGCAAGCTCTTCCTTGGTTAAAAGGCCCTTTTTGAAAAGCGCCTCAAGGTCTATAAAGTAGGGGTTGCCGGCGGATGATGCAGGGGACTGATAGGGGCTGTCGCCGTATGAGGTAGGATTCAGCGGTAAAACCTGCCAGCATTTTGTTTGCGTTTCACTGAGGAAATCCACAAACTTGCGCGCTTCTTTTCCAAAGCTTCCGATGCCGTATCCGGACGGCAGCGAGCTTATGGGCATAAGTATGCCGGCTTTTCTTTTAAATCCGAAGTTTTTGGTGCTCGGTGTCATATAATTCTCCGTTTCACAGGGGTGGGACGTTTCGTCATTTTTATATAGCAATATTTTAGCACGCAGGCGGCACGGTGTCAATTAAAAAACACCCCCTCCCGTGTAAAAAATATCATCGCTTTTTTATACAAAAATATCAAATTCCGCTAATCAAGCGCGCCAATATATTTAAAATAATAAAAAAGCTCTTTACAAAGTTGGGATTATGTAGTAAAATAAGGAAATGTAACAGGAGAGTAGGAGCAGGAGGAAAAATGAAAAAGGTTAAAAAGATATTCCTTGACTATGCCTTCATAATCTTAGGCTCGTTTATTCTTGCTCTCGGAATAAGTGTGTTTCTTGTTCCGTGCAAGCTTTCTACCGGCGGTGTAAGCGGTGTTGCAACGATCATTTATTACACGTCTAACAAAAACATTCCTCTTTTCGTGCCTACCTTGATCATAAACGTTGCTCTATTCGTTTTCGGCTTTGCACTGTTGCATAAGTCGTCGATCTTGAAAACGATAGCCGGCATCGGACTTTTTTCCGGTTGCCTCGCTATAACAGAGATGCTTGCAAACGGTATTCTTTACGACTTTATCAAGCAGATCAAGAACGACACATGGATATGCGCTATATTCGGCGGTGTGCTTGTCGGCGTTGGCGTTGGCCTTGTTGTTTTAAGAGAGGCTTCAACCGGAGGCAGTGATTTCGCCGCATTAATGTTGCACAAGATCCTGCCGCATATATCCGTTGGAACTTTCATTATGATAATCGATACGGCTATCATAGTTGTATCCGGATTTATTCTTGAGGATTACAGCATTGTTTTCTACTCCGTTGTTTCTCTTTTCATCAGCAACAAGATAACAGATTTTATTCTCGTTGGTGGTGATAAGGGTAGGTCGGTTTACGTTGTATCCAAAAAGAGTGATGAAATTGCCAAGCGCGTGATGAACGAGCTTGAGCGCGGTGTTACCGCAATACATAGCCGCGGCTGCTACGAGGGATATGAGGGCGAGATGCTGATGTGTATCGTTCGCACCAAGGAAGTGCCGAGAATTTTGAATATCGTGCGCGAGGTCGATCCCTCTGCGTTCACGGTAATATCTGAGGTAAAAGAGGTTCGCGGCCTCGGATTTAAGGAAGAATAAATTATCCACAAGGAGAAAAAATATGATTTACGGAATTTTAAAGGACATTAAAGAAGGCGAGTTCAGAGTTATAAGCACTCCGAGCGAGGTTAAGACTATCGTTGCTGCCGGCCACGAGGTTTGGGCGCAGAAGGATTGCGGTAAGGCTGCAGGCTTCCCTGATGAGAAGTATATCGAGGCAGGCGCTAAGATCGTTGAAACTGCAAAGGAGATCTGGGCAGGTTGCGATATGGTTGCTAAGGTTAAGGAGTTTACTCCCGTTGAGTACCCCCTTATGCGCGAGGGTCAGATAATCCTCGGTTGTATCCACCCCGCAGGCCATCCTGAAGAGGTTGATGCTATTCTTGAGAGCAAGTGCATTGCTTTCACCGCGGAGGATGCTCACCGTTTCGGCTCTCCCAACTGCGAGGCGGCAGGTAAGCAGGGCGCACTTTTCGGCCTTGAGTCTATGCTCACTATCAACGGCGGTAAGGGTAAGTACGTTGGCGGTTTTGCAGGCGCACCCCGTATGAACGTGCTCATTCTCGGCGCAGGCGTTGTTGGTAGGGGCGCACTTGAGGTGCTTTATGCGCTTGGTGCAAACTGCACTGTTATGGATATCAACGTTGGTATTTTGAGAAGCCTTCTTTCTGAATATAAGGGACACATCAATACCGCTCTTTGCAACAAGGAGGCGATCGCTGAGGTGCTTCCCCAGACTGATATGGTTCTTAACTGCGTTAAGTGGCCTAAGGAGAGAAAGGACTTCCTTATCGATAAGGAAATGCTTAAGCTTATGGAACCCGGTTCTGTTCTCGTTGACATTTCCAACGACGATCCCGGTGCTATCGAGTCCAGCCACGAGACCCACCACGATAATCCCCGCTACGTTGTTAACGGCGTAGTTCACTACTGTGTTTCCAACATTCCCGGTGCGGTTGCGCACACCACGTCCTTGGCATATGCATCTGAGATGCTTCCCATGATCATGTCTATCCTTAACGACGGTGTTCGTGGATGCTGCATCAAGGACGGCTTCTACCGCCGTTCCCTCACCGCATATAAGGGCTACCTCACTCACGAGGAAACCAGCGCAATGCAGGGCAAACCCTGGATCAAGCCCGAGGATATTCTTGAGATCGCAAACGAGAAGCTTGATTATGCTCCCCCTGCGACTGTAACAAGATCAAACAATTTCTATAATAAGTAATACCGGTTATGAGCGCGCAATCAATTGCGCGCTCAATTTTTAATCTTGTCGGCATATTGATTTTTCTATAAGCTTGTGATAAAATGGATTTATCATATTTTAGGAGTGATAATTATGATCTGGAATAACGTAGAGCTTTTTAACGTAAGCGAGATCAAGGAGCAGGAAGACGGCTCATTAAAGGTATACAGATTTACAAGCAAGGCCAGAGAAGCCTTTGCAGACGGAATGCGCGATTATGCCGTTGGCGTTGGCGAGATGACAACCGGATGCGAGATAAGATTTGTCGGCGAGGGGGCTGATATATCCTTGCACTGTATGCACGATAACGGCAGTGTTGAGATATACCGAGGCGACTTTTTCGTACGCAGGGAAACGATACAGCAAAACGCCGATCACACGGTGGTGCTTCGCTCCGACCTCGGCACAGATAGGCATAACGTTTCCTGGTATAAGGGCAAGTACAGCACTGACGTTTGGCGTGTCGTATTCGGTCACGAGGGAACTTTAAGTATAAACTCTATTTCACCCGTATCGGATATCAGGCCCCCTATGGCATCTGAGCTGCCCGAAAAGAGCGTGATCGCCTATGGCTCATCCATCACCCACAGTGCGTGTTCTGTGGCATTCACAAATTCCTACGTTTACACCCTTGGCCGTTGCCTTGGCGCACAGATGCTTTGCAAGGGTATGGGTGGCAGCTGCTTCGCGCAGAAGGACGTTGTCGATTACGTTGCAGATCAGCCCACCGATGCGGCACTGCTTGAGCTTGGTATCAATATGATAGATACGCCGATAGACGTTTGTGAGTTCGAGCGCCGCGCCGAGTATGCGGTACAGCGCGTGCTTGCCTCCGGCAAGAAGGTGATCCTTATCAGCAATTTCACCTCGCACCACAACTTCTCCTCGGGCGAATATCATGAAAAGAACGAGCAGTTCGTTAATATGCTTGAAAAGATCTATGAGAGAAACAAGTGCGACAGGCTCTTCTATATCAAGGGAAGAGATATTGTAAAAGAGCTTTCATATCTCACCGCGGATATACTCCATCCCGCGCCCTACGGCCATATCTCTATGGGCCACAGAATTGCCGAAAAGCTTCGCGAGCTCGGATTTGAATTGTAATATGAAAAAAGGCAAAGGTGCTTCAAACAGTACCTTTGCCTTTTCTTTATGCAAAATCAAGCTAAGATCGAATTTGCATAGTTACGTAATGCTCCGTTTGGAGCATTAAGGTTAAACCGTTCCTGTAACTGTAAGCACCGCAACGCCGGGTGTCGTTGTGATAGCGCCTGTTGTGGTGTCCTGCGTGTAGGTTGCGGCAGGCACTGTAACCGTACCGTTCGTGGTAGCAAACTCGCCCGTGGTGGCATTGTAGGTGTAGCCTGTGTTCTCAACGAGGGGTGTGCCGCCCAGGGTAACTGTGATATTGCTTAACGCAGGGTTAAACGTGTCGGTGATAACAACGTTGTCAGTTGCTAAAATAGGCGTATTGCCAAGGTTTTGCACGATTATCGTGTAGGTCAGGGTTCCGTTATCTGTGATAACCGCAGGGCAAACTGCCTTTGCGATAGTAAGTGTGGGCTCTTCCACAACGGTAACTGTTGCGGTCGCGGTAAGCTCGCCAACGCCTGCGCCGCCGTCAACAGTTGCGGTGTTCGTAATAGTAGAGCCTGCGCTGATGGGCGCAAACTCATTTGCATTCACTTCGTAAATAAGGGTTGCCGTGCTGTTTGCAGGCAGGTTGATGCCGCTTACCGTAAGGTTTGGAGTGCCAACAACGGTGGGATCTGCCTGCACTGCGCCGTTAAGGTAGTATATGATCGAGCCGTCAACGTAGGTCAGGGGAACAACGTCCGCCGTGCCGCCCGGAATCGTATATGCGCCAAGATCGTCAGTTACCGTAAGCGCGTTGTAAACCGTTGTACTCATATTGCTGATCGTTATTGCATAAACTACGTTTCCGCCCGCCGTATACGTCGGTGTAACCGCCGTTTTCGTGATAGAAAGGCCGGAAAGCAGCTCCGCCTCCGTCGTGTTGGAATTAACAACGTTACCGCCAAAGGACAACGTTGCCTGGTTATAAAAGGTTGCCATTTTTATCTCCTTGCTTTTGCCAAAAAAAGTTTCGAGCGCCGCGTCAAAGCCTCGCACCGCGCCCATAACAGTGTATGCGAGAGGAAAGATGAGTGTTATTGCATAAAGAAACCCGGCGAGGTTCGAAAGAAACCTCGCCGGTCTTTTTTTATTTGAACTGTGAGTTGTAAAGGGAGTGGTAGAAGCCGCCTTCCTTTGCCATCAGCTCGTCGTGGTTGCCTTGCTCGATAATGCGGCCGTCCTTTACAACAAGGATGGTGTCTGCATTCTGAATCGTTGAAAGGCGGTGCGCGATAACGAAGCAGGTTCGGTTCTTCATAAGCTCGTTCATCGCGTGCTGTATCTGTATCTCGGTGCGGGAGTCAACGTTTGAGGTTGCCTCGTCCAGAATCAGGATAGGCGCGTTTGACAGAAACGCACGGGCTATGGTGATAAGCTGTTTTTGTCCCTTTGAGATGTTAACGCCGTCGTCTGAGAGAATGGTGTTATATCCGTCGGGCAGGCTCTCGATGTAGGTGTCGATCTTGGCGGATCTTGCCGCCTCGTAAACCTGCTCGGGTGTTGCATCCTCGCGGCCGTAAACAATGTTGTCATACACCGTTCCGTAAAACAGCCACGTGTCCTGAAGCACCATTGTAAATGAGCGGCGCAGGTCAGCGCGCTTAATATCCACGGCAGGAATGCCGTCTATCAGTATCTCGCCGCTTTGCGCGTCATAAAAACGCATCAGCAGGTTGATTATCGTGGTTTTTCCGGCACCCGTCGGGCCAACGATTGCAACAGTTTGCCCCTTCTTTGCCGTAACCGAAAGATTTTTAAGCACGGTGGTTTCCTCGGTGTAGCCGAAGGTAACGTCGTTTATCAGAACCTCGCCCTCGGTTTCGCTAAGAGCGATCGCGTTCTCGGCATCAGGCTTTTCGGGTTTCTCATCAAGCACGGTGAACACTCGCTCCGCCGCGGAAAATGCAGACTGGAACTCGTGAATGATGTTAGAGAACTCATTTATCGGGCCGGCAAACTTTCTTGAGTATTGCACGAATTTTGCAACACCGCCAAGAGTGATATAGAATATGCTTGCCTCGGCAACCGTGTTGTTTTCGGACAGCATATACATTATTCCGCCCATCACCGCAACAAGCGTCAGCGAGATGTTGTTGATGAGGTTTATCGTGGGGAACAGCATCGCCGCCTGGTATTCGGCACCGTGGTAGGCAGCCATCGCCTCGCCGTTTATCTTGTTGAAGCGGCCGGATATAACGTTTTGCACGCCGTATGCGGATATTGTGCGCGAGCCGGTGAGCATCTCCTCGGCAAAGCCGTTAAGCTCGCCGTATTTTTTGGATCTCTTGCGGAATTTTGGGCGCACAACTTTGGAACGGTATCGGGTGAAAATAATTGACACGGGTACTGTCAACACAAAGATAAGAATCATCGGCTTTGATATTCTCCACATAAAAATGAGCGAGCCGACAACGGTGTAAACACTCGTCATAACCTGTATAAGATCGTGCGAGAGGGTTGCGTTGATAGTGTCAATATCGTAGGAAAGGTGGCTGATTATATCGCCTGTTGCGTGGGTGTCAAAGTAGCCAACCGGCAGGGTTGTGAGCTTCTCGAACACCTGCTTTCTCATTTTGTAGGTGATCCTTTGGCTAAGCCTTATCATTATCAGCGAAAGAACGTAAGAAAGCAGTGCGGATACAGCATAGCAGGCTATCATATAAAGTATGCTCTCTATAACAGCTCCGTCAAGACCGTTGCCAAGCGCGATCCTGTCTATTGCCTCGCCGGAATATTCCGGGCCGAGAAGAGAGAGCTGGTTTGCGCCGATAGTAAGCGCAAGCGCAAGGATAAACAGCGGCCACTGCTGGAGCACGTATTTCGACAGGCGGAAGAAAACGCGCCTCTTGCTTTTCGGTTTCTTTGTATCTTTAACGTTGTTATTCAAGGAAAGCACCTCCCATCTGCGAGTCGCTTATCTCCTTGTATTCAGCACAGCTGATCATAAGGTCGTCGTGCTTGCCGCAACCGATGATCTCGCCGTTTTCAATAACGAGGATAAGATCGCATCCCTTCACAGAGCTAACTCTTTGTGCAACGGTTATAACAGTGGAGTTGGGAAGAGAGGTTGCAAGCGCCGCTCTCAGATTTGCATCTGTCTTGTAGTCAAGGGCTGACGAGGAGTCGTCAAGTATAAGTATCTCGGGCTTTGACGCGATTGCGCGGGATATGAGCACTCTCTGTCTTTGTCCGCCGGAAAGGTTTGTTCCCGCGGTGCAAACTGCGTGCTCATATCCTTCGGGGAAAGATGAGATAAAGTCGTGCGCCTGGGCAATCTTTGCCGCCCGGATAACGTCCTCCTTGGGTATATCTCTGCCAAAGCGGATGTTTTCCTCTATCGTGTCGGCGTAGAGAAAGTCGTTTTGCAAAACGAGGCCGAACATTTTCGTAAGCTCGTCCTTTGTGTAGGAGCGCACGTCCCGTCCGTTTATACGCACAGTGCCTGAATTGGCATCGTAAAAGCGCATAAGCAGGCGCAGTATCGTCGATTTTCCGCTTCCGGTTGCGCCGATAATACCGAGGCTCTCGCCCCTGTTAAGTGAGAAGGAAATATCCCTAAGATTGTCCTTTTTTCCAAGGTAGGAGAAGTGTACGTGATCAAACGAGATATGCTTCGAGGGATCTCCCTCGCCGTCATCCCCGTGTATCTTAAGCTCGCTTTCGCACTCTGTAACCTGTGCTATTCTCTTCGCGCTTGCGGCACATTTGGTGTACATAACAAACATACGTGAAAG
>JAZLCY010000126.1:0-9504 GCA_045614485.1 Eubacteriales bacterium
CAGTAGGAAGCGCAAGGTCGTTAGCGTTTGTGTAGGGGTCCAGATATTGCGCATCATTGGCTGAAAGCTCAGGGGTGATAGAGCCGTAGATTTTGGAATTAACGAAGAGAACCTTCGTTCTGTTATTGGTGTAGGGAATAAGGTTAATGTTTGAGTATGAGCCGATAATCGTGCAACCGTCAAATGTGTAAGAGGATTTGCTCTCATACGTACCATCATATTTTCCATACGATTGGGAGGACATAAGTGAGCCGTCCTCGTCAATAACGATAACGGAATCCTTTACGTTGCATACAACGTTGTTTGATGACTGTACAAGGGCCGAAACGGTGCAGTCGGGATTGTACGCCTCGTATATAACGTAATGCTTACCGCCGATAATATTGACCTCGGGGCACTTTTCACCGTCTGCTGCAAGAGAAGTTACTAATCCTGCGGACATAGAATACACGTCTTCAAAGGTAAGCTTCGCTCCGGGAGAATTAAGTCCGAATATCGGGGCGCAGGAATTAGCTGCGTATTTGTAGTTCTCCGTTCCGTTCTCGTAAATGTAATCTATATCGTCTGTATAAGAAAAGAGCGTTCCGTTTCGCACAACGGCATTAAAATCCGAATTAAAGGATATCATGCACTCCTGGTTTTCGTTATATTCATCCTTTCGGAAGGTCATAGTGTTTCCGCACATATCCCATACGATAGGCGAGTCAAATCCTCGTGCCGGCTCAATGAGTTTTCCGTCGGATTCTAACTCCATGCTGAGATTTACCGGCTCGCTACTCATAACCTCCATCGACTTTAGCATATAACAAGCTGTGTCGCGCTGTGATAAATAAACGTACATCGGGAAGAAGTTGTCGTAGTCTGTCAGCGGATGCATCGTGCCATTGTCACAGAATGGGCAGGTCGCATTTTCTCCAAACTGCTGCATAACGAGAAGATCGTGCAGTAGGCAAAAAATGCAATTTTCGGGCTGAGGGCCGTTTTCATGCGTATGGTAAACGAATTCCGCAAATGCGCTCTCCACACCCGACGGGGGCAGCGGCGGATCGTATACGTACCCGTTTTCAAGCACCACGGCGTGATCTGAATATCCGCTTACGCCTTCCTCACCATCGGTAGCATATGCCACAAATGCGCACAACGCCGTAACGGTCAGAATCATAAGCAGTATTGCCGTCAGTTTAAGATATTTTTTCAAATTATTACCCTCCCTTTCCATATCGGGATCATGTAGTAAAAACCTTATAATTATTAATTATAAAGTAGATAAAAAACAGGTTTAGACTCCCATTTTAATGCTTTGCGCCCCATTTGTCAATAAAAAATCAGAAACTTTGTCATGCTGCACAATTATATGCGAGTTTATATGTACAATGTGATTATAAAAACCGTCGAATTATGTATTCTGAAAACACTTGTTCCCAAACCGTGGATTTTTCGATGCATTTCGTTACAAACAAAAATTCTCATAAAGTTAAATTGATATTCTATCGGCACTTGTAATTGATAAAAAGATTTGTTATAATGTAAAATAACACCGACAAAGTCGGATTTCAAGATTTGGAGATAACCATTATGAATAATGCAATAAAGCTTGAAAGACCGCAGAGATTTTCTAAGCCCCACGTGATCGACAAGGCAAAGCTTGAGGCGGCGGCAAAGGCTGCTTGCGATAAGCTTAAGGCAAGGGTAGAGAAAGAGGGAATGGGATTCCCCGGCACCTGTTCAAAGAATTATAAATACGCTCAGGGCAAGAACAACCACTGGGAAACCGGTATGTACACCGGATGCTTCTGGCTTGCATATCAGCTCACGGGAGATGAGTTTTTTAAGAACGTTGCATTGGAGCAGCTCAAGACCTACTACATCAGATGGGAAGAGAAGGTTGAGCTTGATGACCACGACGTAGGCTTCGTTTATCAGACGGGATGCGTTCCTGCATATAAGCTTCTCGGTGATGAGGATGCTAAGAAGCTCGCTCTTGACGTTTTTGATTATTATTACAATACAAGCTATTCACATAAGGGCGAATTTATTATCAGAGCGCATAAATGGCCGTCGCTTGAGGGTTACAGAACTATGATGGACTCTCTTATGAATGCGCCCTACTTCTGCTGGGCAAGTGAGGTTACGGGAAATCCCGAATATATCAACGCTGCTATGGCTCACGTAAAGACCACTGCAGATTACCTTATCCGTGAGGACGGCTCTTCGTTCCACCATTATCAGTTCGATCCCGAAACAGGCGCGCCCCTTTACGGCATCACCTGGCAGGGTTATGCGGATGACTCCTGCTGGTCAAGAGGTCATGCATGGGGTGTTTACGGATTCCCGATCGCGTATTCTTATCAGAAGGAGCCCTTCATCAAGGAAGTACATAAAAAGGTTGCCTACTTTATGCTCAACCACCTTCCCGATGACTGCGTTCCGTATTGGGATTACGATTTTGTAGACGGTGACGAGCCAAGAGATTCATCTGCCGGTGCTTGTTCTGCCTGCGGACTTCTTGAGATGGCAGGAATGATGGAAGATTCCGAGCCGGATAAGGCAATATTCGAGTCTGCCGCCGCGCAGCTCCTTGAGGCAATAATCGATACCTGCACCGGCGATATCGGTGTGGAGTATGACGGTCTTATCTGCCACGTTACCCACGCAAAGCCCCAGGGCTTCGGTATTGACGAATGCGCTATTTACGGCGACTACTTCTACCTTGAGGCTCTTGCAAGATACCTCGTACCCGGCTTCAAAAAGCACTGGTAAATATACAAAAAGGCTATCGTTTGATCGGAGGCCTTTTTTTATTGCCGCATTATCAAAAAACGAAGAAAAGGGTTAAACAAAAAATGAAATGAGTTTTTGCTTGACTTTCTGTGGGTGGGTGATATAATAAAATCAACAGAACAAAAAATATATTTTGTAGAGGTTGATATGAAGCTTCGCGATAAATTTTGGCTTTGGGGTCAATCCCCCGATGCGCATTGGGAAAACGACAATACTTATAAACTCCCAGCTCATTCGCGTATGACGGCTGTTGAGGGCTGCTATTACTTTGGAATACATAATATTTGCAGGGTTAAGATGATGAATCACCCTCAGCCTCCGTATGATCAGGAGTCGGAGGCTATGCGCCCCTGCAACAAGGTCGTTTGGTCGCTTCTCGGTGCCGGTGGCGAGCCTGTTACCGATTGGGGAGATCTTGATGAGGTCGTTCGCCAGGCAAAAATGTATGACAACGTTGTCGGCGGTGTATTTGATGATTTCTTCCTTCCCGAAAGAATTTCTGCATTTACCCCCGAAAAGCTCCTTGAGGTAAAAAGGAGAATGAGCGAGGGTGCAGGCAGGGAACTTGATATGTGGGTCGTCTGCTACGAGAACAAGCTCGATACAGTTGAGAATATTGCCGATTATCTTAATGCGTTTGACGTTATCTCGTTCTGGACGTGGTGCGGTAGCGAGCTCTTCGGTGCGGAGCGCAATTTCGATAGGATCCGTGCCTTAGCCCCCGGCAAGCAGATCATGGCAGGTTGCTATATGTGGAACTATGGCGAGCAAAAACCTCTTACCGAGCAACAGATGAAATTTCAGCTTGAGCTTTACCTCCGTCTAATCAAGGAAGGAAAGATCGACGGCATCGTTCTTTGCTCAAACTGTATTGCCGATCTTAAGATAGAGGCGGTAGAGTATATGCGTCAGTTCCTTATCGAGCATGGGGATGACGAGATTTGATCCTGTCCAAAGCTTTAAAGTTGAACGGAGCATTTTATGATAGATTATCAGCTTTATGACGATTTCAAGGATAGCCTTCCTCCTATAACCTTTGATAAGGAGCTGGCTTTGCCTATGCATACGAAAAAGCCCCCGCGTTTTAACGAGCGCTCTGCTCGGGACGGCGAGGTCTTTTTGCAGTCGCTTCATATCGTTAACGGATTTGCTGATGATGAGGGCTTGCTTCAAACGTCCTATGATGATTTTTCAGCATTTCTCGATTCCGTTGGTATAAAAAGGGCGGATAACGGCTATTTTCTCTCGTTTGAAAAGAGCGCGCTTTCCACGTTTGAGTCCTACAAGATACGCGTTGGGTATGACGGTATAACTATTATTTCCGGCGACACCGAGGGAATAAGGCGTGCACTTGTCTATATCGAGGATGAGATGAAGCGCCGCGGCGGAAGCTTTCTGCCTGTCGGCGAAATATCAAGAACTCCATTTATAAAGAACAGGATCACAAGGTGCTATTTCACTCCGTCAAGCCATGCCGCTATCGAAGAGAGTGAAAACGAGCTTTGTGATGAAATAGATTATTATCCGAACGAATATCTGTGTCGTCTGATGCACGATGGCATAAACGCACTCTGGCTTGGTGCATCCTTGCGTTATCTTGTTAAAACACCTCTTGTTCCCGAGTACGGTGTTGATGCGGATAAAAGGATGAAAAAGCTGAATAACGTAATTGAAAAATGCCGTAAATATGGCATTAAGGTGTTTTTATTTGCCGTTGACCCCGCTTCCTCGTATTGCAATCCGCATTTGCTTAACCATCCCGAGCTTATGGATGACGTTGAGGGAGCGGAGTACAGACTCTTGTGTCCGTCGCAGGAAAAGGGTGCTGAGTATCTCAGGTCTGCTATCAAAGAGCTTTTCACAAAAGCTCCGCGGCTTGCAGGCTTTATAAATCTCACCGACGGCGAATCTCTTTCCACCTGCGCATCAAACGGCGGTGTCCTTCGGTGCCGAAGGTGTCGCTCAAAGTTCGGTAGCATAGGAAAGACTCTGGCATTTGTGGAAAAAACTATCGCCGATGCTATGCACGAGGTTTCGCCGGATGCCGAATACGTAAGCTGGACATATGAGCAGCGCAACTGGAAATATGAGGACCTCGCTGAGTCCTGCCGTGAAAGAGATGCCGGAGTTATACACCTTCAGAACTTCGAGGACTTTGGCAGACCTGTACAGCTTGGGCGCGAAAGAGTTTCATATGATTATTGGCTCTCGTATGCCGGCCCGGGCAAGCTTTTTGAACAAACGCTTGAGCTGAATAAAAGGGCAGGGCGCAAAACCTATGCCAAAATTCAGGTTTGCTCCTCGCACGAGATCTCAACAGTTCCGTACGTTGCCACGCCCGGCATCCTGTATGATAAGTACAAATACTTCAAAGAAAACGGGATCGACGGAGTGATGCAGTGCTGGTTCTTCGGCAACTACCCCTGTCTTATGAATAAGGCGGCAGGCGAGCTTGCTTTTTTGCCGTTTTTTGAAACAAAGCGCGATTTTCTTGAGAGCCTCGCCGGTGTATATTGGGGGCAGGATGCAAAAACCGTCGCAAGTGCGTGGCTCTGCTTTGAGGAGGGCTACCGTAATTTCCCTGTCAGTGTTTCGTTTGAGTGGTTCGGTCCTATGCAGGATAGCCCTGTTGCTCCCTTGCAACTGAAGCCGAAGGATCGCTCTATGCCGTCCACCTGGCTCGCAACCGATGCCGTTGGCGGTGATAGGATCGGTGAGTGTATGTGCAACGGCCACACCCACGAGGAGATACTTGAACTTACGTCGCGTATGAGTGACGGTTGGTCTGAGGGAATCGAATACCTCGCCGGATTAAAAAGCTATTCCGATCCCGATAGAGAAGAGCAGCTGTCTGTTGCGATCGCCACGGATCTTATCTTCAAAAGCGGATGCAACGTGATAAAATTCTATTATCTCCGTCGGCTTTTGGGTATCGGCAGCGGTGATGCCAAAGCATTGCTTTCCGAAATGAAAAATATAGTTTATGATGAAATAAGCATAAGCGAAAAAATGATAGACATATGTCGGAATGATAATCGCATCGGTTATCATTCCGAGGCGCACGGCCACAAAATATTCCCCGAAAAACTTCGCTGGCGCATAGAAAAGCTTCGCGCGCTTCTTAAAACCGAGTTCGTTGAGGTAGAGGGAAGGATAGCGAACGGATTGTTGCCCCTTGCTTTTTACGGCGGAGAGGGTAGTAGCGTAGTTTACAGAATAGGGGAGTCGGCATCGCTTCAGCTTGTCAAGGCTAACGGAGAGTGTGGCTTGACCGAGGTGAAAATTGAAGAGTGCGAGGGCGGTTATACCGTTTCCCTCTACGTGAAAGATATTGCTGATGACTATATCGTGATCAAGCTTGAGCCGCGTATCTTCCACCCGATAGCACCTATTTGTTTATCCGGGGCGGGTGCAAGCTTTGCTTCATCGAAGCGCAGTTTCTTTACCTTTGCGAATTCGTATAAGGCGTTTTCGATCCACCCGGATGACGTGGAACGTGAACTTGGCGGATATAATATAAGTGTAAATGAGATAGGAGAAGGCGATCTCTTGTTCACTCTGTACATCGGTAGGGAAAGATTCGGAATGGCAAAAACAGAGCCGTTCAGACTCGATATCGAGCGCTTCGGGGTTGACGAACATTACGATCTCGGATGTGCAAGCGCTAAGGAAGCTATAGCTTTCTCTGATAAGGTGGTTACCAGGCTTGTGCACGGCACGTTTTCTCCCGAGTGCTATGCACTTATCATTCCCGGCGCAACCGGTACAAAATAAAATGCTAATCCATGGCATTGCAAAAGGATAAAAGCTATGACAAACAAGCAAATTGCAGAAAAATGGTATAAAAAACTTGATTTTCCAAAGGAAATGGAGAGAGTATTTCGCGCGGCGCTTGATAATGCCGATATTCCGGAAGGATTGAGTGCACAGAACGCACCTTCTCTTCTAGATCTCGGAACAACCTCTGTCGTATGGGCGCTCTACTTCCTCGAAAATATGGAGGCGGAATACGAAAAGCGCGGTATCCGGTTTCGGTTTGGCGAGGATATCCAAAGGATTCGATCAAGGATACTCAACACTTTCAACAAGACAGGAGGCCTTGATATTGGTGATCTTACGTGGGATAGGCGCTATTTTATGGCAAGAGAGTTCAAGCTTGGAATATTAACCTTTACGCTCGGAAGATCCCCTCTTGATATACCGGAAAGAAACTTGCTTGAGGGAGATCCCGTGCTACAGATCCACGTTCATGGCAAAGATCCGCTTCTTTATGATGAGTGCGTGAAATCGCTCGCGCTTGCCAAGGAGTTCGTAAAGGTGCATTTTCCCGATTTTAAATACAAATACTTCACCTGCCTTTCGTGGCTGCTTGACGATTCGATTGCAGACCTGCTTGGTGAGGGAAGTAACATCTTGAAATTCGGCACACTTTTTGATAAGGTCAGAAAGCACGAAAGCGATAACATCCTTCGTTTTGTATTCGGCGGCGCCACGCGTGCAACACTGCCGGGTGTAGAGCCTAAAAACCGATTCCAGCGAGAGCTCAAGACCGCAGCTCTTGCAGGGCGCACATTCTATGACGTGCGCGGATTGATAGATCCCAAAATTGATTACGGGCACGTATAAGCCATGTAAAAATAAGATAGGCTGCCGCGCTATTGCACGGCAGCCCCTTTTTTATTCAAAGAAAGGAAATGCGATAAGGTTTAATTAGCCTTTGAGACCGTTCTCGTAAGACTCAACCATCTTCTTAAAAATGGAACCCATACGAACTTTGAGTTTTGAACGCGCAAGCCGTGTTGCTGAAGGTCATAAATCGGTACATACGTACGAGTTTAGCCTAATTTTATAAGTATTCGCCAACATTGTTGCAGTGCTTTCGTTTATACTCGAGCGGTGTCATACCAAAATATCGTTTGAATTGTGAGATAAAATGCGAGGCATCTGAGAAACCGCATAGATATCCTATATCAACGATTGGTTTATCATAGAGCATTGAAACTGCGGCACGCATACGGCGGTTTAAAAGGTAGTTGTGGATTGTTATTCCCATTTCAGCCTTGAAGCTTCGAGATAACCACGCTTCACTTACCTTGCAGAGCCTAGAAAGGTGAGAGATTGTTATTTGCTCACCATAATTCTTTTCGATATAGTCGATAACTATCGAACAGTTTTTTGAAATATAAGCGGGTTCTACATGCTTTGGTGCACTATAGACACGGTTCAGAACATCAAGAAATCTTAGCGTTTCTGCGTATGCAAGTGCGGTTTTTTGCTGATCTATGGCAGATTCGATTTCGCGGCAAAGAGTGATAAGCAATTCAGCATCATTGCTTCTCGGGCGGACGAAAATTGCCTTGTTCTTCTCGCGGTTGATCAGCCATTCAAGTAGCTTATTGCCGTTCGGAATCTGATCGAATGCGTTTGCACCGACGTTAAGCTGAAAATAATCAAGCTCTGTATCATTCGGTATTTTTCCGAAGTGTACCTCGTAAGGTGCAAGAAAACATAGGTCGCCGTATACCGGAGAAAATATTTTGTTATTTACGATGACCGAAAAATCCCCCTTCATAAACACGTTGATTTTACAGTTGGGAAACGAAGATCTTTGCTTTTCGTTCCACATACCTTTCCGTCCTATGGCAGTAATATGAGAGAATTCCAGCGCTACGGCTTCGGTCGCACCTTTCTGTATTGGATAGTGATAGTATCGGGATGAGCTTATCAAGGATTCGGAATGCAAGAGACAACCTCCGTTTAGTTCAGGATTTTAATATTTTTGTTTCTTTTTTTGCTATACTATAAGAATATGAGCTATTATAATTATTATAGAATGATATATAGCACTTGTCAATCCACTTTAAGGAGGTTTTTATGAATTATAAAGCTATTCCTGTGACGGAGCGTATACTTGCATCACGTGAGCTTGTCAAAACGCTTGTAGTCGGAACTGAAAACGATCCGTATTTAGACGGAAGCTACAGAATGTTTTGTACGGGCGACCGATTTATCACTATGGGATTCCTCGATGGGTGGATGAAGCATAAAAACGCGCCGACAACCAAGCTTCGTCGCTCTTTGGCAGAAGCAGAGGAGCTGCTTTCGGCAAAGCCCGTCATATATGAAAACGATCTTCTGTGCGGCAGACTTTGGCTCCCAAGAATGAGCGCCGATGAGCAGAAGCATTACGATGCGCTTTGTGAAGCATTTGATAACTCGCCCTTTCCACTTCATTTGCAAAGAGCGCGCAAGGATCATATAGGACTTGATTTTAACAAGCTGATCACGGTAGGTGTAGATAATATCATCGCAGAGTTAAAGGATAAGCTAAAAGAGTTTGAATCGCGTTCAGATCTTATGGATGCAGATCCTTCTGTAATCGAGAGCTGTGAGTTTTGTCAGTGCTGTATCTATGAGCTTGAGGCGCTTCTTGATCTTGCAAACCGCTATTCGGAATATGCGGCCGAGCTTGCTGAGGGAGCAGTGGGCAACCGTCGCCGTGAGCTTATCAGAATGGCTGAGACAATGAAAAAGGTTCCCGCAAAGCCTGCCGAGAGCTTTTTCGAAGCAATCCAAAGCGTTCATTTCTTCCTTTCTAATCTTTTTGGGCTCTATGCTCTTGGCAGACCCGACAGATACCTTATAAAATTCTACGAAGAAGATATTGCATCTGGTAAGATAACTCGTGAGGAGGCGCAGGAGCTTATTGATTTCTTTTGCCTT
>JAZLCY010000127.1:0-10734 GCA_045614485.1 Eubacteriales bacterium
TGCCAAGCGGAATTTAAGCGTTAATGCGCAAAACTACGCATTTATAAAGCAAAATCTTGAACAAGTTGTACATTATATTTTGTAAAAACCGAGCTGTAAATATAGCGGCGGACAGGTCATATTTTCTGTTAAAATTTACATTTTCGTTTCGGAAAACGATATTTTTGTAGTGTTATTTGTATATCTTTTTTTCCTTGCCGTATGGTAAAATTACAATAGAGAGCTTATTCTGCAAGAATAAGCCCTACCGTTCGGCTGCTCCGCCGAATAATTGATACGATTTTAAAAAACTACTCAAATACAAGAACGAAAAGGGGATGTCTTATGAAAAAGCAAACGAAACTTTTAGCGATTTTGCTTACGCTTGTTATGCTTATCGGCGTATTTGCAATAGGCGCTTCTGCTTACGGCTTCAATTATACAGCTGCCCAGGCTGAAAAGATTACCGGAGAAAGCTTTGTTTCCTATTCTAACTTCAACAACTCTACGGTAAAGGAATATGTCGGAACCGGAACTAACAAAACCGGCAGCTTTACAAAGCAAAATGCGAATGCCGGCCAAACTCTTGGCTTCCAGGCTGACGACGATGCTACCCAAATCTACATCGTACAGTCGGAAAAGGATGGTACAGATAGATACATTCAGATAAAAAATGAAACGGCCGCGGCAGCCACGAGCTCCTTCTACCTTAAGCTCGCTACCGGAGTTGGAAATACCAGCCCTCTTTCCACCGATGACGCCAAGGACGCATTTCTTAACAGCGGAAACACGTTAAAGGATATTAAATATTACGTTCTTGACTTTGACGTATTCTTCCCTACGGGTGAACTTTCAATAGCGCCCACCTTTGGATTTTACTTCCGCGGTTACGGAAGTGACGGAGCAAGAGGAGACCTTAGATATAATGCTTCCAAGAAACTTGGTTACTACGGATCGCAGTATTTGATAAAATTTACCGATGCCGGTGACGATATCGTTGTTCAAAGCACCAACTCTTACGCAAGTAACGGTTCATACGGATATAGCGAAGGAACAGCGCTCAGCAAGGACGAATGGTCACATATAAGCATTATCGTCGAAAGCGTACCCGTTACCAAGGGCTCTACCCCCGCTCTTGATATCAAGTGCTACACCGTTCTTAACGGCGAGATCATCTACGTGCACACCTTTGAGGCGCCTGCTGAAAGCTATGCTCAGAATTGGATGAACGGTGATATGACAGGCGTTTTCGTTCAGCAGCTCCAATTTAACATCCCCAAGATCGGCGTAGGTGACGTTGTCAACATTGATAACGTTGCACTTCGCGCATACGACCGCACTACGTATACCGACACCCTTGCTGCAAACCTCGGTACAGCCGGAACCGACATCACCGGATGGGACAGAGACAGCTACGATGCTGACCTTATGCCCTTTGGTAACGCAGTTGCTTCTGTTGGCGAAACCGAGTATGACAGTATTGCAAAGGCGGTAAAGGCGGCAGACGAAGGCGCTACTATCGAAATGATAAAGAGCACCGACGTAAACGTTGTTATCGATAAGCCCCTTACAATCAACCTCAACGGCAAAACTGTAACAGGTGTTTCCGCCGCTGCAGGCTTTGAGATCATTGAGGGTGACGGCACTATTACCGTACAAAAGGTGAAGCTGCCCACCGTAGCAAAGATCGGCGACACCGAATACTCATCACTTGCCGATGCCGTGGCAGCCGCGCAGGACGGCGCTACCATTACTCTTTATGCCAACACAACCGAAACCCTTGAAATCGGCAAGCCCCTTACCATTGTGTATAACAGCTTTACAGCAGCTAACGTAACTGCTGCAAACGGTTACTTCCCCTCTATGCTCAACACAAGCACTCAGCTTACCGTTAAGCCGATTTCCGATGCTAACTTTCTGATTACCAAAACTGACGGAACAACATATTACTCAGACGACACATTTTATAATGTTCTTAAAGCTATAAAAAATGCCCCCAGAAAAGAGGTTAAGCTCCTCAAAGACGTAAACCACAGCGCAACCGGATACATCGAGGTATACAGAACGTTTACCCTTGACCTCAACGGCCACACGCTTAACATAACCGAGAGCGTTACGAGCAGTACAAAGGCAGAGTTCCTTTTCAATAACAAGAACATTACCTTTACAGTGACGGGCGGAGAGGGTAAGGTTGGTACTATCAACGTTACCAACGATCTTTATCACGTATTCAAGACCAACCCCAACAGCACCACTATAACAGGTGTAAAGTTGATACTGAAGAACCTCAACGTTACGTCAGGTTCTCTTATCCAGAACAGTAAGAATTCAGGTTTTACCGTTAACGTTGAAAATTCAGTGTTCAACCTTAATAAATCAAATTTGGATGCGCTTGTTGAAGCATCTGCCGAAACAACGTTCAACGCAACAAACTGTAAATTCTATGCTGCGGCTGACTGCCTTATTTATTCCACCACAGCAGCATCCGTCTTTAATTTCACAGGATGCGACATCTACCGTGAGGGAGTTGAAAACGGTGTAAGAAGCTCTATCTTTGCTTCCATTAACGATCTCACAAAAGTTAACTTTAACGAATGTAACATTGTAGGAAGCTTAACACCCGCGACGGCAGAAAACATTTACCTCGGTGCAGGCACTACCCTTTCTGCGGATTCAAGCTACAATGCGACAACCCCTGCAGGCTATTCCATAATTGCAGACGGCGTATCCACCCATACGTTCAGCATCGCAGGTATTGACGATATTGAATATATTATAGGCTACGTTGTAATGGAATACACCGCTGCACAAATAGGTGAGGTTAAATACGACACCCTTGCCGAAGCTATCGAGGCGGCAGGTAAAAGCGATATCATTGCTCTTATGGCAAATATCACCGAGAGCATCACCATAGGCAAGGAAATTACCATTGACTATAACGGCTTTACCTTAACAGGCTATACGATCGCTCCCGAATACTGCAAGTCTGTAACAAGCACCGCAGAGCAGCTTGTTATAAAGGAAGCTGTTTATAAGGTTACAAAGAACGACGGAACCGTTACTTATTCGGACGGAGATCTCTACTCGGTTCTTAATAATGCCAGCGCAAAATCTGTAATAATGTTGCTCCAAGATGCAAATTATTCAAGCACAACAGAAATCAAGGTATACAGAACGTGCACTCTCGATCTTAACGGTTATACTCTTAACATAACACAGGGCGTAACAAGCGGCACAAAGGCAGAATTCGCAATTGAACCTACCAGTGCATCCAGCTCAACGTTCACAATAACTGGCGGCGAGGGCAAGCAAGGCACTATCAACATAACCAACAGCTCTGTTAATTATGTAATCAAAACCAAAAAAGCCGGGGTAACCGTTATACTTGAAAATCTTAACATTACCTCAGGTGCGCTTATTCAAAACACCTATGCAAACTTCACTGTTGGAATTGAAAACGTAAACTTCAATCTTACTAAGAGCGGTCAATCGGCACTTATAGATACTCGCAACACCTCGACCGTTACTGCAAACAACTCCAAGTTCTACCTTCAGACAAATACTCTTCTTTTATCACAGGCAGTTGCGGGCGCAACCGAATCAACCTTCCGTTCTACGTTTGATTTCACAAACTGTGATATATACAGAGACGCGATGGACGGTGAGGAAAGAAGGAATCTCTTTGCCTGTATAAATGCTTACACCTACGTAACCTTTACAGGCTGTAATATTGCAGGTAGTATGGAGCCCGCAACCAACGTCGCAGACTCGGTAACGAACAAGATCCCCGCTATGACGGCGGCAAACGTAATACTCGGCAAGGGCACTACCCTCTCCGCTGACTCCGCATACGTTGCGACACCTGCGCAAGACTGTTCTTTGGTAGATGATACGGGCGAATACACCTTTACAATCCTCGGCGTTAGCATCACCTATGCCAAGGGCACTGTTGTTGATTATCGTCTTGTAACTATCAAGTGGTATTACGAGGATGGAAAGACCATTTTCACCACCACCGAGGTTGCACTCAATAAGGTTGGTATCGAAGCCCCCGAATTCACTCCCGGCTCAAGCAACGGTTGGTTTACTACTACCTTTGACGGTTGGACTACCGTATTTGGCTCAACAAACAAGGTTGACCTTGCGACATACGTGGTTGAGGGTGAGGTTTCCTTCTACCCCGCTATCAAGTCTGATACTCCCCCCACGGCGCACCTCAAAAACGGTGAGTACAACCTTACCTTGACGGGCAATATCACAATCAACTTCTATCTTCCCGAGATACCCGAGGGAATAACCATAACGGGCGTATTTATGGCTGACGGTGAGAGCGAAATCGTAGGCAAGAACGTTATTCTTTCTAACGGTGATTTCCGCACGATGTACGTTGTAGACACCGTTGGCGCGACCGCACTTACCGAAAGCGTAGTAATTAAGGTTAAATTCACCGTTACGCAAAACGGAACAGAATATCCCCTTACACAGACTATCGCCCTCTCCCCCTACAAGTACGCTGTAAGCATTCTTAAGAGTGACGCTCACTCACCCGAAACTCACACCCTTATTGCCGATATGGTAAGATACTCCAACACCCTTGCTATTGCAACCAAGGGCGCATCGGTTACCGAGCTTGACGACCTTCTTGATCAGTACGGTGAGTATTGCTCCGAGCTTCCCACGGACAACGATTTCGCAGAGTACACCACCTCAGTAAACAACCTTAAGGGATATATCGAAACCATCAGCTTTGAGGTTTCCGAGTATCAGCCGAGATGGAGATTCACCTTCACCGAGGCGATGAAGGTAGTTGACGTTAAGATCACCCTTGACGGCTATTTCGAGCTGCCCGATGAGAACGGCTACAACTTCGGCTCCCTTACCTATAACCTCAACACCACCGATTCCTCTTACAGCGGAAATTACCTCACCGTAGCGTATATTGAAAACATTCCTATGTACAACGTGGATAAGGTTATCACGATAACCGTTACCACCGAGGACGGCGAGGTTAGAGAGGGTACCTACTCCCTTAACGTTTACTATGCTAACATGGGCCAGGGCTCCGACCTCACTAAGGAAGAGCTTTCAAAATACCGTGATTTCCTTAAGACCTTCCGTGCGTTTGGCATCACCTCCGCAGGATACAGATATCCCGAGGGAATGAAGAAGGCGGGCGCAGCAACCGTTGAATTTATCAACTGCGACCACCCGAACGTTACCAACAGGAGCATGAACGCAACCAATAACAACAACGGTATTCTCTGCCCCGACTGTCAGACCTACGTATTCTTCTACGAGGTCTACATCAAGAACAATATCAGAAACACCTACGCAAGCATTCAGGAAGCGTTTGATAATAACTACAACGCTTATACGCAGATCTATCTCTGCCACTCCAAGGCAAACACCCGCGCGGCGGCAGGCTACAAGGTTGGATGCTACGCAGGTAACTACAACTTCTACCTTGGCACAGCGCAGCTTTCCTCTAATATCGGTACCATTTCCGTTAAGACCGATACCAACTGGAACGGCGCATATTTCCTCGTTGACGACAGCATATTTAACGTTAGCGATCTGAGCTACGAAAAGCCTCTGTTCAACATCCAGGGCCTTAATACGACTATTGACGGCACGACCTATCAGAATGGCGGCGGAGTTGACATTACAGATCAGCTCGTAGCTAACCTTAACGCAGTCTCCGGCAAGCGCATCATCAACGCTAACGCCAAGAATATCGGTTGGTCTAACGGTATGCCTATGATGATCGAGCTTCTCGACTACTCTCAGACAAGATATCACCGCGAGGGCGCAAACGCATCTAAGGCGGCAACCCACGAGGTTATCCTTATCGACGAGTTCGGTAACGTTAACCCCACGACTCCTATTGAGTGGGACTATATTTACAAGCCCAACTGGAACCAGGTTACCCCCGGTAGCGCAGGCACGGATAACGAGGTTATTGCCGAATGTTCCTTCAAGGCTGTGGCATACCCCATCTCAACCGCTCCGATAACGATCTCCGGCCTTGACGCAAACGGCAATATCAACTGCACGTTTGAAACTAAGCCCAACCAGACCAACATCGATATGACATCCTTCAACGCTTGTATGCGTGGCATCCAGATAAGCACCTCTAACGTTACTATCCAGGGCCTTGAGCATATAATGAACGAGGATCCGAATCTCCCGAGACAGACCTACAAGGGCTTTATCATCGTTACCTTTGCTAACAACACCACGGTTAAGGATATAATCGTTGACCAGCACTCGCCGCAGACCACCACGGACGGCACCTATATGGGAAGCTACGAGCTTAATGCATCCGATTCTATCAACACGTCCTGGATCAACTGCAGAAGCTCCGCCTTCTTTGATGCGAACGGAAACGTATCTACAACCGGCATGTTTGGTACCAACCGCATAAGAAACAGTTATCTTAAGAACTGCGTGCTTATCTCCTTTGATGCGCACACAGCGGCGTACAACGTTACGATAGAGGATTCTACCTTTGCGCATATCAACCTTATCGGCGCAGGCGACATCGTGCTTAACAACGTTGTAGTTTACGCAGATGCAAGCTATTCTGGTATCATCCTTCGCCGTGACTACGGCTCTCGCTGGGAGGGTAACGTTTACGTGGACGGACTTGAGCTTCGCCACAGCAACGCCTACGACAAGGACTACGTTGACCTTGTAAGAGCGCAGTATACCAACCACGATTTCGGCTTCCAGGATCAGACCGCTACCTCAGGCAACTACCTGCCGGAAGAGGTTCACGCAAAGAACGTTACTATAACCCAATACACCCGTACAACGCAGGCGTATACCTGCACCGCACCCGGTATTGTAGATGAGGTAACGACCGCATCCGATAAGCCGCTCGGCATTCTTGCTTGGTATAGCGAGTCGCTCTTTGAGTATTATCCTACCTTCTCTTGGAATGATGACAACAATCAGACCGTTACCAAGGCATTCTACATTGAGGGTGGATGCGTTGATTCGCTTTCCGACCTCTACCTGCCTAAACATTCCAAGCTCAAGAACATTGTGATCGAAATCAATGGTAATAAGCAAACTTGGGCTTAAAACAAAAAAACGAAACGGAGCGATTTCGTTCCGTTTCGTTAAAGGCAAGCTTATAGCTCCATATTAAAACGACAAAAAGCGATGGAATAGCGTGATGTCCTTAGCGTAGAATTTTCACTTTGAGAAAAGCGCAAGCATCGCATTTGACCAATCAAACGCAATGGGCTAAGCCCAAACCCATATACAAGAAAAAGAGATAACAATTCGGTTTGTAGCCGAAATGTTATCTCTTTATTCTGTCTGTTTAATGAAATCGTTGCGCTGCAACGATGAAATCTTCACATCGTTCAGATGAAATCCAAGGATAAGCCTTGGATGAAATCAAATCCGTCTAAATACAACCCTGCGAAGCAGGATTTCATCGCGTGCGCATACCGCTTACGGTATATTGCGTAATTCGTCGTGTCCGCCCGACGAATAGCAAATTTCATCCACCAAAGGTGGATTTCACCCGTCGAAGACGGATTTGACTGCGTGATACTCCGTTAAGAACGTCACGTTAAGTCATTCGCTCCGTATTTATCAGATGAGTGTTTTTCTACCTATCTCATATATTTTGCAAACAAGCTTGTGGGTTTTAAGCGCCTCACGGCCTGTGATATCAAGCTCCTCTTCGCCCATAACTGCCGCGTAGAACTGCTTTACCTGCCTTGTGTGCTGGAAGCCCCAGTATGCTTTGCCGCCAACGTCGATCCTATCCTTGCCGGGATGAGCCTCTTCGGTAGTGCCGTCGTTGTAAGTTATATAAGCATCGTCGTAGCCAAAAACAACCTTTCCCTTCTCGCACTCAAGTCTTATCTCAATAGGCTCGTCTACCGCGTAGTTGTTCATGCAGTAGAACCCGAACACTGTACCGTTCTCATATTCAACAACGCCTGTTGCAGTGTCCTCTACCTCGCAGAGCTTGTGGCCGTGCTTGGAAAGTGCCGCCGTTACGCTCTTGATCTCGCTGTTAACGATCCAGTTAACAAGGTCTATCGAGTGAATGGCCTGGTCGATAACAACTCCGCCGCCCTCTTTATCCCAAGTGCCCTTCCAATCGCTTCCAACGTAATAGTCGTTTGCGCGGTTCCAGGTCAGAACGCTTCTTGCAGAAAGGATCTTACCAAGCTTCCCCTCGTCGTAAGCGCGTTTAACAAGCTGAGCGGAATTGTTGTATCTGCACTGGAATATGATGCCGAAAAGAACACCGCGCTCCTCTGCAAACTTAACAGTTTCCTCTGCCACCTCATAGCTGATGTCCATAGGCTTCTCGCAAAGCACGGCAACGCCGCGCTCAATAGCCGCGCGCGAAACCTTGCAGTGAATATAGTGAGGCAGGCAGATATGCACCGCATCAAGCTTTTCATTATCGAGCATCTCGATATAATCCGTGTATGCCTTACAGCCGTACTTTTCAGCAGTATCCTTGGCAACGTCCTCTTTGATATCACAAACGGCAACGAGATTGTGGCCAAGCATCTTGCAGGATTCAAGGTGCATCAGCGATATTCTGCCACAGCCGATAACCGCAACGTTAAGTATCTTCTTATCTTCCATAATGTATCCTCTCGCATGAGAAATGTCTTAATTCCAAAGCAATTATATCACCTATTTTTATAAAATTCAACAGAAAAATATTTTTTTGTAATTTTAGTTTACACATAAATAAAAAAGTGCTACAATTATAAAAAATATCATTCGGGTCAGGACTATGAATAGCAAGAAAAGATCAAGGCTTTTTGCATATCTCGGCATTATAGCCGTTGTATTTATATGGGGTATTATCCCAACCTTTAAAAAAGCACTTATAGGCGAGCACGTCAGTGCCGCGCTTTACAGCACTATAACCACCCTTGCAGCGGCATGCACCCTGCTTATAATTTTTTCAAAGGATTTAAAAAAGATCAACAAAAGCTACTTTATTGTTGCCGTGCCAACGGGTGCATTTGTTGGTATAGCGGCACTTTTACAGGCTATCGCATACAAATACGATGCATCCCCCACAAAGCAGGCATTTCTTGAAAATCTATCCTGCATCATAGTGCCGATATTAGTCTTTATACTGACAAGAAAAAAGCCGACTGCACTTACCGTGTTCGCCAGCATTATCTGCCTTATATCCTCGTTTATTCTCGGCAACGTTTTCTCTCTCGGACTTTCCGTCGGAGTTGCGGATATACTCAATGCCGCAGCAGGTGTATGCTACGGTGTAAACATCGCATTTACGGGTGTTTTAGCAAAGAAATTTCATGCACCGATATACGTTATGATTCAGCTTTTTGTTCAATCTGTCTTTTCGGGAATAGTCGCTGTCGCCTTTAACTTTATCAGGTTTGGCGGTGAGCCGATGGATAAGCTTGTCTTTACCCCCAACTTTCTCGTTTTTCTCGGTATTATCGGTATCGGGGTGCTTTCAAATGCGGTTTGCTGGACGGTGAGAACAACGGCTATGAAATATGTCAGTGCAAACGTTGTTGCGGTTATAATGCCCTTCTCTGCCGTGGTTACAGCGGTCGTGTCCATTATTCTCGGAATGGATACGGTGTCAAGCTCGCTTATTATCGGCGCATCTCTCGGCCTTGCGGCAAGCTTTATATCAAGTGCTTCTGACATTTCCGAAAACAAAAAGGAAGAAGCAAAACTTAAAAAAAGGCTTGAGCGCAAAATACTAAAAAAGAAAAGGCATTCAAAGAAAAGATAAGATGCATAGCACTCCGTAAAAACGGTGCTATTCTCTGTACACACAATAAATATCCCCCCGTAAAAGAGGGGTATTTCAGTTTCGGGCATAGCCCTACCTGTTACTGGCTACGCACAAGTGCGCTTTTTATTGGCCCACCAGCCATGCATCTATTACGCAAACCCGCTCGAGCAGGACTAAAACCAAGCCTTCCTCCGGGATACCTACCGTAATGCAGTTTTATAGTAAAATCAAAAAGGACGAGAAAAATCTCGTCCTTTTTGCGCACTGCCTTGCCTGCAAAGTATAGTGTGTTATACAATGTTTTGTTTTCGGGTGGTAAAGGAGTGATGTTATTCGCTTCGCTCATAATGATGTTGTGCTTATGCACAATGATGTATTGCGCCATAGGCGCAAAATGATGTGATGTTTGCTCATTGTGCCGGAGGCACAACATCATTGCCGCAGGCTACACCACAAGGCAACGCCGACATCACTTGCCCGCAAGGGCAAACATCGTTCGGCGAACCTGCTTTATCGCAGGTCGCCGTTCAAGGGAGCCTTTGGCACAAGAACATTCTCCTTCTACATTTCGTTTGCTTTTTATCACCGGCATAGCCTCTTTGAACCACGCGGCTATCGCGTGGTTTTCGTTATACAAAAAGAGATAACAAATCGGTCTAAGGCCGAAACGTTATCTCTTTTTGTTTTTTTGTGATGTTTTTTACGAAAGTAAACCTGCTTTGCTTTTCATTTGCAGTGACGTTTGTTGCGCCCAACGGGTGAGGTTGAGTTTGCCTGCCGATCATCTCTTGGCAAAACTTCACTCGTAAGAAGGGAAAACTCGGTTAGCGGACACTCTTTTTAAAGCATCGCGCCGGTGATGTAAATATATTTTAAACAATCGGGCGGCGGTGTTGCATTTTGGCGCAAAAGCAGATATAATACGGGGTGAAAGAAAAAAAGGAGTATGAAATGCTACTTCAGTCTTACACTGTCAAGGATTA